>NZ_JAYFUL010000011.1:0-151040 GCF_034928825.1 Arcicella aquatica | reverse complement strand
GAAGTCTTTTACAGAAAAACAGACCCTTGGGATGTGTTACACTGTGGAGAGGATTCCAAAAATTTCAAACTATTAAAGAAATATATAACATCAATACTTATGGGTAATCAGTAGGACTTGAATCACTCGCTAGGGGATAAATATTATAGCTTATTCTAAAATTGTGATACACAAAAAACTTTCTTATGAACCAAGAAACAAATTATGTAAAGCGAACTCAGAGAGACTACAGTATATCACTTAAGCTACAAATTATTCAAAAGATTTAGCGAGGACAGCTATCTACTCATGGTGCTTGCTACAAATAAAGTAGGCTAGCTCCGCAAAAACACAAATTGTTCCGTTTTTATACTACATTATTTTTATTAATCAAATGTACTCACTAAAGTAGTGATGGCACGAGCTGGAATGGTAATAACTTGATTGATTTTGGTAGCTACTTGTGGTTTTAAATCAGCATCTTTAGATGTAATATAAGCTTTAACAGTGCTAACTTTTACGTTCTTTACTGAAAGCGTTACATCAACAGGATTAATATCAGCATTGATGATTACGGTGATAAGCTGCTTATTGGCAAGGTCTTTATAAGAAGAAACTAACAATAGGTTTTGTGTATCATCATTTTCAATATCAGCCGCAATTCGTTCTGCATTGGGTCGTATAAATCTACTAAAATTGCCAAAACTCCATAACATTTTGCTAGCACTAAAACTGCCTCCTGATTTGGCTTTATCAATATAAACTAGTCCATCTTTATAATCATAAGGAGATATGGCTATCCACCAGTGCCAAGCTGTAGCATTACCACTCACTAAATCATTATGGATTGTTCTTGCTATATACAAAGCAGGGTCTATGCCTAGGTCTTTTTTATTTCCATTCATTTCACCAGCATTATCACCCAGAATACAATATTCCGACATCCAATATTTTAGCGAAGGTATCTCCGCAACCCTATCCGACAATAGTTTTCTTTTATCACGAGCTTGTATAAAAGGAGAGCTTGTAAAATAACTATGTCCTGAAATTGCCTTTTCTACATTAGGCAGGTTCCCTACATAGTTTGGTGAAGTTTGATTAAAAAAATCGACAATTTGATTTCCTTTAGCAACATTGTTATTGGCTGAATATAAAAATTCTAGTTGCCCAGCTTCTGCTATATTAATCTTTGTAGAAAGGTTTTCTTTTAATAAACTTGCACTAAGCGAACGCGTTATTCCTGCTATTTCATCGTTTTTGAAAGGTGTTCCTTCTTGTCCTCCGTCACTCCACTCCCATTGCGGTTCATTCACCGGACTTATGTAGTTAAACGTAATACCTGTTTTGTCTTTAACGCCTTTAATAACGGTAGTCAAGAAACTAGAAAAAGCATCAAAGTTATCTGCACTAAGGTTTGATTTACCAGCAGTAGCAAAGGCTTTTTTATTAACAGTAAACTGTATAGGTGGGGAATTTGTAAAAGCTAAAAATTGGTCAACCTTACGCTGTTTGGCTGCATTCAAAAACCATATCTGACCAGCTTGTCTATCCCATTGATACGTACCATCGTCATTTAAAAAAGACTCTGCCCTTCTCCATTCGTCATTAATACCACTGTTATCCCCTTTTGCTGCACTTCCTGCACCAATGTTGAATCGCCAAAGAGACAAACCAATACCTCTGGGTTGCCCATTACTACTAGTATCTTGGCTGAACAATAAATCTGCGATACCATTTCTGCTTGCATCTGGCCAATTACCCACAAATTGACATGACCATGCATCAGAAGCTCCAAAATGTTCTATCTTTTGATACGTTTTATTGGCATCAATATTAATATTCCTTTTCTTATTTTCAGCAATTGGTTTTACATTATCTGGTACAACCTGTGCTTTTGAACAGCTTAATATGGAAACTAGCAATGGACAAATAATCATCCTTCTCATTTTAAATAGTGTTTGGAGGTTTCTGTTTGATTTCAAGCTCATTTGTTTAGCGTTATTATTCGTTTAGTTTCTTTAAAACAAAAATACCTTCTATTCAAGTAAGAAAACAATTGAATAGAAGGTATTTTACTAAAATTAGTACCCGCTTGTTTGACTCAATTTACCATTTGAAGCTTGAATTTCAGCTCTTGGTATTGGAAGGAAGTAATTTTTTTCCTCAAAATGACGTCCTGATAATGCCTCTTTTTTACTATAGGTAACAGTACTACCATTCTTTGTTACCTCTATTCCATAAGCAGGAACGTTCTCTGTAACATTAGCCACTTTCCAACGACGTACATCATAAAAGCGATGTTCTTCGAAAGCCAATTCTACCTGACGTTCACGGCGAATAATTTCACGCATCTGAACCTGTGTTAAACCTGTCGGCAATGCTGGCATATTTACACTTGGTCTGCGTCTGATGCTATTAATTGCATCATAAACTGTTTGGTCAGGACCAGACGCTTCATTTTGAGCTTCAGCATAGTTTAAAAGAATTTCAGCATATCTAAAATAAATCCAAGGCTGTGTACCTGCAATATCCCAAGGGTTATCTATAGGCAAATTATCATTCATGTATTTTTTCAGATAATATCCAGTTTTTGACGTATTCCAGTTAGATGGTCCATCTTTACTATCTTTTCCCCCAGGAATAAAAGACTGAACTGTATTGGTTCTATAAGGGGCATCATTATAGAGAACTGTCATATAAAAACGTGGGTCACGGTGCAAATAAGGTGCTTGTGTATTATAGCCAGAAGTTGGGTCTGTAATAGGCTTGCCATTATCCATTTCATAAGCATCTACCATGTTCTGAAGTGGTACATTGCCTCCCCATCCTCCAAAGCTATTAGGTGCATTTGAGATTTCTAAACATACATGGCGAGCACCCTGAGTATATAGACGTTCATAGATAATTTCAGGATTATTTTCTGCTGTTAAAAATAGTTTATCGTATCCATTCGTAAAAAGACTATACTTCCCCATGTCTATTACATCTTTGGCAGCTTTTGCGGCTGCCTGCCAAGTTCCACCATTATACAACGGACTAGCAGCATACAATAACAATCGTGATTTAAGCGCTAATGCTGCCCCTTTTGTTGCACGCCCTAATTGCCAAGTATTACCATTACTTACTGGTAAAAGGTTACTTGCTTCATCTAATTCGGCTACCGCATAGTCTATACAATCTTTAATTGATGACTTAGTATAAATATCTGCATTAGCTAAATCTTCTCCTAATTCAAGTACTTTATCTTTCATCAATACAACACCTCCGTAATTACGGATTAAGTCCTGATATCGAAAAGCTCTTATAAACTTCAATTCTCCTTTCAAGCGATTCTTTTGCGGAACGCTCATCGGAACTTTATCTATATTACTCAATGCATAATTAATTTCACGAATACTACGATAACTTCTACCCCAAATTGTACCTGCAATCCCTGTGTTTTCGGGGGCTAATTGCCCTCTTTGGATAAGCCACGTATTGTCATCATTGTTATAAATAGATTCATCTGTTACTGATGACCACATGGCATATTCAAAACCTCTGCCGAATCCTGGAGGTGTACCTTCTGCTTCTTTGTCTGTCAGACGCACGCCCAAATAGCGATTGATAACGTAAGATTCAAATAAAGAAGAATCTGAAAGGATTGAAGCGTCAGAAACTCTATCTGTAGGAACTATATTTAGAAAATCGGTTTTACAAGCATTAACAGAAAGCAAAATTCCCGTAATAATGAATGATATAACAATTATATTTTTAGATTTCATGTTCATTAATTTTAAATATTAAAACTTAACATTTACACCGAGATTGATAATTCTCTGCTGCGGATAAAACTGCCCACTATTACTATTTCCTTCTGGATCATAGTCTTTTACACCTGTAATCGTAAGAAGGTTAAACGCATTTGCATACACACGAACCTGCTTAATTTTTAACTTGCTTAACAACGACTTTGGAAGAGTATAGCCTATTTCAACATTTTTCAAACGGATAAAAGAAGCATCATTCAGCCAGAAAGTACTGTTGTATAAACCACCATTAATTGATGATGATGCTCTAGTATCTACTCTTGGATAAGTGCCATTTGGGTTACTTGGACTCCAACGATTATCTGCCCAACTGCTATAAAAATTACCAACTTGACCTGACTCTGGTAAAACATATTGACTTACATTCGTTTGTCCAGAAAGAACAAATGACATATCGAAATTTTTATAGCCAGAATTAAATACTACCCCATAAGTAATTTGAGGAACGTTGCCATATTCTGTTCTAACTTGGTCATCAGCAGTAATTTTACCATCTTTATTATAATCTTCCATGATTAAATCGCCCAGTTGCGTACCCGAAACATGAGGATACTTATCTAAATCTGCTTGTGTTCTGAAAATACCAATCGCATTATATAATTGATAAGTATAAAGTGGGCGACCTGTCTGACGTTGGTATGATAAAGCTCCTGCGGCTTCGTCAATAAAAATCACCTTACTTTTTGCATAAGTGAAATTGGCAGAAATATTATATCTGAACTCGCCAATATGGCTATAACCAATACTTGTTTCAAAACCACTATTGTTTATTTTACCAATGTTTTCATCTGGTACCAACGTTCCTGATCCGTATGGGTTTACAATACCTGAAACATTTGGAATAGAAGCATTACGAGTTGCAAGAATATTAGAACGTTGTTGTTGGAAATAGATAAATTCTAAAGAAATATTCTTGAATAATACAGTGTTTAAACCTAAGTCCATTTTTTTAGCAGTCTCCCAAGTAATATCTGGGTTGGCTAATTTTGTTAAATCAATACCTGAATGAATAGTATTCGCTCCAATAACATAAGTATTATTGAATGAATAATTATTATAATACTGGAACTGTCCAACATTATCGTTACCTAAAGAACCATAGGAAGCTCTTAGTTTTAAATCATCAATAGCTTTAACCTTAAACCATTGCTCTTCCGAGATTCTCCAGCCTGCTGAAATAGAAGGGAAAAAACCATACTGCTTTCCTTCTGGGAAAATAGACGAACCATCTACACGCATTTGTACTTCTGCCAAATACTTCTCGCTGAAATTATAGGCAATTCTACTGATATAACTTTTTCTAGTAAATTTATAGCTACTTCCATAGTTGTTTTTATCTGTTGCAGCCGCACCACCTTGCGATAATTCTGGAGTAGCCACTGTAGGATAATTGATTCTAGAAGCACCAAAAGTTTCTTGTGTATTTTTGCTCTGTTCGTAAGCTACAAAAGTACTAAGATTGTGTTTTCCTGTATGTAAATTATAATTCAACTTGATGTTTTCGACCATTGAAGCAGTATTTACTTGTGATTCTGTCAAGCTTGCTAATCCTGCAGAACCGCCAGTAATTACTCTATTATAAGTATTACTCGATTTGTCGTAAGAATACAACGGATAAGGCGTGCTGAATGATTTAGAAAAATTATAAGATCTATCAGCTGAATAGAATCCGTCGATAGACAAACCCTTTACAAAAGGAAGTGTATAGCTAGCTCTTAGAATACCATTGAAAACCGTGGTTGGATTTCTATTAATCCCTCCAACATCCGTACCCAAAACAACAGGATTACTATTTTCAACTCCTGTTGACGGTAATCCATTTGGATAAACCGATACTACTGTTGGGTATGCTCTGTAAATAGAACGGAAAATATTGCCAGCACCTTGGGTAGGATATTGGCGGTCTTCTTGACGACCCGCTAATGATAAACTTACTTTGAAGTTATCAGTAATATTAGCCTCTACATTAGATCTAAAGTTATATTGACTATAGTTTGTTACCCCATTTTTATACAAACCGTCTTGATAGATTGTTCCAAGCGATAAGTAATACTTGGTATTTTCAGTACCTCCATTGATACTTAAACTATGCTGGTTCTGAAGCACCATACTCTTTAATGCTTCTTTCTGCCAGTTAGTATTTGGATAATTGATTGGGTCTGAACCATTACTAAATTTTGTAATTTCGTCAGCACTATAATGTTGGTTCATGCCCCCTGCTGGATTATTATAATAATCAATCTCGTTCAGAATAGTGGCATAAGTAGGAGCATCCGCCAATTTTGGTAGTCTTGTTGGGGAACTAAAGCCTTGGTTGAAACTATAAGAAATGGTTGGTTTTCCTGTTCCTCCTTTTTTTGTAGTTACTAAAATTACTCCATTGGCAGCTCTACTACCATAAACAGCTGCTGAGGCATCTTTCAAAATTGAAATACTTTCAACATCGTTTGGATCAAGACGCTCTAATCCGCCTATTTGTCCTGGCACTCCATCAACCACAATCAATACATCATTATTTCCTGTAGAAGCAAAACCTCTTATCGTATAACTTGACCCATCATAACCAGGTTCTCCGCCCCTATTATTAGCAACAAATCCTGAAAAACGACCTGCTAATGAGTTGGATAAATTGGGTTGTGGACTTTTTACAATTTCTGAACCTTTTACCTCTGATACCGAACCTGTTAAAGTTACTTTTTTCTGTGTTCCATATCCTACAACTACCACCTCATCTAATGATCTCACATCTACTTTAAGGCTAACGTCTATCACTATACGATTACCGATTGAAACCTCCTTTTTTTCATAACCAACAAAGCTGAAAAGTAGTACATCTGAACCTTCGGGTACTGATATACTGTAATTCCCATCCGCATCAGTATTTGTTCCTCTCTGTGTTCCTTTCACAAAAACACTAACTCCTGGCATCGCATCACCTTTCTCTGAATCGGTCACTTTTCCTTTAATTATTTTGTCAACAGGTAAGGGAAACTCAATGTATTCTCCGTTTGGGGGCAGACTTGATGAGATGTTATCACTAAGGATAATTTGGCCTTCTATCACTTTATACTTAAGATTTAATGGACTTAAAAGCCCTACTAACACTTCAGAAAGGCGTTGTTGCTTAGTAACATAACTAACTTTACGATTTACCTGAATAGCCTTTGAGCTATAAATAAATTTCACTTTCGTCTGGTCTTCTATTTGTTCCAAAATATCTATTAGCTTTTGATTAGAAGCGTTTAGCGTAATAGATTTATTAAGAAACTCCTGAGCCTTCGTATCAATTCCATACGAAAAACTTGTAAAAACTAATGATAAGGCAAGTTGAATAACCGATATTTTCATAGCAAGCAGTAGGAAACCACTGGTTTGTCGAATTTTTTGCATATTTTTGGTTGATTTGTTAATTGTTTTTGTAAGCATGACAAATTCAGCCTATCACTTTCTAAAAGTGTAGGTAAGCTCCATACGGGGAGCATTCGGGCTGGCAATGGTGCGAACATTGTCAGCCTTACTTTTTTTAAAATGATTTTTTATTTTTTCATCCTATATATGTTTAATTTCTATTTATGTTTTGGTTTATATTAGTCTCCACACCCTCTTCCGCTTATTAAAATTACCGTTCCTTTCGTCTCATAACTGCCATTGATTGTTGCACAAATTATTTCAAGTTTGGCATGTAAAGATTGTGTCGTAAAATCAGCAGTAAGCGGACAATCGTAAAGTTTTTCATTATCTACGTCTATTCGAATACCATAAACATTAGAAAGTTTAGCTAGTACTTCTGATAATGGCGTATCTTTAAATTCAAACACATTATCTTTCTCACCTTGTGGTTGTGGATTATCAATCAACCCTGTTACAAAATGATGTTGTCCATCATAAAACGTAACTTTATGATTAGGTGACAAAACCACTCCACTATTTGGTTTAGTATCTTTTTCAAAAACGGACACTTTACCTGTTATTACTTCTACATCTATGTTATTACCCACAGTTGGTGCTTTTACATAAAAGCTGGTACCTAGTACTTTCGTTACAATTGTACCTGCGTGCACCAAAAAAGGTTTGTTGGGATTTTTAGCAATGTTAAAGAAAGCATCACCCATCAAATAAACCTCTCGATTATTCCCTTTAAATACTGATGGGTAACTCAGCCTACTATTTTTATAAAGTGTAATTTTACTACCATCGCTCAAATTCACATAAATGGGTTTTTCATTATTGTTTACTTGTTCTATTAATGGCATGTTAGACGATGCTGTAAGTTCTTCATAAATAGGTGTTTTACCTAAATCATTTTGATGATAAAAAACCCACGATATTCCTATGGCAACAGCAAGCACGGCGGCGATTTTTATCCATCTACTAAAAGAATATACTGTGTTGTTTGTTACCTCATTTTCTTGGACTTTAATCTGATGGATTTCTTCCATAATATCCTGCACATGGCTTTCAACCTTTGAAGAAGAAATCTCTTTAAAGGGTTTTACTTTGATGGCCTTGATGATATCCTTAGCTTCCATGGCAGTACTAGCCTTGGCAGGGTTTGAGACAATCCATTGTTCCCAAAATATTTTATTTTCAGCATTAGGAGATTTAACCCATTGTACGAAATTTTCATCCAACAAAAAATCTTCTATTTCAAAATTCTGATAGTCTTTCATTATATTATTATTAAAGCTTAGAGCCTATGTTTTAATAATAATATGCAAGGAGCTATCGGTATCTACTGTAATAATTATAATTTTTTTATAAAAATTTATAATTATGCTAAAAAACAAAGAGATTATTGAATATTACTAAATGAGAGGAATGTTACTTGATTGAATACCAAGTGGATAGCAGAACAAGAAGATTTATATATTCTCCCGTCCATTCATTACGAAGTTTGCGTAGCGCTTCGTATAGTAAATTATAAACTGACTGACGGTTTACTCCTAATACTTCGGAGATTTGTTCATTATTTAGGTTTTGATAGAACTTTAAATAAACCACCTCTTTTTGTCGTTTGGGTAATTTGTTCAAGAGCATCTCTATTTTTTCTACTTGTTCTGTCGTACTTTCTTGTTCTATTAACTGTGCTTCTATTGAAAAATCAACAATAAAATTATAATCGTCTGATGCCTCTTCTTGTTGCGAAAACCATTTTTTGTATTCTCTGAAAATTCGTCTTCTCAATGATTTCAACAGATAATACTTCACATAATCTGTATCACCAAGTGTAGATCGACGAAGCCAAATTTCTAAGAAAACATCTTGGATACAGTCTTTTACATAATCTTCCTCTGGTACTAAACGAACGCCATAATTGAAGAGTATTTTATAAAAATAGATCATTAATTCTTCATAAGCACTTTCGTCTCCCGCCTTTATTTTTAGCCAAAGGTTAGTTGCCTTGGCATCTAAAGAGCCTTCAATTAAGGGTTTTATGTTTTCTTCATCCACTTTCATTTCTAACAAAGATAAGAAAATTGTCTTGAATAGATTGGTTAGAACCTTCTACACCTAGTATCAATCATAAAAGAGTTATCGTAAAAAACTACTCTAACTTTTATGATTTTTCTTCATGGTTTCTAGAGAATTGTAAATAAAAACTCCTATTTAGGACAAACTTACTTATCAACTTATCTATATTGCAAATGTTTATTAAGGCGTAAAACTAATCAAAAAAAGATAATATATAATTATTTATCAAATAAATAGTATTTATTCCTGCCTTCTAATACACTTTTTTTGACTTCCGCTTGTCTGTTTTTAATATGAAGCTCTTCCGTAAATATTTCACTTTCCCTACAGATACGTCTGCTGAAAATCTAGGTATCAATGTCTTGAACCTTGGGCATAATATACATCCAAGTAATAAGCCCTATCCAGATGGTCAGCATCCCGACGATTATTATTTTGAATGGGAAAAAGGTAGAAGTTTAAAGGAATACCAAATTATCTATATACCTAAAGGCGAAGGCTATTTTGAAAGTAGCGGTTTACCCCCTCAAAAGATTGATGCTGGCACTATAATTCTATTATATCCTGATGTTTGGCATCGTTTCCGACCTGAAGAAAATACAGGTTGGGAAGAATATTGGGTGGGGTTTTCGGGTGCTTATGCCAAATATCTGCTCGAACAAGAATGTTTTAATGCACAAAAACCCATTATTAAAGTAGGTTTCAATACCGAATTTTTAGAGACGTTTTCAAGGTTTATCAAAATCGTTGAGGTACGCGAGGAATCTTATTTAAAGCTTTCTTCTTTTTTGCTCATTCAATTACTGGGTATTGTTTATACTTCGGTGTTATTATCAAACCAAAAAAAATCAAGAAAAGAGGATATAATAGACCAAATCAGGAATGAGATTCACCAGAAATGGAACAGTAATATTGATTTCGAACAGTTGGCACAAAGTAACAATCTAGGTTATGTTTGGTTTAGAAAAACCTTCAAGGAAGTATTAGGCACATCCCCCAATCAATATCATTTATTATTGAAACTCAGAAAAGCCGAACTACTTATTCAAGATTCACATCTTACACTTGCGGAAGTAGCCTATCAATGTGGTTTTGAATCTGAATTTTATTTTTCACGAATCTTTAAAAAGAAAATGAATTACAATCCTTCCGAAATTAGGAAGAGAAACTCAAAGCCTGAATAATTACCTTCAAATCAACATAGGCTAATCAGATGCTAGCCTATATTGATTCTTCTAAGTTAGAATACTCTAAATTCCCACAATCCTGCCGTTCCTTTCAAGAAGGTTAATCTTAGGTATTGTGCTTTTACGCTGCGTTCGTCGATGTGTGGCGACTGTATTTTAACATCTGGGTGACCTCCATAAGGTTTCCAACTTTTATTATCTATCGAATACTCTAATACATAGGCATGCCCAGCCGTGGGCTTTACAAAATAAGATTCAACCTTTTTGATGGCTGTTTTCTTCCCTAAATTTACTGTAAAAGTTGCTGTACTATCGTTAGTACTCGCCATCCATCTAGTACCATTTGCTCCATCAAGGGCATTTTGTGGCAAATAGGTTTCGGTTCTATTAATGCTTTTGTCTTTTACATAAGGCACTTTATAATCTGCTAACGTAGATGATGCCTCAGCGTGTTGAATATCAATTCCTTTCTTCACTAGATTAGGAAATGGATCGACGCCTTTATTCGTTAATTGGATAGGCTTAATCGTTCCATCTTCATTAAACTCCATTTTATCAATCCATACTTGTCTGTTCGTACTCGACCGCCCAAATTCTAAATAGGTAAAGTAATAATCATCTTTGATATGAAATACATTACCATGACCTGGTCCATAGATTTGTTCTTTCACATCTGTTTTAGCGATAATGTCTTCTTCTGGATAAATGAATGGCCCGAAGGGTGATACTTTACTATATTGATAAGCATACACATAGTTTTCGTGTCCGCTTAGAGTATAGAGATAATAGTAAATGCCTTTTCGTTTGAAGAAAATTGGGCCTTCTGAATATCCCCCTCTTTTGGTAGGCAATTTAACAATCGATGTGGTGTCTAAACTAACCATATCAGGATTCAATCGTCCTGCTCCACGCTGTGCCCAAAAAAGATACGGCTTTTGGTCATCATCAATAAATACTTCTGCATCAATCCCTTTCGTGCCTTTGGGAGCATCCATCTTTAACAATGGTGCCGCATTGGCTTTAGAGAAATCTCCCTTTGCTAAGCTAAAAGGCCCTGCTGGCGAGTCTGCCACTGCTACATAAATATCATGATTTACAGTAGGGTAATAATAATATTTGTCTTTTACTTTTACAGGATAGCTGGGTGCCCAGAACAATTGTTTTTCGGCAGCTGGAAAATAAAACCCTTTGAAAGACCAAGTCTTTAAATCTTTAGACGACCAAAGTACAGGGGGACCAGCAGTAGCCAGACCTTTGTTGTAGCCATCGGTAGTGGCATAACAATAAAAAGTATCTCCAACCTGAATAATACTAGGGTCGGCTATCAGGTCTGGAATAACAGGGTTATTATTGACAGATTTTTGCGCTTGCGTTAATTGTAAACACAATAAGAAGATGCTTGATAGTAAGAATATTCTTTGGGTCATATTTTTAGTGGTTTAGTGCTTAAAGCCTAGTAGATGTATGCAATAATTATACATTTACTAGGCTTTCATTTGTTATTATATTTGTGCTTTATTTCTTCAATTCCTTATAACGTTTCATCGCTTCCAAATAATAATAATCAGCATAGGTCAAAGGTACGTCAACTTCAGTACCTTGAGGGATATGTCCCACACAATGCTCAATTAAAAATCCACCATTTGTTCCGATAGCTGCTTTATATGGTGCATTTGATAATGAATAAATCATTGTTTCAGCATCTTTGATATACGTTTTCTTTAAATTTTTATCCACATATCCGCTTAATTCTAATAATGCCGAAGCCATTACAGATGCCGCAGAAGCATCACGTAGGGCAGTTGGAATATTAGGAGCGTTAAAATCCCAATAAGGAATTTTGTCTGTAGGTAAATTAGGATGCGTCAAAATAAAGTTCGCAATCTTTTTAGCCTGTTCTAAATAAATCGGATTTTTAGTTTCACGATACATCACTGTATAACCGTAAAGTCCCCAAGCCTGACCTCTCGCCCAAGCAGATTCATCTGCATAGCCTTGTGCTGTTTTTTTCTGTTGTACTGCTCCAGTTTCCGAATTATAGTTAATCACGTGATATGAACTATAGTCAGCACGGAAATGATTTTTCATCGTCGTGTTTGCATGAGTCACCGCAATTTTATAGTAACTAGAATCCCCTGTTACTTTGGTTGCCCAGAAAAGTAATTCAAGGTTCATCATGTTATCAATAATTACCAGAAAGTCTCCTTTTTTTGAATCCCATGATTTAATACAACCCACCGTCGGATTAAAACGTGTTGACAAAGATTTCGCACTTTGAATCAAAATATCTTTGTATTCAGGTTTAGGAGCAATATCTTTTGCATTGCCAAAACTGCAATACATCATAAAACCCAAATCGTGTGTGGTTTTATTAAATTTCTCTTTTTCTAATACCCC
Source organism: Arcicella aquatica (assembly GCF_034928825.1). Taxonomy (NCBI): domain Bacteria; kingdom Pseudomonadati; phylum Bacteroidota; class Cytophagia; order Cytophagales; family Flectobacillaceae; genus Arcicella; species Arcicella aquatica. The sequence continues at coordinate 138,196 of NZ_JAYFUL010000011.1, read as the reverse complement.
TAAAATCCTATTGTTTTCTTTTAACAAAGCCTCGTCCTTTGTTTGTTGATAGATATACAATAATGACCCTGGATAAAAACCACTACACCACCACTCAGAACCACTGAATTCGTATTTACCTGTTTTAGGGAAATAGGTTTTAGGGAATTTATCTGGAGGAAGATTTTTTATCAATACTTTATATTGCTTACCCGCATCTTCAAAGTTTTGCTTGATTGTTTTTAGCAAAATTGCTCTACTAGGATGAGCCTTGGTTGTTTGTGCTGTCGATAACGACACGCTAATCAAACATATCATTACGGTATTGATAGCAATGCTAAAAAAATGTTTCATAGTTTTGTGATTGTAATATATGGTTTATTAATCCTTGTTTCGTCCTTAAAACCTTTATTTACTGCTTTTTTTTAATGCCTTCCATTCTAATACCTGTACTTTTTGGGGAGGATTGTTTACTTTTCCTTCGCCATCAGCTTGGTCTACTTTCTCTACAAAAAGGTGTAAATCTCCTTTAGTTTGCCAAAGTTCGGTATCATAAGTAGGTTCCCATGAGCCTACAGAGGCTTCGCTAATATCCTTCAATATCCACTTTCCTTCGGCAAGATTAGTACATAAAGCCGTAGATACTTTATCGTCTCTTTCAGCATCTCTGAAAATGAGCATTGCGGATAATGTATTTTGTTTAGATGACCACGCTAAAATCTGTGGTCTGGCAATAGGGATACGCTTCGTACCCACTCCGCTTAAACTAAAAGGCGTTTTTCTAAAACCAAGGTTGCTTACTTGCCATTGTTTGTTCGCTAAATAAATAACATGGTATTGTGGCACGCTCTCATTAGCTTCTCGCCAATAGGTAGCAATGTATGGATTCCCTTCGGCATCAGCTACCATCGACGTCTGATTGATTAATTCACTTTTTTGAGGAATTTTACAAGCATATTCAGCATTGTTAGCAGTAATGGGTAATTGATAAGGTACTCCTTGTGAAGTCTCCCAAGTTTTGCCTCCGTCTTTTGAACGAGCATAAGCCATATCATGATTACTGGCAACATCAGCACCTTCACGCCATACCCATGAAAGGTGTATTGTTCCTTGTTTGTCTAAACAGGCTTGCCAATAAGCATTCCTTCTTCCTTCGCCATCAATCAGGTTTTCTTGGATGGTATTCCATTTTTTAGTTTTCAAATCATACTGATTCATCACTAAATTCCCTTTTCCAGAAGCACCATTTCGATAAAGAAACATGAGATTTCCATTGGGCAATCGGTAGAATTCAGGATACGTAACATTTTGTTCTGTACGTCCCGTCATGCTTTGCTTCTCTCCCATCGCTAAGGAAAATGGTTTTTGACTAACCGCATACCGAAGGGCATTATTGTGGTGATCCCAAGATAAGTGCAAATAGCCATCGCCATCTACCATCATTGAAATACAATTATGAGCATCACTAGCATTCCCTTTAAAGGCTGCCTTTTGTAATTCCCAGCTCTTTTGTCCTAACTTACGCTTGCCAAGTACCACAAAAGCATCGGCATCATAATAGGCTATAAACTGATAATTCTTAAAAGAAACTAAAGAATTTTTACGGAAAACTACGGCATTGACCGAATTCTTCGCCCAACCTTCTCCTACTTCAACGGTTTGAATATTGTCTTGTGCTTTGGCAAAAAAAACAATGCTACAAAAAGCTACGGTTATGAGTACTTTATAATTCATGAACAAGGATTTATACTATTCAAATTTATTCAACGGCATGGTCGCCTAAAACGGACTCGCCTGACCATACCTTTTGAGATGTCCATTTGGTTGCTGGGCTACTCCAAAACTCATCTGTTTCGGGTAAGCCTAACGGCAATAAAATGTTGGCACAGATGTATAAACTTCCTGTTGTGATATAGACATCTGCTAAATCAGGCTGAGCACCGTATAGTCCGATAGCTAACCAACCATCTTTGGTAAATGTGCTTGGACTTTCGGTGGTTTTTTTGATAACAGCCGTTAATGCACTACGCACTTGTGCAGGGTTTAATTCTTTAGGTAAACCTTTACGCCAAGCAATATCTGCTAAATGATGAAAGGCCGCTCCCCGATATACAATAGAACGCCCCGTAACTGGGAAAGAACCATCGTTGTTGATTAATCTCTCTTGGATAACAGCATAGCGTTCATTTCTGGTTTTAAGCTTCTCGGCAGTCCAGTTAAAAAGGTTTGTTTTAGGACTTAATTCTTTAATCATATTCGCCAAATAGGGATGAATTACGTAGCTATTGTAATAGTCCCAATGATATGGCGGTCCATCAGAATAAACACCATCTCCTACATACCATTGTTCCAATTGACGGAAGCAATATTCTACCCGTAAATTATCCCAAGGATAGCCATATTTACAGAAAAAAGTTTCTATCATGCCCGAAAACAATATCCAGTTTGAAAAACCAGGTTTAACATTTCGGGTAGCTAAAAATGCTTTTATAACATTCTCTTTTGCTTGGGCATCAAGGTTTTCCCATAACCACGGGCTTCTAACTAAAGCCAAGGCCAAGAAAGATGCATCCACGAGTGGTTGTCCGCCTTTTTCAAAAGCCATATAATCTTTTGCTTTCGGGTTTACAGCGTTGGCAATAGCTTTTAAAGCGTAATTTCTATATTGATTTCTAAGGGCTACTTCTTTAGCCGAACCTCCTTCTAAATTTAACCACGGAGAAATACCGCTCATTAGTCGGGCAAAAGCTTCTAAATAGGCTACTTCTTTTCGAGTATTAGGATTGTCGATAAATTTAGACATCGTCTGAGGCATCACAATGCGAAGGCTATCCTTTGCCAGACTACTTAAGATGGGTTTTGCTAGTTGGTCAAGATGCTGTAACCAAAAAGCACGGTCGTTATTGGTGGTTTGCTGTGCGTATAAACCAACAGGTAAAACGAGTGCACAGACAAGAAATAATTTTTTAAACATAATGAGCCTAGTAAAAATTAAAAGATTTATCCTACTCGCAAAAGCGAAGATATATACAATTTCTACTCCTTTTATACTGAACTCCCATGCGATTCAAAGGATGAATAACATTTGCTTACTTTCACCCTACTATTAGACTATTTTAGCCCCTTTTTATTTGATGACTTTAGGATTTATGGACGCTAGGAATCTGTGTGATTATTAGTGTTGAAAGCATCTGAAAAGGAATTAATGAATAGTTAACATTAATCAACTAAATTTTTAGTAGTATTAAATACTAAACTTATCATACATTTGTTTATATAAATGCTAATACTTGAAGTGTTGTCTACAAATCTTTTTTAAGCTCATTAATTATTAAACCCGTTAACTATCACATGAAAAGAAATATCTCACTTTGCCTTTTAAGCATCATCGTGTTTGGGCAAATGGCTTTTGCTCAAAACAAAAAACAAACAGTTAGTTCTAAAATCGAGAAAGTCACCGTCTTCACCAGTGGAGCACAAGTCAGCAGAAAAGCTAAAACGAATCTAGTAGCAGGCAAATCAGAATTAGTTTTTTCAGGTATTTCTCCGAATATCGACGTACAAAGTATTCAAGTAAAAGGCTTTGGTAACTTTACTATTTTGTCTGTCATTCATCAACGCAATTACCTAAATGAACAAAAAAGCAGAGAAGAAATCACTGTATTGGAAAACCAAAAAGAAAGTCTGAAAACAAAATTACGTGTCGAAAGAAGTATGTTTTCTGTTTTCAAAAATGAGGAAACGATGCTTACTAAAAATCAGTCTATCGGTGGCAGTAACACAGGCGTAAAAACAGTCGACTTAAAAGAAGCCGTTGATTTTCAAAGAAATAGACTTTCGGAGGTATTGATGAAACAGATAGAACATGAAAGGAATATTCAGAAAATAGATAGTAGTATACGCATGTTAGACTATCAATTAAAAGCCTTGAATCAAACCAATGATTATGCCACTAGCGAGGTATTGGTAACTGTTTCAGCCAAAGAACAAGGAGCTGCTTCTTTTGATGTAAGCTATTTTGTAAAAAATGCGGGTTGGTATGCCACTTACGATTTAAGGGTAAAAGATATTAGCAGCCCTATTGATTTATCTTTAAAAGCCAATGTATATCAGAGCTCAGGGGAAGATTGGAAAGATGTAAAAATGACAATCTCTAACGGTGACCCAACTGAAAGTGGAATTGCTCCAAGTTTAAAACCTTGGTACTTATATTTTGGTCAGGCAAGAAATGAATTATCTGAAACACTGGAATCGAAGGTGCAAGGCCTTTCAAATGGCAATGAGGTAAGAGGAACTGTAACCGAAAGAGGAACAGGCTTGGGCTTGCCAGGAGTCCAGATTATGGTAAAAGGCACTAGTATTGGAACAGCCTCTGATGCCAATGGCAATTATACCTTGAAACTTCCTGAGAATGCTCAAACCTTAGTGGTTTCATACATAGGCTATAAGAAGCAAGAGGCGTTTATCAATAGTAAGATTGTTAATATAACCTTGGAAGAAGATACACAACAACTAAATGAAGTAGTTGTTGTAGGATATGGAGCTCAGCGTAAGATGTCTCTAACAGGTAGCATAACTTCAGTTGCTGCCGCCCCTTTAGAAACGACACAAAAGTATCAGCCTACTACGCTAGTTTTTGATATAGAAGTGCCTTATACCATTTTGAATGATGGCAAGGTATATTCGGTAGATATTAAAAATCAATCTGTCCCTGCTTTGTATGAATATTTTGCTGTTCCTAAATTAGAAAAGGATGCATTCTTAACAGCTAAACTGATTGACTGGCAAGAACTTAATTTATTAGAAGGCGAAGTAAATCTTTACCTAGAAGGAGCCTATTTAGGTAAATCTATTTTAGATGTTCGTCATGCGAAGGATACGCTCAATATTTCGTTAGGGAAAGATAAAGGAATTATTATTGAACGTAAAAAGCTAAAACAGTTTAGCAACCAACAGTTTTTGAGCAATAATAAAACGGAAAACAGAGCATACGAAATTAGTATAAGAAATAACAAGCAACAAAGCATTAACATCGTTATTCAAGATCAGTTCCCGATTTCTACCACCAAAGACATTTCGGTAGAAGAACAAGAATACAAAGACGCAACCATGGACAAGGAAAGTAAAATCCTTACTTGGAAATATGAGCTTCCTGCCAAACAAGAGAAAAAACACGTGATAAGATATGGCGTTAAGTATCCTAAAAATCAGGTTGTGGTGTTGGAGTAAAAAGAATTTTAATTGGAAGCAAAAAGGGTTGTTCTGATGCGAACAACCCTTTTATTTTCAATAGGTCTATGGTTAATCAAATCTTTTTAGTTCAAAGAAATAAAACGGTCTGGTGTATTTGCCAGTGGTTTTACCGTTCCTACTTGTACATTTTTAACTATTTTAGACTCTCCATCACTGATTTCGAACGTGTATTTACCATCTTCTAATTCCCTAAGGTCAAACTTACCGCGATAGGCCGTATCATTTTTTCTAATATATTCAGCATGTAAGACCTCTCCCGATTCACTTTTTAAAATCACTGATAGGCTTTTTCCTGCTAGTTTCTCTACCATTACATTCATTTTCATGGTATTAACCGTTTGATAAACCCCAACTGCGAAAGTTTTTTGAGCGTTTAAATTTCCGTTGTTGTCTGTCGTTGCATTGCTGATAAATGATACTGCTGACAATAAAGCGATTGCGAATGTTTTTACTAAAGTTTTCATTTTTTTGTTGTTTAGATTTTAAAGTATTTATTTTGAAAGGTTGAGGTTAAATGTTTGTATTTACATTTTTTCAATCATGCTAATACTATTAACAGAAGTATGCCAAAAAATATAAATAATTGATTATCAATATTTTAATATTTATTGATTATTTTAAAAGTGTACGCTTATAGTACAGTTAGTGTTCGATTTGAGGACGACTGTTTACTTTTTATGATAAGTTTATCGTTTCTAAATGGGGTGTATCAAACAAAAAGGAGCTGTCTCACGAAGACAGCTCCTTTATTATTTCAGGAGTCATTTTTTTGCTATAGTCTATTGTTTTTCTTTACTCTACTCGATGTTTTTTGTTAAATATTGATAATGAGATAGTTGTATTTGAATCCACCGAATAAATATATTCAAAAGCTCTTTCCAGATTTTCAAAAATCCTTGATTGATATTTCTAAACCCTTCTCTCAAGATATCAAGTCCCTTTCGGAAAAAGCTATTGGATTTATACCCATGTCTTTTAGTTTTAATATTTTGTAATTTTTTGTGATGATATTTTCCAATATTTACACATATTCCAACAGCTATACTGACAAAAACTAAGAGTTTCTTGATTTTGTCACTTGATTTTAGATGTGTATTTTCTAAGTTAAATCCACGTCCTTTAACAGTTTGAAAAAAGACTTCTATCGACCATCTTCTTCGATAAAATCCTCCTAATTGTTTAGCTGGAAGATTTCCTGCCAAAATTAGAAAATCGCCATCTGGTAACTTTTTTAGCATTATATTACACCAAACACCATCTATCATACAATCTTGATAATAACGCTCAGTTTGAGTTGATAAGAGTACAAATACTGAGTAAGTTTCAGTATTTTTCAAAGTTATTAAATGGCTCTTTGGCATTCGCATACAAAATGGTATATTATTGTTTTTCAAGTATTTAATCCATTCATGCCCAATAAACTCTCGGTCTCCAACAATAACTAAAATCCTATCAACTCCTATTAACAAAATCACTTTTCCAATCAGTTCTTTCCTATTATCAATATTACTATTCCCGCTTTTGTTATCTAATAAATCCCAATAAATAGGAATTCCAACTCCATCATGGCGAGCAACTATCATAAGAATATTGCACTGATATTTACCAAAGTCCCATTCAGTTCTATCTATTGAGAGGCTTAATTTACCTTTGGGTAAAAACATTACTAAAAGAATAGCGACTTGTTGATAATCAAAATGGAAATCTTTAAAAAATGCCTGAATTCTTCGCTCATTTGATTCAACTTTTGAGTCTGTTGTAAAATGTAGACCAACCTCTTTAAATTGTACGGGGACGCCAAGTCAAATCATATAACTGTATTCCAAGTAAAACTCATTCCAAAGTCGGAAAGGAAACAGGTCAAACAGGTCATATTGAACGCTTGAACAATACGATTAGGCAAAGATTCAGCCGATTTGTTCGTAAAACATTATCTTTCTATAAAAAAGAGTATATGCTCAATCTTCATTTTAAACTTTGGGCATATCAATACAATCAAAATATTATCAGTTAAAAAATGACACTACCTATACTGTCTTGTCCTAAAATCGAGGGTGCTATTTCTCGATATATACATAAAATGTATATTCTCTTCTAAAGCTTTAGCTATTTTCCGACAGGAGTAAACATTGCTAAAATAGCTGTAGAATAATACTTTAAGCAGCATACGTGGATGGTAGGCTGTGGTGCCACCCCTTTGTAATGGCTCATGATAGGGTTTATATCCAATTCATTGACAACCATCTCAACCAATCTTACAGGATGGTCGGCAGGAATCTTATCAAAAATATTGACAGGGAAAAGCTCAGGAGAGTAAGCTAAGAGTTGTTTGAAAAGTGCCTTTGCCATAGGACTTTTTTTCCCCTAATTTAATCATTAATACCCGAAATGTCAAAAAAAGAGGCCGCCAAATACTTTTTGGACAGCCTATTAAAGAATTAAGCTATTTCTTTCTTGTTTGTATCCAACCTATTTTTCGCTTTTCCTTCATCAAAAAGCATTTCAGCATCACGCCAAACTTTTTTATAACTACTCGGAATAGAGTCCACAAAATCGTTGAATTTATCTTTTAATTCATCAGCGTAATCCTCACTTTTATACTTAATGTTTCTTCTTAATCTTGAACCTTTTTCAGGTGAAAATAAGATACCTAATAATGCCCCGCCGACCGCTCCAGCCAGTATGCCCACTAATATTTTTCCTGATTTCATAATCTATTTGTTAAATTGTTTTCTTAAATTTTTGATGTTGAATGAACCCTAACATAATCAAATTTGCAGCAATTATAAGTAAAATGTGAATACTGTAATTTATATCCATACCAATAAAACCTATTGCCCAAACAATTACGATAATTCCAGCAATGACAAAGTGCAAATTATCCAACACATCAAATTTCTGTATTTGATGATGGATTTTAAAAGCTGTCGGTCGAGAGTATAATTTGTGAATTCGGAAATTGAACGCTTGCATCGTCTTCTGCGGTTATAAAAATTTTGTTTGGTTTGAAGGCAGAAACCGTCTCGAATGAAGCATTTAATTGTTGCGATATTCCCCCCATTTTACTATTTAATTTTCCAATGTTTTTTGTAATATCCTGATCTGTGACCATCCAAATTATGTAGAATTGTCTCGGAGGACTCAACCTACTCACTTCTGCCAATTCTGAAATATGAACATTGATAACATAATTCATATTTTTGTCCTTATGAACCTGCACATCTCCACGTGCCGCTGGCACTACGGAGGAATTTAAAAAAGCAATTTTTTTACTACAAGAGCTGATTGAAATTGCTATCATTATCATCAAAAAATACTTAAATGAGAAATTAAAATTTTTGTTTTTCATCTTTCTTATTAGTTAGTTTTGTTATTTTTAAATCTTAAAGCATAATCAAATTCCTCAATGGTTTCTAAAATGCTTAATTTTGAATTGTTGGTAGTTCAATTTTTCAACATCATCCGTATTGTATTTTTTGATGTTGATATAGTTCATTACGCCCTTCACACCTTCCAAATTTCTTACAGTTTTTTTAGGTGAATCTTTTTGATAATTCCAAGGCAATTCTCCTTCCAGAGTAACCCAGCCACCTTCAACCTTCACTTTTTCTTTTGGAACTAACCAATCTAATTGTAAGGCATTTACAACTTTGTTTGCAATTTCAGAGTTTGTTTTTTCCATGTGCTTGCGAACTTTATTTATATGTCCTTGACCACCGCTTTATCGCCTTTCACTTTCTTTGCTGCATCTTCTACCTCTGTTTTTTTAGCGTTCCAGATAAAGTAACCACTCCATCTTTCACTGAAACGCCAATTTCAGCGGCGTGTAATAAAGGCTCCCATTTGATAGCATTTTGAACATCTTTCTGTAATTCCTCGTTAGTTTTCATTGTTATGATTTTTTGTGTGAAATTATTTTCACGATGTAAAGTTGACGAGTTTCATGCTACTAAGTATTATATAATTTTGAGTAAAAATTACGTAGTTCACTGATTATGAGAATTTTAATTTTACCTTAATTTGAGCAAATCTTCTTAAATAGTGTATTTATGTAATCGTGATTTCTGTTGCTAAATAAATTTTTTGTACCGCATTAATTAACTCAACGCTATCCTTGAAAGGACGTTGAAAGGCTTTTCTGTCCATGATTAAACCCGCTCTTTTATTGATAAAGACAATTTCTACCGCATCTGTTAAATCCGCATTTCCCTTTTGATTCTCCACCCTAGTCTATCAAATTGATTCGTCCTCATTACTTGGTATCTGCACAAATCAATCCGATGGTCTGAACTCAATTTAGCGTAAATTCCGAGATTAGTTTCGGCAAATTTTATTGCTGTGAAACAGCCATTATTTGTAGGTAATCTTTGCTTTATTATGTCCACTTCAATGGATACGCCTAGATGATTAGCTTGTCTTGAAAAGATTTTACCAAAAAAAACTACAGTTGTTGAAGCACCTTCATGGTTGCCTTGTAGGGGTCTTTTTACTTTGATATTCTTAAAGCATTATACAGGACTAAGCGATGAGAAATTACTTGAGAGTTTTCACACCAATTGGGCAATGCAGCCGCGACGGCGGACCGTTGTTCTGTGGGGTTTTACTTTCTGATAATGAAAGAATTAAGGATAATGCTTTTGTTGCTAGAATAAGGTCTTACTTGGGAATCTATTTAGATTTGAATCTATTCCAAAGTGTAATGATTAATAACTGGGAAGCTGAAATTCCTGATAAAATGTGCTTTTGATGGATACTACTTGCTATGAAGTTTATCTTCGTATTCCTAGTAATTCGAATCGCCGATGCAGGAAGTTTTGGTACAGAAAGAAACACTATTTACTTCGTGAAATAAAGGCAAGAAGTCAAAAGACTGAGTTAATTTGGCTATTCTTTGGTATATATACAGCCAATGTTGTCAGGATTAACAATCGAAGACAAAAAACAGTCATCAAACTCAAAAAATAGCTGCATAACAATAAATTTCAACGAACATTAAATAACCACTTAATGAGCTGTATGATAAAATATGGACCATTTATTTCTTTCTCCTTTCAATGGCATCACGCACTCTTGCTGCACTTTCATAATCCTCTTTTTTAATTATTTTTGCCAGCAATTCTTCTAATTCCGCCATTGTATATTCGGCATAAGACCCTCTTTTATCTCGTGTTTTTTCATCAAAATCATACGCAGAATTTTCAATAACCTCTGATGTTGCATAAATGGCACAACCAAATCTCACCGCAAGCGCAATTGCATCTGAGGGGCGGGCATCAATTTCGAACGTTTCGCTTGGTGAAATGACGATAATATTAGCATAAAAGACTTCTTTTTCTAAACGATTGATGACAATATGGGAAAGAGATGCGTTGAGTTTTAGAAGGGTATTTTGAAATAAATCGTGGGTCTGGGGGCGGCTAGGTTGCATCTTTTCCATTGCTATGGCAATAGCTTGAGCTTCGCCGACACCGATGATAAGCGGGATACGCCTTTTGCTTTGCGTGTCTTCCAAAATAAGTGCATAATGTCCTGGTTTCGAGATACTTTCTGAGAGAGCTACAATCCACAATTCTCTTGTTTCCATATTTTTATTCATTTACGGGTGCTTTTCTATACTTTTTCTGAGAAATTCGCAAAGACTGCCAATTTCATTAAAGGGTGAAATCACCCAACCTTCATGCGAAAGACGGTATAAATCTCGCCCTTCAACTTCAATTTGAAAACCGTTTTCCAATTGAAAATATTGGGCGTTTCTTGAAAGAATGGCAATTTTTGTCTCTTTCAAAGCATATTCTACAAAGTCTGATTCATTATATTCCATTTTATAAGTTTTTATAGACTACAAAACATCCCAAACCAATACACAATACCGATGAAAAGATAGTTAGTAAGAGCCGTATAATTGAATTATTCATTAATTTTTGTGAGAAAGGCACGCTAAAAAAAGCTGCTGCTAACATCATACCTATGACAGAGCCCAAACCAAAAATTATCAAATATAAAATACCATTTAAAGACCCTTGAATGGTGGTTAAAATCGTTAAAATTAAGGCTCCACTTCCAGCCAGACCATGTATTAACCCTACACCATAAGCTAGTTTATGGTCGTGGGTTTGAGGTGAATGATGATGGTATCGTTTTGCATTTTGTGATATTTTTAGCAAACGATATAATCCTAAAGCAATTAACATGAATCCAACAAAAGCTTCAAAATAACGAAAGCAATTTTCGTTGAAAGCAAATTTACCCAAGATAAATATACTACCAACTAATAAAATAGTAGATGTGTGTCCAAGCCCCCAAAAAATACCATCTTTCAAAGCCAGCAAGACATTATTTCTTCGAGTAACGATGTTGCTAACTGCCACTAAATGGTCGGCTTCAAAAGCATGAGAAAACCCAATAATACTGGAAGCAAGAAGTGGTGTAATATCCATTTTATGAGATTTGGAAAATAATGATTCGATGATTGCCCGTATCTGCCACAAATAATTGATTTTGAACGATACATATCGAAAATGGCCAATATAATTGTTTATCTGTTCCGTAGCGGGTATTGGCATTTTCACTACCAATATTAAAATTTTCGTGACCAATAAGATTGTCTGCCATCGTAGCATTTTTAGTCGGAATTGTTTCAAACCAGAGTAATCTACTATTACCAGTATCGGCTATAAAAATCCCATTTTTATAAAAAAAGCTATCATACACCCAATTAAGACTGTTTTGCTTGGGAAATAAGCTATACAAATTTTGTCCATTTGAATCAAAATCTGGTTGTCCGATAATGATGTCTGCTGGTTCTGAAAATGCATTTTGCCAATCATTCCAAACCAAAGTTCGGTAGTATTGGGTGTCAGTAACTGCCATTTGTCCATTGGGTGCAACTCTTACAGAGTAAGGCCAAATAGGTTCATGGTTTTCGTAATCTCTTTCTTCAAAACTTGGTTTCCCGATTACAGCATCAGCTTTTTGAAAGGATTGAGTTGGTATTTTTTCGTAATATAAAATTCGCCGGTTTCCTGTATCACAAATCCATAACTTTTCTCCATCTGAAAATACGCCATAACACCAATTTAAACTTTGCGAAGTTGGACTTGAGCCGATACCTTTAATATTGGGTAGATTCGATTCAAAATCTGGCTGTCCCAACACCAAATCTGCTTTTTGCCCATGAGTGGTTGGAAAAGTATTCCATATCAAAACTCGATGATTCCAAGAGTCTGCAATAATGAGTTTTTGCCCATCCGACCAAATGCCAGAAGGATATTGCAAGGTACTGGCACTGACTCGATGCCCTGAGTTTCGCCCTGTCTCGTACGTTTCAAGTTGCCCTAAAACCAAATCGGGTTTTTCATATTCATTTTTTGGAATTTTCTGCCAAATAAAAACACGATTTTGTCCAGTGTCTGCCACAATTAATTTATCACCAACTGACCAAACTCCTCTTGGGGCAAGTAGTGGATTTCCTTCATCACCTCGAAAGATAAAAGTTTGTTCAACCATTTGTGGCAATTCAGTTGATGAAATACCAAATGAATCAGTTGGTTGGGAATTGGATAATGAAACAATCATAATTTTAACAAATTCTGGGTAATTGCTCACCAACTAACATATTTACAACTCTTTTACCACCAATTTTACTGGTCAAAATTACTTGTTTTGGGTGTTCCAAAACTACTTCACCAATAATGGCAGCATCTGTTCCATTGTCAAATTCAGACAGTTTTTTCACAAAATTATCCGCAATTTCTGCCGCAACAATGGCCATAAAAATTCCTTCATTGGCTACATAAAGCGGGTCGAGTCCCAAAATTTCACAAGCTCCAAAAACTTGTTCCAACACGGGAATTTGATTTTGTGAGATATTGATTCCGAAACCACAATCTTTAGCAATTTCGTTTAAAACAGTTGCAACACCACCTCGGGTTGGGTCTCTTAAAAGATGAATATCAGCTCCAAAGTCATCTAAAAGGGCTTTTACGGTATGATTGAGATTGGTAGTATCGCTGATAATCGTTGTTTCAAAATCTAAGCCCTCCCGAACTGACATAATGGCAATCCCATGTGTGGCTACGTTTCCTGAAACAATAATTTTATCACCTACTTTAATATTTTTGGAAGAAATATGAGCTTTTGGATGAACCTGCCCAATACCCGAGGTATTGATAAATATCTTATCCCCTTTCCCCTTTTCAACCACTTTCGTGTCGCCAGTAACTATTTGAACATCAGCACATTCAGCACTATTTTTAATAGAAACTAAAATCTCCCAAAACTCAGAGATGGGCAGTCCTTCTTCAATGATAAAACTGAGCGATAAATACCTAGGAATTGCCCCGCACATAGCAAGGTCATTCACTGTTCCATTCACCGCCAATTCACCAATATTACCGCCCGGGAAAAAGACTGGCGAAATGACATAACTATCCGTTGAAAAGGCTAAATTTCCAGATAATTCAAAAACTGCCCCATCGTGATGTGTATCTAAAAGTGGATTTTTAAGTAAACTAAATACGCCCGATTCCAAAAGCCTATTGGTCAGTACGCCACCACTTCCATGTCCAAGCGTTATTACATCAAAATCGAGCGTTGGCATCGGACAGGATAAATTCAATATAGTATTTCGGGTCATAATATTTCAACGTTTGAATAATGGAAATAGGCAGCACAAGCACCCTCAGAAGACACCATGGGAGCTCCAAGAGGTTTTTCTGGCGTACAATTCTTGCCAAACTGGCTACATTCAAAAGGCTTTTTGATGCCCTTTAAAACTAATCCTGCTATGCAGTCAGCACATTCAAGAGCTTTGGTGATATTTACCAAGAATTTTTTATTTGCATCAAATTCCGATAATTCTTCTTTCACCTCCCAACCACTCTTCGGAATTGTGCCAAGTCCGCGCCATTCACGGTCTGTTACTTCAAAAACTTGTTCAATTGTTTTGATGGCTTCTAAATTCCCTTCGGGCTTTACGATTCTGCTGTATTGATTTTCTAAATTCGCCTGACCGTGCTCTAACTGCCTTACAGTCATCAAGATACCTTGCAATAAATCGACTGGTTCAAAGCCTGTTACTACCATGGGTATATCGTATTTCGCAACCAAATCATAATATTGCCCAATTCCCATAATGGCACAAACGTGTCCTGCCGCCAAAAATGCTTGTATATGTGCGGTTTCATCATCCATCACAGCTTCAATGGCAGGCGGTACTAGCACGTGAGATGCTAAAATGGAATAGTTTTTTAAGCCTAATTTTTTTGCAAATAATACTGATAAAGCATTAGCAGGGGCTGTTGTTTCAAAACCTACGGCAAAAAAAACTACCTCTCGATCAGGGTTTTGTTGTGCTAATTTAACGGCTTCGAGGGGAGAATATAAAATCCTGACATCGGCTCCACGAGCTTTGGCTTCGAGTAAACTACGTTTTGAACCTGGTACTCGAATCATGTCTCCAAATGAGCATAAGATCACACCTTTTTCTTCAGCTAAATAAACTGCTTTATCAATCAGATTTAACGGCGTTACACAGACTGGGCAACCCGGTCCATGAACCATTTGGACTTCTTTGGGAAGCAAGTTTAACAATCCATTTTTAACCAAACTATGCGTTTGCCCACCACACACCTCCATGATTGTCCAAGTGCGGGTTACTGTACTTTTTATTTCATCCAAATACTGTTCAACAAGTTCTGGGTTTCTGTATTCCGAGAGAAATTTCATGATTAATTATGGGATGGGGAATCAATTTGACAAGATTCAATTAACTCATCTAATTCTCCGATTTCACTGAGATAATTAAATGTTTTTTGGGCTTCTTCTTCATCCACAACTGTCAGCGCAACGCCCACATGAACCAACACATAGTCGCCTACAACAGCCTGTGGAACCATGTCGAGACTGGCTTCCTTGATAATTCCACCGAATAGAATTTTTGCCATTCTAACTAATCCATCATATTGATACTCAATAGACTGTATTTTTCCTGGGATTGCGAGACACATATTTTTAGTTAAGTTATAAATTTTTATACTTATTCATTCCTAAAACCATTTGGCCATAAGAGATATTTTCATCATTTGGTGAAAGTCTTTTATGGAAAAACAATTCAAATTTTTCAGCTAAATGATGGATTATTAAATCGACTAAAACAGCATTTTGAAACACACCACCACTGAATGCTATTTGTTTAGTATTCATTTTTTGGGCAATAATTTCTATACTTTTAATCAAGGAATAATGAAATTTTGCCGCTATAAATTCTTTACTTTTTTCTATTTGAATATCAATTAAAATACCCCTAATTATCAGTCTTGTGGGTACATCGTTAAAAGATTCGGATAGATAGCTTTCTGGGAAATCGTACCCATATTCTTGAAAATAATTTTCTGCTAATTCTTCCAACTGCATAGCTGCTTCTCCATCAAAAGTTTGTGTTTCGGATAAACCCAACAATGAAGCAACGCCATCAAAAATTCTTCCTACACTACTCGTTTTTAGGGAATTATTAGCAAGAATTTTCTGATAAATATTCCATTCTTGTGCTGTAAATTTTGATTTTGTAATTTCTTCAAATCCTGCTAAATAATACGTTAAAGAAAGAGCTGAAATCCGTGGTTCTCGGGGCATTTTATCGCCCAAAATGGCATCAAAGTATTCAAAATGAAATCGTTGATGATTGATAAAAAATTCCCCCCCCCACATATTCCCATCGGTTCCATAACCCGTTCCGTCCCAAATTACACCTAACACTCTTTCTTTATTTTCTATTAAACCATTTTCAGCCAAAACCGCAGTGAAATGAGCTTCGTGGTGCTGAATTTTTTGTAAAGGAATTTTATTTTTTTTAACCAATATATTCGCCAATTGCGTTGAAAAATAACCCTCGTGCGAATCACAAAATATCATTATGTTTTCTAATGAAAAATTAAATATGTCAATAAAATGATTCAGATTTTTCTCAAAATTCTCTTGAGTTTCATAACTTTCTAAATCGCCTAAATACTGACTAACATACAGATTTTCACCTATTAGCACAGTAAATGTACTTTTTAAAGATGCTCCAAAACTTATAAATATTTTTTCACTTTTTTTTTCTGTATTCAGATTTAATAATTCTCCTCTACTTCTACGGATCATAATTTTTTGACCGTATTTCTTGGTAAATCTAACTACCGAATCATCTTGTGGTACAACAATTTTTCTATCATTCGTAACAATAAAATCTGCTATTTGAGCTAAATCAACCAACGCTTTATCGTCTTCAAAAACAATTGGATTTCCGCTTATATTTCCACTGGTTGCCACTAATGGCTTACCAAAATTACTTGCAATAATTTCAAGTAATGGCGAATATGGCAACATTACCCCAAGATGGGTCAAATTCGTATTAATGGTTTTTGCAACTTGCTCAAATTCCTTTTTCCTCTTTTTTAATAGTACAATTGGGGCAACTTCGCTTTGTAATTCTCTCGCTTCAAAATCACTCACAAATGTATCTTCTTGGAGCATTCTGAGATTGGGATACAACACGGCAAAAGGTTTTGTGGGGCGATGTTTTCTTGCTCGAAGTATCTGGATTGTTGTTTCATTAGTGGCGTCACAAATTAATAAATACCCACCAATTCCTTTCACAGCCAATATTCTTCCTGATACTAACATGCGATTTATTCGACTCAATATCCAACGATAATCATTTAATTCTGTGCTTTTTACAACATTTCCATCTGCTATTATATGCCATTTTAACTGAGGCCCACATGTAGGACAAGCAATGGTTTGCGCGTAAAATCTGCTGTCGGTTGGGCTGCTATATTCTCTCTCGCAGGCTTCGCACATAACAAATCCTTGCATGGTTGTATGTAGGCGATCATAAGGTAATTTAGTAATGATTGAATATCTAGGTCCACAATGTGTACAAGTAATAAAAGGGTAATGAAATCGTCTGTTTTGTGGGTCATGCAATTCTGTAAGACACTCATGGCACATCGCAAAATCGGGAGTCAGCAACAAAGAAATCTTTTCAGTTGAATAGCTTTCTATAATTTCAAAACAATTAAAATTTTGATAATCAATTATTTGAATATTAGAATCTATTATTTTTGATAACTTTGGGGCATCCGATAATATTCGTTCATAAAAACTTTTAGCCGTTTCTTTACTGCCATTAAACCATATTTTCACCCCTTGCGAGCTATTATTTATTTGTCCCTTAATGCCAAATTGATTAGCCATTTGGTAAACAAAAGGGCGAAAACCAACTCCCTGAACCAGTCCATACAAGGAAATCAGAAATGTATTTTGGGCTGTGGAATGTGCAGCATCAGCTTGAAGATTTATATCAATATGTTCTTCAAAATTTGGATTATTCATCTCGATTTATACCTCTACCAAATGCCTTTGCTTTTCGGTAACTTTATTCATTAACCATTCGCACCATTCGTCCATTCCATCTCCTTTTAAGCTTGAAATTGTCATAACTTCAAGGTCAGGATTTACTTCTCGTGCATCTATGCTCACCGCTTCAACTGAGAATGGAACATAAGGTAAAAGATCTGATTTTGAAACGATTAATAATTCACTAGTCAGAAACATTCGAGGATACTTTTTGGGTTTATCGTCTCCTTCGGTACTCGCTAAGACCGTCACTCTAATGTCTTCACCCAAATCAAAAGCAGCTGGGCAAACTAAATTTCCAACATTTTCAATGAATAATAAATCAACGTCTTTGAGGTCGATATGATCAAGCGCTTGAAGAATCATTTGGGCTTCAATATGGCACATTCCACCCGTTACAATTTGCAATGCATTTATCCCTACTTCACGCATACGAATGGCATCACGTTCAGTTTCTGGATCGCCTACCAGCACTGCCATGTTTAGTTTCCCTTTCAGTCGTTTACCCGTTTCCTGCATCAAGGTAGTTTTGCCACTGCCTGGCGAAGAGCATACATTTATCACAAGTATATCGGGCAAACGTTCCCGAATAACTTTTGCCACAAAGTCATTGACTTTCAGTAAGTTCATTGTGGTATTATCGCATTGAATTGAGCCAACTGCGGCTTGATTTGATTTTGGTTTCATAATTTTTACCCTTCATTTAATATTGTTTTCGACATCGTCAAATTCCACACTGCTGATTAATAATTCCTCTCCTTGAATTACATTTCGGCTTGGTTTCCCACAAGGGCATACAAACCGATATTTTTCAACTTCACTGGTTTTACCACAATCATCACAATGAATCAAAATAGGTAAAACTATCACATTTAAGCACATTTGATTATACTGAGGCTCATCTTCAATCACCACTTTAAACGCATTTTGCATGAGGATGGGTTGTACATTCGACAACAAACCGACGGTCAAATTTATTGTCCTTATCCTTGGAATATCCTTAGGAAATTCCTCTTCCAAGGTTCTAAAAATATTTCTGACCAATGAAATTTCGTGCATTTTTATTCTTGAAATTAATAACATCCAATTTATTATTTTTAATCTTATAAAAACAATAAAAGCTTATAATTAGAAAATATTTTCTAATTATAAGCTTTTATTGTGTAAATCGAACCCTTATTACAGTAAAATTGACAATTCCTTCAATTTTACTACATGAGAATCTGCTTCTGCCAAAAGTTTTTCATCATCAACCAAATTTTTAATTTCTTCGGCTTTATTCATCATATCATCAAATAGTTTTTTTTGTTCATCTGGGTCTTCTTCATAAACATGCCAACTAGCTTCCAAATAGTTGAGTAACGTTAGCGTTCGCTCGTATGGATACTCGTAGGCGGTTCTAACTAAAAGTGCTTCATTATAAAATACTAATGCTTTTCGGTAATTATCCGTAAGTTTTGCTTCGGGATATTTTGTTAGGGCATTGGCATAATGATTACAAATTGTGGCATATTCATAAGGATGCGACTGTATTGTGAAGTATGAAAGTGCTTGTTTGAAAGAGCTAACCGATACCGCCGCCCAGATACTTTTCTTTTTGACTTCATCAGGAATCTCGCTATAAATTATACCTAAATGATGTTGAATTTCAGCAAAAACCTCTGGCGTAGATTCTTGGGTGAAAGTTTTTAGGGCTTCTTGATAGGCTTCCATCGCACCTTTATAAAATTGTATGCTTCCGTTTTGAGCCCACGTAAATAGCAAAACTCCTTTTCTGAAATGGGCATTTGCTTCTAATTCCTTAATGTCTTCATCTCTAAAAATTTTAATTGCCCGATTGATATACCCCAGCGATTCTGCGAAACTATCTGTAAAATTGGCAACTTGAGCAGCATCAATTAACAATAGACCTGTCTGTAAAATTCGCCCTTGACTTTCATAATATTGAAGGACTTCCCAGATTGTAGTTTTGGTTTTTTCTAATAAATGATAATTGTAGGGAACTGTCAATTGTTGCAACCAAATTCCGTATAAAACTGCTTTTAATTCAGCTTGAATACTTGTCTCTTCAACATCCTTTAAACAATTTACTAAAATAGCTTCGGCTTCAATCAGCATATCATTATCCAGCAAAAACGATGCATATTGTTTTCCTGTAAATGCCTTATAATCAGCATTTGGAGCATTCTCAAGAGCTTTTTCATAAGCGATTTTGGTTTGATGTCCACCCACAATTTTTTCAGTGTTACCATAATGCAAAATTATCGCCCGATTATGCCAAAGACGATAGTAATCAAATGTGCCAAAATTATTAACTGGCTCATTTGGAATCTGTACCAAAACGCCCGACTGCAAGCGATTGATAAAATCAATATCGTCAGATAAATGTTTGTCTCCTGAACTATATTCATATACCTTTTCCCAATTTCCTAACTTCAAAAATACTAAGGTCAATAAGTTTGACACATTGAAACTTAGAGGGTTTGGTAATAGGATTGGGGGAATTTCATTCGACCAATCCAAAGCTTGTTTTATCTCATTTTCATCAATAAAAAAATCGAAACAATCGCCTTCAAGTGGCTGAATTTCAATTAGTTCATTTAATCGATATTCACTATTAATAATATTTTGTATTTCAGAAATTCTTTCTGATTTTGAGAAAATTTTTAGCATTTATTGTTCGGGAAGGAGTTTTTGTGAGAGAAGCTGTTTAAACTTTCCGTTTCTAAGGTGAAAGTATTGTATTTTTGAATTGATTTTTTCAAAATTTGCGAAGCATAGCATCGCTACGTTGAGTAAATTTTGGAACAAGCTATTCTAAAAGACTTAGTTTAACCCGAAACGGAAAGTTTAAACAGCTTCAGAGAAATATATTTATAAATTTATGGAAATAATACCCGAATTCTTGATTTCAAAGTCCAATTCTCGGTCAGAATCATCAAGGTTGTTATCAATTAAAATGGCTCTGATAAAAAGCGATTTATCGCCTTTCAAATTTTTGTCTTTCAGCGTTTGCCAATCCGTTTTATGAAGTTTTTCAAAAAATAATTTTGATTTTCCAGCAATTAAAAGTGTGTTTCTTTCATTATAGAATACCCAATTTATTTGAACTTCCTTTTCTAAAACCTCCTGTACAACTTCTGAAGGAATGATAATATGTCCGTTTTGCAGCTTCAAAGCCTCTGACCCACAGTAGGGTAATTTTAAAATGTTATACCTAATTTATTTCTTCCAAAATATACTGAACTACCTTATCTCCTGCCTTTCTAACCACCTCCGAAAGTTCAATTTCAATTCGAGTATTATCAACGGCAATAAGATAAACGGTTATATCTTTAGGATAATCTTCACGCATAATTTTTTTGGCATAATTCAATGCTTGGTCCCATTTTATACTGTGCAAAAATACCATTGGGTCATCAACAATAACGGCTTCAATTTCTTCGGCAGGTACTTTATAAAGCGTTCCAACAGGTTCGCCTGTATTAATTACAGCATCTACAATGATGATTTTGTTATGCCCCAATAGCTTAAAAAGTACCTCAAAAGCTCCAGTACCCATATCAAAAAGGCTGATTGAATTGGATTCTATTCCTTTTTTTTGTAATTGTTCAATCACATAACAACCCACGGCGTCATCTGAACGTACAGGATTTCCGAACCCCAGAATGGCAGTTTTTATCATTTTTGTTGGTACTTTTTTTAAGTGAATAAAAATAGGTTATTGAATAAGTAAATGTTGGTTTTAAAAGCAAAATTGAAGCTTTCAAAAAACAAAACTTTTCAATAACCTTAAAATCCATTAGTTATAAAATCATAGTTTGAATTTTGCTAATTCTTTACCACTTTTTTGGTCGTGTGCGTGGACGGTACAAACCAAACAAGAGTCGAACGAGCGAGCTACCATGCCAACTTCTACGGGGTCGTGTGGGTCTTCAATTTCTGTTCCTTCCAAAGCCGCCTCAATTGGCCCCGCATTACCTTTATCATCGTTTGGTCCAACATTCCAAGTGGTCGGAGCCATTACTTGATAATTTTTGATAACACCATTTTCAATTTCGATCCAATGAGCCAAAGCCCCACGAGCCGCCTCTGTTGCTCCAAAGCCTTTGCCGTCTTTCTCTTCTGGCTTGATATAAAATTCACCATTCAAGTCAATTTGATGCAACCACTCGTCAATTTGAGTAAATAAACGTGCTACTTCGTGTACACGTGCCAACGTACGAGTGAATACGCTTGGTCCCATTTTGGCATAAATATCACCAAAAAGAGGGTCATAAACCTGATGTGGAAGTAAATTGTCAGGATTTGCATTCATCAAAACCCTTGAAAGTGGTCCTGCTTCTGCGGCATAATCCATGTATCTAGGAGCTTTTGACCACGAATATTTTCCGCCAAAATCTGTGCCTGCTAAGGGTTGAGATTGCATCGGTGTTGGCATTGGTTCATTCCAAGGGTGTGCCGCCACAACATCCTGATACCAAGCATGTTTTACGTGTTCTTTGATTTTTAAATGATCAAATTCTGAATAGTTTTTACCATCAAAAAAACCTGAACGACTAATTAAAGCGGCATTTCTACCTTCAATTGTTGGTTTTTGATAATGGTCCTTATGTAAATATGTACCTGTGGCAATAAATTTGCCAACGCCTTGTCCGAATTTATGAAGACCAAATTCTATTCCAGCACGGATGAACAACCCTAAATCTGAATTACGCTGTGATTCATTTTCATCTACCCAAGCCAATAAATCATCATAAGTTTTGATTTCCATATAACGCTCAATGGAACACCCCAACCAGATTGTCTCAAGCCAGTCTTTCCGAAATTGATTCATAATAGCATAGGCCTTAGTGATGTCTTTTAGCGTTGGAGCACACATTACACCGCCTGGAACCATGTAGGAAGAATGAGGCCATTGTCCGCCAAAAATAGCATAAACTTCAACTGGACGACCTGAGGCTACCACCCCTTTTTGAAATGATGTTCCGACATAAGCGGCAAAACGACGAACGACTTCATCGTAAAGTGGCTTATTGGCAAATTTTTTATTTGCCATATCAGTTGCAAATATTGCATAAAACCAACGAGGAATAGATTGAATTGTTTCCGTAGCCTGTCCGATGGCACGCAATAAAAGTGCATTTGGCGGTAATGTTGTCCCCCAGGCTGTATCCAAAGCAGAGGATGCACAGTATAAATGAGAACCACCACATATTCCACAAATTCGAGGCGTAACGATAAGACCAGATTGTGGGTCTTTGCCTTCCATAATTTTTTCAAAACCCCTGAACATTGCGGCTTGGGTATGAGCTCTAGTTACTACACCATCTTCCATATACACCTTTACGTCAAGGTCACCTTCAACGCGGCCAACGGGTGATATATTTAATTCTTTCTTGATTGCCATTTTTATAATATTTTGTAAACCAGTGAGTTAATATAAAAAAACACCAATTATTATTTTGATCCTTCAGAATGAGATTTTTCAACACCACCAACAACTTCCAGTGCGTGCATCGTTTTTTCAAAACCAGCTCTCATATAATAACCTAATTTTGAATTTCCAGATGGGACTTCCTTCGGTAAAATTCCCAGATATTTCATTGTTTTGAAAACACTACCTTTCACTAAATCATTATGAGGAAAACCTGGTTCTGTACAACCCAGACATGGATGATTGGCACGTGTTTTAGACGAATGTCTATTCCAAAGAATTTTATTACAACTTGCACGGGTCATTGGTCCTCTACATCCAACTTCATAAAAGAGACATCCATTGCCTCTTTTTCCAAAACCACCATCCACCTTGTTGGCAAAATTGACAACGTTAGTACATCCAGTCTGAACAAAATCAGTAAAGAACGTTTTTGGGCGATGATATTCATCAATCAAAACATCTCCTATTCTACCAGTGGCAATGGCTACTAAAATTTGGGTAATCCAGTCTGGATGAGCCGGGCAACCTGGAATATTAATTACCGGTAAACCGCCTTTTGAAACGTAATTTGAGCCTAAAAATCCCCCTTTTTCCTTTTTTAAAAACTGCATTCCAGTTGATTCTGAAGGATTTGGTGCTACGGCGGGTATTCCTCCCCAAGTAGCACAATCACCGATGGCAACTACGTATCCACAAACTTCTGAAAGTTCCTTAACCCAATCTTGCATCGGACGGTCACAAAAGTAGTTCATCGTTCCAGTGCCGTGAGGTCCTTGAATGATGCTTCCTTCATATACCAAAATGTCGCATTGGACTTTTCCAGCAACAATTTCATTAAGTAAATGAGTAACTTGTTCTCCGATTTCGAGACCAATTGAAGGATGCCAAAGAATGTTTACACCAAAATCGGTGACCAAATCAATGACTGTGGGTTCTTCGGCATTCAAGAATGACATAGTGTTGCCACTACACGCACCTCCTTGAAGCCACAATACGTTTGCCATACGGGTAAGATTTAATATGCTTTAATTGTAAAATTTCAATAAAATATATTGATTATGCAATTTTAGAAAATAATTTCTAATTTAGAAATTATTTTCTAAATATTTTTCAATTAAGTCTATCATTTTAAATCAATCGCCTATTTCATGGCTAAAAACCAAATAGATAGTGAGATTTAGTAGGAAAAGATGGGTAAAATAACATGATTAAATTCTGATAATCCAGCGTCGGTGAAGTAAGGACGAAATTGATTCCAAACGGAATATTTATACTGAATTTCATTAGTTAAAATTCCACGCATACGGCATTTTTGGATATAGAAAATCAGATTAATCCAGATATTTTCAGCCACTTGTTGGTATAAACCAGAAGTAAGTTCCGGTTTAAAATCTTGGTTAAGTACCAAGTAATCAATACGACTTTTAATTTGAATCAACATTTTGGTAATATATGATTGCCAAATTTGTTGATGTTCCGTAGGATTGTTATTGGTCTTAAAAAAATCAGCCATATAGAATTGATATTTGTTAAAAAAGTCATAGTACAAGCTTAACTGATTATCAAAAGTTATCATTTCGGCTGAAATAGAATAGGTACTCAACACTGTTGAAAATTCTTCAAAGATTAGCTCATAAACTGATTCTACGATGGCATCTTTGTTTTTAAAATGATATGCTAAATTTCCAACGCTGATTCCTGATTCTTCTGCAATTTGTTGCAATCGAACCGCATCAACTCCATTTTGATTAAAAAGCAAAACGGAAGCATTTAGTATTTTTTTTTTTGTACTCGTCATAATAAAAACTAATTTTTACACAAATCTAATTGCTCAATATTTACATATAAGGTGCCTCTTTGGTCTTTTGCAGCCAATCTACGCATAAAATGTGCTTTTTGAGCGGCTCTCTTTGGACAAGGATGTGATATAATAAAGCGCCTAATGAATTTTAATGGATTATGTATAGAGGCAAACACTAAATCAACCGCCCACTCACCTTTACTTTTATGAATATCGTCAATGACGGCGGTGTCAGATAACCACAAATCATCAAAGTATAGTCTAAAATCACTTGAATTCCCTTTCCGTTCTGCAAAGAATAGGCTATTAATCCCTATCATGAGTTGAGTGTACGCTATATTATCTATTTTAAATGAATGTTTCATAAAAAAACAAGGAAAAATATTTACTCTTTAGAACTAAATTAGAAAATATTTTCCAATTTTAATATGAAAACTACATTTAATTTCTATATCAACATAAAACTATCCCCAATTATCAAAAGGCAAAGAATTCAATTGTTGGAATTCATTTTTACCAGTTGACGTGAAATACGGTGATAATAATCCCCAAATGTCATTTTTAAAAAGCTGTACATTTATTTCTGCAATTTCTGTACCTTTCAATCGTTCAAAATTCATCCAATTTTCCAAAAATAATATATAACGATTTGCTAATAATAGTGATGAATCTGGCAGATTCGGTTCAAATAAAGCTCCACGTGCAATATTAAACTTTACTAAAAGTTCTAATTGCATCGTTTGCCATTCTACTTGTTTGCGGTATTTTTTCTTTATTGCAGGATATGCACGTATCAATTCTAGAGAATCTGTATAGAAGAAACTGTATTTCTTTTGTAGTTGAAAAGTGTTCTCAACATGGTGATTAATGTTAATGAAAAGTGGAATCATACTCAAATCGGCCAATAATTGTTTTTGTTCTTGTGCCAATTCTTCATACAGTTTTTCTATAATTTCCTCTTTAGTTTTAAAATGATATGCTAAGTTGCCAATGCTCATGCCTACCTCGTCGGCAATGTGTTGAAATCTAACGCTTACAAAGCCAAAACGATTGAAAAGATATAAAGAGGTAATAAGAATATTTTCTTTTTTTGTAATCTTCATCTCCATTTATTTATACATTCGAGTACCATATTCATTTTGTCGGGGTTATCAAAATGAAATCGTGTTAGTCTATTGAGACCCAATTTAAATCATTATTACCAATTTTGAACGTGATACTTTCATAACAATTTGCCTCAAATGTACGGTTTACAACTAATTTATAGTTATAGCAGTCTTTTAATTTTCTTAATTGCCATGATAATAAAGGCGATAAAATTAAATCCCATCCAACTTGAAAGCGTTGTATCAAATCCATTTAATAAAGACCTGTAACTATCTATTCATGCGTTTGTTCTTTCAATAAAATACCTCTCTTTATAGAGTTCTTCATCAATGATGCGAGACCAATTATCGTCTGTAGCGTTTCTTTATTAGGAGCAATATTGGCGATAATTTGTTTTTGATGACATAGCTGGTGTAAGCTTTCCGCATCAAATCGTATCGGCGAACCGCCCTGCGTCGGCATTCATAAATAGTCCATCAACTGAAATAGTAGCATCCTCTAACATCGTGGTAAGTTCTTCAAAATTTTGCTCAATGTTAAATAAATCATTGTGATTACCTGAAACTGCGTTGACATAGCCAATACAAGTCATTGTTTATCAATCAAGTAAAGAGCATTAGTTGTTTTACGTTTCTTTCTGCCTTGATAAGCAACTTCTTTGCCACCTCGAATACATGAAGAATGACTCCCATCTAAATTTACCATTGAAAGGTCGAAAGAAGACTTATACTTTTTCAAAAGTTCAATCCAACATTTTTCCAAATACCTTCCTTGCACCAACGACGAGAATGTCCGAAAACAGTTTTATAGTGAAGAACATGAGTACTGAATAAACTATCGACAGGTAATAAATGCCATTGAATCCCAGTCTTGAGTTTGTAAAGAATACAGTTAATGATTTCACAAGTCGGAGCCTGTGGCTTAAACCCTCGTTTTCTTACAGGTAAATGACAAATTATTTCTGATTCTATTATATCTTTGCTCAGTACGTAGTACATAAAAAAGTTGCTTTGGTATGGTTCGAAAAACAAATATCAGCAACCTTTTTTATTTTAAGCAATAATAGCAAAAAGTCAAGATGACTTCATCTTATTAAATCCTTTCAACTTCATAATTACGATGGGAATGTTTTTATAGAAGGCTAGAACTCTAATCTCATGAAAATATTAAAACGTATATATTATACCGTATATATGCACTTTATGGTTTTTTATACATTAAACTTTTTAAATAGCAGACTAGTCTTGTGCAAAACGCAAATTTTCTAGTCAATAATGAGAAAGTTACCAATATCGTAATTACTAAAATTATATTTTTAGACAGTACTGGACAATACGGCGCTACTATTTATTTTGCCGAATAATGGTTATTATTTTATTTGTTTGATTTAAAATAATAACCATTATATTAAATATATTCTTATATCTTTGTAAGAAAAATTGAGTGCAGAGATAAAGACGAATGTATGTTTAGAGAAAAGATAAATGAATTAGCCAATTGGAAAATAAAGCCATCAAGAAAACCCCTTATGCTGAATGGAGCAAGACAAGTCGGAAAGTCTTGGTTGGTTCAAAAATTTGGAGAATCGTATTTTACAGGAAAAGTAATTACCCTCAATTTTGAAAAAAGACGAGATTTACACATCATTTTCAAGCATAATTTTGATGTAAACAGAATACTTTTAGAACTTGAATTTGCGCTTGGTATCAAGATAGATATTGCGAATGACCTGCTTTTTTTTGATGAAATTCAGGCTTGTGCGGATGCATTGGGTAGTTTGAGGTATTTTTATGAAGATAAAAAAGAATTACATCTTATTGCGGCTGGTTCACTATTAGACTTTGAATTTAGGAATCAGCCTTTCCCCGTAGGGCGGGTAGATGTGATGAGTCTAACACCCATGACTTTTTATGAGTTTTTGTTGGCTCGGAAAAAAGACTCAATCGCTAACATTCTTAATGGCATACCTACTATTTTGCCAGAGGTTGTAACAGGTATTTTGAATGAAGAAATCAATAATTATTTCGTCGTTGGTGGAATGCCCGAATGTGTACAAAGCTTTGTGAATAATCAGAACTTTAACGATGTCCAAGAAATTCAAGATAATTTGTTATACGCTTACGAGCAGGATTTCAAGAAGTATAAGCCCACCGTAGATGGAGATGCGCTGAATGATATTTTAGAAAAAAGTGCTTCCCTAATAAGCAATCAGATTATCTATACACATTTATCTGACCGTTTTTCAAGCCCTACCATCAAAAAAGGCGTAGAAGTATTACGAACTGCTCGTTTATTAAATGCCGTTCAAAATGTATCTATTGCTGGTCTACCGCTTAGTCCGTCTGGCAAACAATTCAAATTATTTCATCTTGACATTGGTTTATTATTGCAAAAAAGTAAGCTGTCTTTTCAAGATATTTACTTGAAAAAGAACCTCACTGCTGCTTTTAATGGCATGTTGGCAGAACAATTTGTGGCACAACAAATGATTGCTACGCAAAAAGAAGAACTCGCTTATTGGGCAAGAACCAGTCCAGGAAGTAGTGCTGAAGTAGATTTTGTCATTGTAAGAGATGGCAAAATAATCCCGATAGAAGTAAAGTCTGGAAGAAGTGGTTCTTTAAAAAGCTTACATTATTTACTAGAACATCATCCTCATATTTCACAAGCCATCATTTTTTCAAACGCTCCATTTGGTATTCAGGAAAAATTATACTTTATACCTATTTACTGGGCAGGGAAAGTACAATTTCCCTTAGTTTAAAAGTGTTTGAGAAACTATTATTCGCTCTATGAGCATTGACATTTTGAGCATAGTCCTTGACTGTTTTTAATTGTAGTGGATGGTTAGTGTGTCTCAATAGATGAAGGGGAAACGCAATTAATCTTTTTTCATAAAATGCATTTAAATGCACATTTTACATATTTTTAAAAATAATATTGTATGTTTATATGGATAAACGCATTATGATGCACAAATGGATAAGCAAACTTTAGGAGAACAAATAAAAAACAGGCGTAAAGTATTAAAGATACGCCAAGAAGACTTAGCAGAAATATCGGCCGTTGCTTTGCGAACAATTGTATCAATTGAACGCGGAGAAGGAAATCCATCTTTAGAAACATTGCTGAAATTAGCAGAAGTATTAGGGATGGAATTACAACTGAATGTAAAACTATGAGAAAGGCAAAAGTTTATTTTAAAGGAACTCCTGCGGGAATTTTAGCAGAAGATAAAAACGGATTTGTATTTAGATATGAGGATGATTACTTCCTACATTCGACGTTCAGACCGATAAGTATGACTATGCCCAAAAGCCAACAAGTGTATCACCATCCTACTCTTTTTCCAGTTTTTTATAATATGCTCCCTGAAGGAGCAAACAAAGAAACACTTTGCCGTTTATTAAAGATTGATGAAAATGATTTTTTTGGATTATTACTTGCCACCGCTCAATATGATACTATAGGAGCTATAACCGTTATTCCTATTTATGAATAATTTAGATTTAAAATATTGCCCCTCTACCCTCAAAGAAGGATTTGAATCCTTTTCTCCGTTGGCTTTACTACGCCTTTTTAATGGTAAAAAAATAAGTCATTATCTACCCTTTTCTTTAAATTCACCAGCCGAAAGTACCTTTAAAATTCAACGAATTTCTATTTCGGGGGTTCAGGAAAAAGTATCTCTCTTGTTAGATAAGCATAAGCTTCGCTTGGTTGAAGTTAGTGAGCATGGACAGTATATTTTAAAACCAATTCCTAGTAGTCGTTTTAAAGCTGTTGAAGAAATTCCAGCGAATGAACACCTGACAATGCAAATAGCCAGACAGGTTTACAAAATAGAAACAGCAGAAAACACAATGATGTTTTTCCCTGATAATCAACCTGCTTATCTGACCAAACGTTTTGATTATCATTCGGATACTACTAAATTGATAGTAGAAGATTTTGCCACGTTAGCTGGAAAATCAAGTATTAAAGGTGGAAGCTCAATGAAATATGAGGGTAGTTATGAAGATATGGCAATGCTCGTGAAAAAATATGTAGTGGCTTACTCAATTGAGATGGAAAAGCTTTTCCGCTTAGTATTATTCAATTACCTGTTTTCTAACGGGGATGCTCACTTGAAGAATTTTTCATTGATAGAAAGCCTCAATGGAGATATGATTCTAGCTCCAGCCTATGATTTGCTTTGTACTCGTTTACATGTGAATGATGACGATATGGCAACAGCCGACGGTTTATTCTCGGATGATTTTGAGACAGAATCTTTTAAAGCAAATGCCTTTTATACTTATGACGATTTCATGTGTTTCAGTAGTAAAATTGGGATAAATGAAAAGCGAGCTAAGCAAATCATCACTTTTTTTCAAAAAGATTATCTGCTTATTCATCAGCTCATTAAACATTCGTTTCTTTCAGAAGAGAGTAAAATAGTTTACACTAATTTATATTTTGATAAATTAAGGCGCTTAAACTATCTGTATTCAAAGCACTAAAAATTAACACAATCATTCTAATATTCAAGGATATTTATATTATTTATGGATAGTTGTGATAATTATCAGTCATATTTCATAGAATATTTCATGATAGCACTAACAACTAATTCAAAAGTTAGTGGGCGAATGATATATTCTATAATGGATGGCGTTAACGTTTTTTCAAAATTTGGCAAGGCCTTCGGAGATGAAATAACAATTGTATTATTAGAAAAAGCTAATTTTTCTAATAACACAATCATCTCTTGAGGTGGACTTTCAACACTAATAAATAATAAATCCACAGGCTTTTCATGCAGGAGTTTCTCTACATCATCAAATGAACCAGACCATTCTCTTTTTAGGAAGGTTATTCTGTCAAGATAGTCTATTAATTGGTTTTCTAAAATTGTATTTTCGTATAGGATTCCGTAGCTGTCCATTCTGTAATTAAAATTTAAAAGAGTAAATTTTCTATCATCTTGTCACGATAGTAATAGTAGTACTTCCTGACTTAAAGTGTAAATTAATATTTGAATAATGGTTATTATTAAGGTTAGATACAGTTTTTTTTGCAAGATTTAGTTTTGAATTTTTCATAGTTTTTGCTGTTTGAAAGGTTATATATTTAATGATGACACTAAATAACACAAAACCTCAAAAGCAATGAAAAAAATTAGAGCAACTATGGACTTGCTTAGATAAAGTAGGTATTAAAGGAAGACAAACTAGACCAATTCAAGTTGTAGCTCGACAAAAAAAGTTTGTTTTTTGTTTTCTATTAATAACTTATACTTATCTGGGTAAAGTAATTCTAGCCTTTTTTTGACATTAAACAACCCTATTCCACCTTGCACCTCTTCATGCATGATATGAGCAGGTTTGCTATTTTCAACAGAAAGAATGACGGTTGTTTTTTTCATCCTAAAATCAATTTTTACCCAAGACGCCTTCCCAGTATTACTCACCCCGTGTTTGAACGCATTTTCTACAAAAGAAATAAAAATCAGTGGGGGAACTTGATAATTACCAAAATCATCATCCATCGTAAGTGTGATATTCACCCTACTCTGAAAACGAATCCGCTCTAGTTCAGTGTACTGTTGAATAAATTCTACCTCACGCTTTAAAGATACTTTTTCACTCTCTGTTTCATAAAGTGTATAACGCATTAGTCCCGACAATCTTACTATAATATTGGCAGCGGTCTCATCCTTTTCAACGATAAGAGAGTATATGCTATTGAGTACATTAAAAAGGAAATGAGGATTAACCTGCGATTTTAAGAAGTTCAGTTCAAGATTGAGGTTGTCACGCTGTAAAGAAATCGTTTTGTTACGAGAAGCAATAATTATTTTGACGAATTTTACAATCAGCGGGGGAAGAATCGGTAATGTTTCATTGTATATATGGATAAAAAATAATTTAGAGAAAAGAATTGATCCCATTAATCCGCCTTCATTAATCATGTTGGCATATCGCTTATAATAAAGTGAAGTCTCAAAATTATTACTGACGGTCTCAAACATGTAATAAGAAATTACCGAGTCTAGAAAGAACATAATGCCTATTCCTATCAAAAAAAGAACCCATCTATTCCCTTTCATGACAAGCGGGAGCAATAGATAGGCAATTATATAATAAGCAAACATTGATTTAACAACCAAGAAAACAGTATGTACTAAGGCCGCTTTAGGATATTCCCATCCAGCAAGATTAAAGCCAAAACTAGAGAGAATAAGGGCAGTAACAACCCAAAATATTACATGAGTCCAGATACGTGCCGAGGGGGAATAGAGTGAAAAATATATTTTTGCGTTGTCTAAAAAACTTTTATTCATCTTGTATAATGGATATAAAATAAACAAGTCGATTTCGTCAATACAAGTTGAGAAAAATAATCTTCTGGCTTGTATTAATAAAATCGACCGTCAAATGTTTTCTTGATAAATACCAAGTTATCATAAACCTTCTACTAAATCAAGGTTTTGCTTTTAAAGTATTCTTTCAGGCTCTCCCGATAGCTACTACCAATATCTAACTTCCTATCGTTAGACATTTCAATCATGTTGCCTTCAATACTTTTCATGGCTGCTAAGGAAATGATAAAAGAACGATTGATGCGTAAAAATTTTGATTTAGGTAATAATTGTTCAATACGGGTCATCGTCATGTATATGACGATAAACTTTGTTTTGGTATGTATCTTCAGATAATCCTTCATCCCTTCAATGAAAATAATTTCATGGGGATAAATTTTCACGAGCTTTTTGTCTTGCTTTACTAAAAGATATGTTTCTTCTTCAGACTCCTCTTTGTTAATGTCTTTACCTTCCAAAGAAACAGTGGCTTCTTTAGGCTCAGTAGCAACAGGGGCATTGTTTTTATTATCAATCATCCGTTGCTGAATCTTATTGATTGCCTTTAGGAATCTATCAAATGGAAAAGGTTTTAATAAGAAATCAGCCACATCGTGTTCGTAACCTTCTATAGCATGATAAGAGTAAGCAGTAGTAATAATAATCTGTGGACGAGTATTGGTAAGTGATTTTAAAAATTCTAGTCCAGTCATTTCTGGCATATTAATATCTAAAAAAATAATATCTGGTTTTTTTTCATTAATCATCACAAGTGCATCCATTGCTGTAAAACACTTTCCCACACATTGTAAATATGGAATTCTATTTACAAATTTTTCAATGAGTTCTTGTGCTAAGAGCTCGTCATCAACAATTAAACAGGTTAATAAATTTTGCATAACTATTTATATAATAATAATCAAATATAGAAATATTAGGTGTTAAATGCAAAAAATACTTTATTAATTGAGAATACGTGTGCCATCTTGCTATCTATTAAAATTTCCTCCAGTAAAACGACTTAATAAACTTTTTTCATCTAGCATCACTTCTGCTGTTCCGATCAGGTAATATTGAAGCGGAATTTTTTTCCCATTGGTAGTATTCATCCCGTTCGTTAGTTCAACAGATGCTCTATAATTGTTATCAATAGCATACGGCACTACGGCGGTTATCTTCCCTTCTAAATAGCCAAATTCATTAACAGGATAGGGGTCTAGTTTTATTTGTACTCGTTGCCCTACTTTAATCTGTCCAACGCCTTTTATGGGTAATGACAATTGTACACGATAACTAGACATTGCAGGCGTTACTATGATAGTTGATTTATTAGGGTTATTGTCAGTAGCCCTTAGTATAATCACGCGCCCTGCTACAGTAGATACTTCATAAAATTTTTCATTGGTCTGTACATTATTTTCAATGAACAATGTATCACCTTTTTTAACAATCTGAGAATCAACGACCGTCAATTTATACTCCAATGGTGGCGTTGCCATCCATGATACTTTTTTAGGTTGTATCGTTGTTGTTATCAGAGCGTTTGCCTGAGCAACATCTGGATAACTAACCCAATATGACGTAAGGATGAATACAAACAGGATTGAGAATAAGACAGTAATACCCCATCTAACAATCCAATGTGGAACAAGCCCGATAATTTCTTGGATCTCTTCGCTCCTGAGTTCGAAACTGCTACTTTGCTCTGGCATGGTTAATTAATAGTTTATGATAAATATTATTGCTATGCTGTTTCTAAGTCTAATTGATTTTTGACTAACTCATAATAATACCCCTTTTGTGAGGCTAGCTCTACATGAGTACCCTTTTCTCTGATTTCGCCATTTTCCATGACAATTATCTGGTCAGCATTTTTTACGGTACTTAGTCTATGAGCAATTACGACGACGGTTCTACCATGAAAGAATTTTTCTAGGTTCTCCATGATAATATTTTCATTGTTGGCATCTAAAGCACTGGTAGCTTCATCAAAAAATAGGTAAGTGGGGTTCTTATAAACAGCTCTAGCAATGAAAATACGTTGTTTTTGCCCGCCACTAAGCCCAGAACCTGTGCTACCAATTTTGGTGGTAAACCCTAAAGGAAGTTTGCGTAAATAGTCTTGAATATTGGCCACCCTGACGGCATTTATCAATTTCTTCTCGTCAATTTTTTCCCCATCTACCGCAATGTTTCGAGTGATAGTATCTGAAAAAATATAGCCATCTTGCATAACCGTCCCGCATTTTTTTCTCCATTCACGTGCAGACAAATCGTTCAAATCGTTACCATTAACCAAGATTTTACCATTATTAGGTGGGTAAAATTTCAATAATAACTTCAATAGCGTAGTTTTTCCACTACCACTTGCGCCAACGATGGCAGTTACTTTTCCTGCGGGAATATGTAAATTAAGGTTTTTGAGAATCAATGGACTTTGCGAACTACCATATCTGAATGAAACATCTTCAAGGGTTATTCCTTTTCGGGCGTTAATCATTCCATTTAAAATTTTGCCTTCGCTAATTTCTTCTATAAAATACGTTTGATCTTCATAACTATCATCTAGTTCGCTTGAAAACACCTTACCCATTAATTGCTCTTCGTCGGCCTCTTCATCTGGGCGATTATGGATTTCTGCCAATCGGTCCAAACTTATTTGGGCATCCTGAACACTTCTCATAAATTTAATAATCTGCGTAAGGGGTGCATTCAACTGCCCGATGATATAAGAAATACTAAGCATTACCCCTAGAGTAATATGGTTATTCATCACTTCTGATGCCACCATATACGAGATAATGATATTTTTGAGCTGGGTCAGAAACGTTGAACCTACTTCTTGATACTGTTCAAGAGATAAGCTTTTGATATTGATTTTGAACAGTTTAGCTTGTATTCTCTCCCATTCCCACCTACGTGCTTTTTCGCAGTTATTCAATTTAATTTCCTGCATACCCGTAATCAATTCATAGATACTATTCTGATTTTCTCTTAAACTCTGAAAGCGTTTATAGTCCAAGTCTTTGCGTTTTTCTAAAAAAAGGACTACCCAAATGATTGAAGCAATACTCCCAGCCGCAAAGACAGTTAATATAGAGGTACTATAAATCCCTAATATTATCGAGAAAATAATGAGGTTGATAAACGAGAATAACGTCTGAAGGGTTGAACCCGTGAGGAAAGATTCTATCCTATGGTGGTCATTAATCCGCTGAGAAATATCTCCCGTATTTTTTGATTCAAAATAACTAATGGGTAATCGCATTAGTTTTAATAAAAAATTGGAAATAATAGACACACTCATCCTTGCATTGATGTGTAACAAAATCCAATTTCGAATCATATCAACCGCCATACCGCCTAGAAAGAGAAGCAGTTGGGAGATTAATATTAGTTTTATAAATTGATGATTTTGTCGCTGAATACCGTAATCTACCATACTTTGTGTCAAGAATGGGAAAATCATTGACAGTAAACTGCCGAACAGCATTCCAAGGATAATTTGAACCAAGTATTTTTTATAGGGAGTCATGTATTGAAACAGGAACTTGAATCCCATCGACTCCTTTTGTTTTTCCTCAGCAGTTTCGTAGAATTGGTTGGTCGGTTCTAATAGTAAGCTCACTCCTTTATTGTCGGAGGTACTCACCCACGATTTCATAAAGTTTTCCTTATCAAGCCATACTAAGCCATGGGCAGGGTCTCCTAATAAAATCCTATCCGAATTATTTTTAGAAAAGGGTAATTTAAAATTAGGCCGTTTCATATCGTAAAGTACCACGAAATGCTCTTGATTCCAGTGAAGGATACAAGGCTTGGGTACTTCGTCAAACAATTGCTCGTAAGAAAGTTTAGCTCCGAGGGTTTTGAATCCAATTTTTTCGGCTGCCTCACTAATTCCTAACAGACTCACTCCTTGGCGTGTAATAAAAGAGTTAGCTCTCAGGAAATCAAGCGGATAATCAACACCATAATAAGCTGATATCATCTTGAGGCAAGTAGGTCCGCAGTCCATATAGTCGAGCTGACGATAAAATTTATATTTGCTGCTGGCTATCATAAGTTCAAGTTTTTTAAATGTTATTATGCTTTAATTCTTCAAATGACAGATAAGTAAGCTCGCTCTCCTCTACTAATTCAATAGGCAGGTAATCAAGTACTTTGTTCTGAACATGAGTAATCAATTTCATTAAATCCAGACAGTATACTGAAGGATTATCAAAACCGTTATGTTTGCTATAGCGGTGAGCCACGAACCCTCCCCCACATACTTCCACAATCGGACAAGCTTGGCATTTTGAACATAAGTTGTCATGGCCATTGATATATCTTTGTGCAAGCTCATCTTCCAAAGATTCCTCTAACGTATGTGTATGAATGTTATAACCCTTTTTGGTAAAGCCATCACCACAAACTTTAAAAGAGCCTGTTACCTCAATAGAACCATCGGTTTCAATCGTTAAAAATTCTGCTTTTCTATTGCCAATGTATTCAAAGCCCTCATCAATACCAATGATGATTTTCACGAGTTGTTCAAAAAAGATAATCTGTGGTCCATTGGTATTATCAGTGAACCACAAATCAAAAAGAATAATCAACCAATCTGCATACAATGTCCTATCATTTATACCATCCTCGTAGCCCAGAGGAAGTTTTTCATAAGAGCAGTCAGGTAATAAAAAATCGATTAATTGAATCTTATATTCTTTCAAAAAATAAAAGAATTTTTCTGCATCAGCCTGAATATTGATGACCGATAAAACCCCAGGAATCTTCTGAAGATAAGCCGATTCAGAGGCAATCTTAAACCCTTGCATGACTGACCGAAATGAGCCATTTCCACTATGGTTTATTCTATATTTATCATGGCTCTCTTCATAACCATCAATGCTGATACCTATCTCAATTTTTAGTTCACTAAATACTTTGCACCATTCTTCAGACAACAATATTCCATTGGTTTGGATAGCAAAAAAAAGCTTAGTCTGGATAGGAAGCTTTTCTTTTGCTTGTGCTACAAAGTATTTATAAAACTCCTTTGAAATAAGCATAGGCTCGCCACCGTGAAATATAAATTCAAATGACTTTAAATTATTTGTTTCACAATGCAATCCGACTTGCTCAATAACTTTATCAACAGTATCAATACTCATGAATTTAGGTTGACTTTTGAAAGACTCATCTCCCACATTGTACATATAACAATAAGTACAATTTAGGTTGCAACGACTTGCAACCCTCATAATCAACACTTTGCAAATTGATTTATCTCTCATGGCTAACTGATACGTTAATGAAAATTACTATTCTGCTGGCGGAGCTGGTGGTGGTGGCTCTGTAGGATCTGGATTTTTACCTCCATATTGGCGAAAACCACCTAAAACATCCTCAGAAATAATCTGATTTTCTTCGGTATTAAAATGCTCCAATGCTTTCTTTTTAGCATCTTTTTCATCCTTTTTGATGAAGAATTTTTTCTTTGCCATGGTATGATGTTATTTAACTTGGTGAATAACTTATTTTAAATTATCGAGTAAGATTGCTGCTCTTCCCCAGTCGATATCCTTGGATTTATCATCGTACATGGGGGTATATTCTCGGTCTCCACCACGCACCTGTAGCGACATTTCATCGGTCAAGAACTCAATCGGTTCTGCATTTTTCGGTCTGTTAAGAATCTTCTCTATTAGGTTTCCAACTGTTTGTCTCATAATATTTCCTGTTTAAACGGTTATTTATTAATTGAAAATTCGTTTTTTACTACATATTTTTGAAACCAGTTATTGATTTCTGCATACACTTGAAGAAGGTTCTCTTTGCCACGATAACCATGTGATTCATGTGGTAGATTAACATACCTTGTGGTCGCTCCCAGCCCTTTCAAGGCTAAAAAATATCGTTCACTTTGTAGGGTAAATGTCCCAGGATTATTATCAGCATCACCATGAAAAAGCAGTAATGCATGCTTCATTTTATTGGCATTTTGAAAGGGCGATATAGTATTATACATCGCTGGACTTTGCCAATAATTACGTTCCTCTGTCTGAAAACCAAAGGGCGTAAGCGTTCTGTTATAAGCACCACTACAAGCAAAACCTGCTTTAAATAAGTTGGTATGCGTTAAGAGGTTAGCTGTCATAAAAGCACCGTATGAATGCCCACCAATAGCGACTTTGCTGGAATCTACCACTCCTAAACGTACTCCTTCGTTAATAGCAGCTTTGGCACTTGCCGTAATCTGCTCTATAAAAGTATCGTTTGCTTCTTTTCCTTCTTCGCCAATGATGGGAATTTTCACATTGTCCAACACTGCATAGCCCTGCGTAACAAAATAGATGGGCGAAAGAATGGGCAATCGGACAAATTCATTAGACGAAATATTTTGCTGGCTTGCCCCCTCTTTTGATTTATATTCCTCTGGATAAGCCCACATAAGCGTAGGCAGAGGCCCACGTGCAGGCGTATAGTCAGCAGGTAAATAAAGTTCAGCCGTCAAATCAATACCGTCGGAACGTTTATATTTCAATACCTTTTTCTGTACATTTTTAAGCTGTGGATATGGATGTTCAAAGTTGGTTAATGGTGTAATAAAAGATGAATCTGTCGACAAATCTCGGATGTAATAATTAGGGTTTTCAGTTAGGGACTCTCGTCGGGTAAGGAATTGCATTTTATCTCTATTCAATACAGAAATAGCATATTCATAGTGGTTTTTATCGCATTGCCATAGTCTTTTGGTTTCGCCAGTAGCTAAGTTTACCTGATCGATAAAAGGTCTGTTTCCTTCTGGCGTTGCTCCTGCTCCGAAGGTTAACATCTCGTCATTGTCTGAAATAGCCATGGTGAATTTCCCAAATTTATTTCTCAGTACCTCTGGATTACCGGGTTGATTATAAATATCTTCCGCAGAAATATCATACAAAAGACGAGGCTCTTTTTTAAGAGATGGGTCAATTACTCGACTAATGTATCGTCGAGTAGCGTTCCAGTATTCCGAGGTCATCGCAAATTTATCGTTACCCCACGACATGTAACTAACCCTGTATTTTGATGTCAGCACTTCATCAGGATTGCCCTCGAATGGATAACTCCACGTATACATTTTATCCCTCACATCTGTTACTCGTTTTGGGTCGCCACCATCCTGCGCTTCCAACCACCACAACGAAGCCTTCACGTCTGGTCGCCAAGCATGCCCTCTAGGTAGTTCGGTTACGGCATCATACCCGATAGGAATATTCTCTTGCAAAGGAATATCTGCGATATTTTTCAAAAAACTGCCGTCTTTCGTAAGCCATATATCTACTTTTTCAGGGAACCTGTACATCGGTAACGTATAAGAGTACGGACGTTGCACTTTTTTAGTCATTAGGCAAGTGCCATCGGGAGATACGCTGATGTTTTTATAAACAGCTACCCTTCCTATTTTTAATATCTTTCCCTTTACAAGGTCGGTCTTAACAATTTGAGATTCACCATAATAATCAAACACTGCTTGGTCGTATGGACTTTTTAGTAAATCTTGATAAGTACGCGAAGCATTTTTTTGTCCGTTGCTTTCTTGTACCACTGGCCCTTTTATGATGTTTAGTTTTGTCGGCGGATCCATTCTTGGAGGAACCGTCAATACCATAATATTTTTGCTGTCATTCAGCCACTCATAGGGCGAATCAAACACTGAATTGACTGTAATTTTTTCAATCCTATGAGCGTCCAAGGTTTGCATATCCACATACCAAAGCTCCACTCCGTCGGGTCTGTTATGCGTAAAAGCAAACTTTGTTTCATCAGGCGACCATTTAATATTAGCAATCAATGGATTTTTAGGTAAGTTTTTTACCTCAACTTCTACTTTAGTATCAATAAACAGGATTTTAATTCCCGTTGCAAAGCGAATCCTGCTTGGTGAATTACTTTTGGGATTAATTCTCATCCCAGCTACTCTGATTTCAGGCTCTGCCAATTCTGCAACTGTCGGCAAGGCATTGTTTTCTAAAATAAGCAAAACGCTTCCTTTAGAATTCGTTCTAACTGTTGGGGTAATTTTACCTAACAATAAATCTTCAATAGCTTGTGGGGGATGCTGATACACGCTCTCCTGACCCATGCAAACCATCGTACTGATGATGGTGACAAATATTAAGATTAACTTTTTCATTATTCTAATAGTTTAGTGATACAATTAGCTATTAATCAATACAGTATGTTGTTTTTTCCGAGCAATCTGAGATTTATAATACTTATCTAAATAATGATAGATTACTAACTCATGCAGACGTTGTTTGGAAATAAACAAGCGATTCAAATACATGTGTATTAGGCTAGGTAACATCTCCTGAAAACTCATAGTACCAGTTTGCGTGGCTTGAATTTCCCTTATTTCAGCTACAATTTTTCTGTTTTCAACAGAGCGTTCTTTAAAAATGGCTACCGCATCGGCTACTCCTTCATCATATTCATTTCCATTCATCAACTGGTTAATTGCTGAAGTTTGAAGCCTATATTTATCGTTCAACTGAACATTTAAAGCATTGTTGCCATTAAATTCTTGAAAGAAACCTGCTTGTAGATTCTTTAGTAATTCAGCTTTTTGCGTAAGGCTAAATTCAAAATCATCCAACAGAGCATTCACGCCGTACAGCCCAAACAAATAGCGATATTTTTCTCCTTCGTCGCTTCCATCCAGTAAATCTATAAAATTGACAATGGCTTGGCTATCATGATAGAAAAGCAGTTCACATTGTTCTATCGTCGTATCTCCATACCGTTCAATTTCACGCTTATACGTATCAATCTGAATACTGCTTACTATTTTTTGATCTATGTACGGCGCTAATTTTTCATGTAATAGCGTAAGGACATATTGCCAAAATTGTGCATTTTTGCCGTTGTGGAATCTCAAACGAAGGTGTTCATCAGTATCTTTAAATCTGAGGAAAAACCATTTGTCTATTACACCATCATTCACCAATTCTTCACAAAGTGGCTTCACAATTTTTGTCAAAATCTTCTCTATTGACTTTGTCCCAGTATATATTTTAACATAAAACCATTCACTTCCTGGCACAAAAATTCTTCGAACGCTTCTATCTATACGCTTTGGAGTCATTTCTCTCTTTTTGACATGAAGTGTTTTAAACGCAAGCAACATTTCGTTAGTATATCTTCCGTTTTTATCTTGAACAAAACAATTGTCAGGACTAGACAGAAACTCACTTAGCGTTGCCATTCCTTTCTTCAAAATCTTATGATGTAAAATTTGTAGTGATGTTTCACTCTCAAAATCTATCAAAAGCTCATTATCTCCTTCAGTCAAAACTACGTAGCGAGGAATATTGAGGTCTTTTTGCAGATTGTCCCAAAAAGTTTTATCAGGTAGATTCTTTCCTGCTAAAGCTGGATGCAATGCTGCATACAATTTCCATTTAGCCTTGCTAACGATTATATTTTTATATTCTACCCGTGGTAGAAATGTTTGTTCATTTAATATTCCCCAATCCCAACTAACCGTGCTATTTAGTCCATAGCCCTGTAAATCACATAAAAACTTATAAATCCCTAAACCACGTGAATAATTATGAGCCGTTGTAAGGCGTGGAATCACTTCCTTATTCAGTTTTTTTGAACGTAAAACTACTTTTCTGCCATAGGGTACTGACACCATTAAATCATCTAACGCAATTTGAAATGGTTTTTCCACAGAGGCATTGCCCAAGAATGGTATTTCATATTTCCGAATGGCAGGCCTCATCAAAATATTCCCTATTCTGGCCTCTGGCAAATGTACAACTTCTGCATAAATAGCATCTGGATTATGTTGTTCTTCATATTCCAAACACTCTTTTACTTTAGCTGTGATTTTTTCATCGCCATGACAAAAACGAGCAAAAAGGTTTCCAGCCGATGGCCCTGAAGCCACAGACATCAGAAATTTGAAGTTCCCTGTATCAATTGCCTCTGCTGATGGAGCCAATACAGAACCAAAAGCATAAAAGCTGTCAGGTAGCTTTATACTGTCTTTTATCGCCAAAAATGGCTCGAAATCCTTGTCAGTAAGCGTTATAGTAGTACTTCCCTCCTGTTTTGCCTGTAAAAACTTGC
Source organism: Arcicella aquatica (assembly GCF_034928825.1). Taxonomy (NCBI): domain Bacteria; kingdom Pseudomonadati; phylum Bacteroidota; class Cytophagia; order Cytophagales; family Flectobacillaceae; genus Arcicella; species Arcicella aquatica. The sequence continues at coordinate 95,770 of NZ_JAYFUL010000011.1, read as the reverse complement.
TAAATTTTATTCTATCAATGTCTTCCCAATTAGTAGTTTGCTCCCTTGCTCTCCCTTGAATCCGTAAATCATCCACTAAGGGTGCATTGTCGGCTTGCCCTCCAAAAACAGCGCCATACCCTACCCCAGTTTCGCCATCCAGCGCTAATAATAAAGGGACTTCTTCTTCTTCATAACGAGCATAAAAACGTTTTTTGAAACTCTCTAAATCTGCTCCGTTATTTTTTCGAGTCCACAAAAATAATTTTTCCAGTGAACTTGATAGTTGTTTCGTCACCGTTTTACCGATTGAATTATTGAGCGTTTCATAAAACAAATCAGTCTGTATTAAATCTTTACTAGATGTTTTTACAAAATTCTCTGAGATAATCCTTTCAATTTCATGGTATTTTGTAACAGAATTATCTTGGACTAATAATAATCTTTTTATTTGTTGAAGATGCTTCGATATTTCCGCTGTGCCTTGTAAAGTGGCCATACGAGCCATCAAAACATCAAAGAATTCATCTCCTGTAGTGGTAGGTTCCAATTCACTTACTAATATCTGAGCATCAATCATATCTTCTACAAAGGCAATTGCTTCGTTATAATTTACTTCGCTTGAAACAATGCTTTGTGCTAAATCTGATAACCTAGCCCCATTTTTTGCTTTTGTAAGGATACTTTCAAGGTATTCCGAAAAAGCTACAGACGTTAGGAAACAAGAACGTTTTTTATGTTGAACCCGACATTCAGCATAACGGTAGGCATCAGCCACTTGATAGATACTACTATTGGTGAAGAACAAAAGTTGATGGCGAATCTCTTCACGATTAACAATCAACTTTGCTACTTCTTCCACATAATTCATATCTAATCTTGAGCTTTTCCTAAACTTAGCATTTTCGGCAAACCGAATATCAGTCGAGTCTTGAATATCGCCAATCGTACAACCTGCAAATAAGCCATAGGGCGTACAACGGGTACTCATGCGCACATAATATTTGTAAAGTGACAACAGAATTTTACGAACGTCACTCGGATTTTGATTTACACCGTCAAACCATTTTTTGAATTCAGCATAAAAATCTGGCGAAGCAATATAAATGGCTTCTTGTAGAATAGCCTCTGAGAACAACTCACGTAGGTTTTCTTCAAGGGCTTCCTTGTTACCATGGATAATTTTATCATTGAATTCCATCAATTTATCTACCGACAATAGTGGAGTTCGGAGTAAATAAAAGTCGTGTGCTTCAAAATTCTGCATAATACTGCGCGTTTATAATTTGTTTTTATAAGAAAAATAGGTAACATTACGCTTGAATAATTAAAAGAAAGACGACTCCTGTTATTGGCATTGTCGAGATAGCCGATAACCAACATTCGTTATTCTAAGCCAGGCCTTCTCCAAAAGGTTTGGCTTTTTTTATATTTAGAGGTTTTGATTTTAAATAGGTCGTAATCAATACATTGAATCAATATTCATTACGATGACTTTATCGTTTAGAGAATTTTATAATTTCATTGTTAAATAGGTTTTTCGGATAATGAATAAAGCTTAATTACAAGAACAGGCATCACAAGATTTGCTCTCGTTTAGTTCTTCATAAGCATCCTTTGGCTTTGGTGTATGAACACAAGTAGCCGTGTTTACACTTCCACCTACTAGGGCATCCATTTGCGTGGCATCTAATTTGCTTACGATTTGACGATCAAGTGATAATTTTTTGTCGAAGGTTATTTGTTTCTTTTTCATAGTGATTTCTGTTAAGGAAATTAAAGAAATAATGGTTAAAGGTGTTTGAGTAGCTACTATCCTGAATATTTACCGAATAGTAGCCATCAGCCAGTGTAAATCTTTTTTAGTGATTACAAGAACAAGCATCACAAGATTTTGCTGCTTCAGCTTCTAATGCTTCTTTTGGAGGATGCCCGATACAAGTAGCAGTATTTACACTTCCGCCTGCGATAGCATCCATTTGCTGAGCATCTAATTTGCCCACAATTTCTCTATCAAGAGATAGTTTTTTATCAAAAGTTATTTGCTTCTTTTTCATGATTTTCTTGTTTGAAATAGTTAAATAGAATTTAATCTAAGTGTACAGCAGTGGCATTATGGTTTTGGACCATTACAAGAACAAGCCTTGCAAGATTGCGCTGCCAACTCGTTGTCTTCAGCAGCTTCTTTGTAAACACAGGTCGCAGTGTTTACGCTACCACCCACTATCGCATCCATTTGTTGAATGTCTAGCTTGCCAATGATGCTTTTATCAAGCGATAATTTTTTATCGAAGGTTATTTGTTTCTTTTTCATGATTTCAATTGTTAAATGTTGTTAGAATCAATAAAAAAGTATCCAAACAGCGTTGGTTTAGACAGTTACCTAAGGTTGAAATCAAATGCACAGCATTGATTTTCAATATTTTATTCTTAACAGCAAACGAATTTTGTTTAGATACTCAGGTATTTTTTAATATTTCGTAGGACTGTTACATGAACATGCCTTACAAGACTGTGCTTCGAGTTCTTCAGCAACGGCATCCACACAGGTAGCAGTGTTTACACTTCCACCAACAAGGGCATCCATTTGCGTGGCATCAAGCTTACTAATAATGCTTTTGTCCAACGATAGCTTTCTCTCAAATGTGATTTGCTTCTTTTTCATGATGATTGAACGTTTTGGGGTGAAACATTAGCAGTATAAGCAATACCCAAGAATCAGGATATTGCTTATACAATGCTTTAAACTATGCTTTAGCAGCTTGTGCAGGTGCGGCAGCTCCGTTACAAGAACAAGCAAGACATGACATTTCATCATCATCTTGTTCAGACTTACCACAAGTTAAGCTCCCGACAGTAACACCACCGTCGATTTTGTTCAATTGATCATCACTCAATTTTGAAAGAGTTTCTTTGTCGAGGTTTAACTTCTTTCCTGTTGAAATTTGTTTCTTTTTCATGCTGTTTGAATAATTAAAAGATTAGAAATAAATAAGACGACTGTCGACATCGTTGAGTCAAAATTGAATACTTGAAGGGGCTATCGAAAACTAATTCGACTAAAGCATCATTTATTCCGACGAATCTTTTGTAAATCAAGGCATTTTAGGGAATAGTTAGTCGCTAAAACATTTTTTGTCTTATTTTCTACATATAATCTCATCTTCGTCTAAAGTCTTGACCTAATTGGTCTAAAAAAATTCTTATACCGCTCTTCTATTACTTGTTTTGGTGTATCAAAATCAACAAAAGAAAAATTTATCTAACAGGTTGATAATTATGAACTCTTAAATAAAACAAATTATGAAAAGGAACATCAGGTATTCAAAATGGCTAATTGTTATAGCCTTCATGAGTTGTAATGAACTGTATTCTCAGACAGAAATTTCATATAATACTACAAAAGCAAACTCGGCTACTTCTACCCCTATCGTTGGCGGTGGCAAGGCGTCTGGGATTTTATTAGATGAAAAAAAACAACCTATCCCTTTTGCTACGATTAAAGTTTGTAAAGCTAAAGACTCAACCTTTGTAAAAGGGGTAGTAACTGCTTCAGATGGTGCATTTAATGTAGAAAGCCTTCCGTTGAACCAATATTTAATTTCAATTTCTATGATTGGTTATCAGCAAACGGCTGTTGCTTTCAATATTGATGAAAATAATTCAGACATAAAATTGGTGCCTATTGAAATGAAGCTCGATAGCAAGCTGTTGAACGAAGTAGTCGTAAAATCTAAAAAGCCCCTAATCGAACAACAATCTGACAAAATAATATTCAATGTTGAAAATAGTGGTTTAACAGCAGGTAATAATACCCTTGAGTTGCTTGGGAAAGCACCGATGATTTTTTTGGACCCAGCCAGCGAAAATATTTTACTCAAAGGTAGATCTGGCGTAAAGATTATGATTGACGGCAGAATGACGAACCTTTCTCAGTCTGATGCTAACACATTATTAAAAAGTATGCCCGCCGATGAGATTTCTAAGATTGAAATTATCACCAATCCTTCTGCTAAATATGATGCTGCTGGAACCTCTGGCATTATCAATATCATTACTAAAAAAGGACAATCTTTAGGCACAAACGGCTCCTTCTCTATTGGTGGCGGATATAGTGGTTGGTATCATGAAAATGATTACGGACGAGGCAACACAAGTCTTGTAATCAATAATAGAACTGAAAAGGTCAATTTATATGGTTCATTAGCAGCCTCTACGAATCATTCATTTTCAGAAAATACTGGTTTTGACGAATATTATGATAGTAGTGATAAAATACTTAACTATCGTCATGAAAACCAAAATTTACTAACGTATAAATCTAACAGTCAGAGTTTTAAATTGGGGATGGATTGGTTTTTGAATAAAAAAACCACGATAGGCTTTTTGACCAATGGCTTTATGTCGACCCGTACAGATCATGACGATGCCAAGACCTTAATCTTAAAAGAAGGGAAAACATTGGAAGTCACTAATTTAAATAGTCAAGACGAAACTAGTAAGAACCATAGACTCAATTTTAACACCAACTTCAAGCATATCTTTGATGCCAAAACTGGTCAGGAAATTTCGGCTGATTTTGACTATTCTACTTTCGCCAGAGAAGCAAACAGTACCATCAATAATTACCTAAAAAGCAATGAAGGTGAAATCTTCAGCCCTCTGCTCCTACGTAATACATTACCTATCAATGTAGACATCGTAGCAGGGAAAGTAGACTATATTCATCCTCTAAGTCAACATGCGAAACTGGAAACGGGGATTAAAATCAGTGACGTTGTAACGGACAATAATGCTCAATTCGAGATTAATACTAATCAGGTTTGGCAAAATGATGCTAGTCGATCGAATCATTTTAAATACAGCGAACGCATTCATGCAGGGTATGTAAATTATTCAACATCTTTCAGTAAATATCAACTTCAAGCAGGTCTTAGGGTAGAACAAACTATTTCTTCGGGTAATTCTATCACAACCAATACTGTGGTTGATAGAAACTATACCCAGTTTTTCCCTAGTTTTTCTATCATGGATGCTATCAACGATAATCATAGTCTATCGCTTTCTTACAGTCGCAGAATCGGTCGTCCAACTTATGAAGATTTAAACCCTTTTATTTTCATTTCTGATCGTTACAGTTACCAACAAGGCAATCCATATTTGAAGCCCTCTTATACTACTGCCGTAGAGTTGAGTCATACTTTCAAAGGGACTTATACCACTAGTATTACCTATGAAAATACTGTTGACTTACCCCTTGAAGTGATGAGAAGAGAAAGTGCCGACAATAGAATTGTATTAAACAGGATGGAAAACATTGCCTCTGGAAACTTCTATGGTATAAACTTTAGTGCCTCGCAGAGTGTCACCAATTGGTGGACTATCGATACCTACGCAGGTGGATTCTATGGATCATACAAAACTACATTAGCAGGACAAGACATTAGTAATGCAAAACCTTATTATATGGCTACGATCTACAATAGTTTTACTTTGCCTAATAACTGGACATTTAGATTATCAGGCAATTACCTATCAGCTCTTGCTTACGGTGTAATGGTTCAGAACTCACAATATCAAGCAGATATGGGATTGAGTAAAAGCTTTTCAGAGAAAAAGACCATCTTAAAAATTAGCTTTGATGATATTTTCAGAACTGCTCGCGGATATTATACTTCTCGTCTACCAGGGCTTGCTTCAAGCAGTACTAACCACTGGCAAAGCCAAATTGTTAGGGCATCGTTTACTTACAAATTTGGTAGTAACAAAATCAAAGCTGCTCGTCAAAGAAGTACTGTAACTCAAGAAGAACAAGGACGAGTGAATATAAAAGACTAAGCGATGGCACCAGTAAAAAGATATTCTGTAAAGCAAAAGATAGAAGATATCGCCACATGTTTAGCCTTAGACGAAAATCAAATCAAAGGATTTGGCTATGGAAATGGAAGACTAGGTATAGCACTCTTCTATCTTTATTATGGACACTTAACAGCTGACAATACTTATGCTGAAAAAGCCGAAGATTTATTCTCACAAGCCTTTGATGAACTGAGAAATGAAAAATTTGAAGGTCATTTTTTTGAAAAGGATTTAGCTGAGTTTGGCATGTTCATAGAGTTTACTCAAACGGCAAATTGGTTTGATTTTGAAGCAGCTGAAATCCTTGAAAGCATTGACGAGGTACTTCTTAATCACCTTGAACACGCTATAGAAAGAGAAGATTTTGATCCTTTTTCTGGAGCATTAGTGGCAGGAAACTATTATAGTTTTCGTTTGGAAAGTACCGATAAAATTGTACCCCATCTTGAAAAATTGGTACATGGTCTTTATCAAAAAAAGAATATTGATTCAGACGGCAACTGGTTTTGGAAATCTAAGTTAACCGACCCAAACGGAGTAGTTTATACAGGTATTAGTCACGGGATGGGAGCGATTTTGGCACTTTTAGCCAATTTGTACGAACATAATATTTTGCCTTCCCTATGTGCTGAAATGATGTTAAAAGGGAGTCATTTCCTGCTGACCCAAGCAAAAGAATTTGAAAAGCATGGTTATTATTTCGACGATATTGTTGGGCAAACAAATGGTATTTCGCGACTGAGTTTATGCTACGGTGATTTGGGAGTATCTTACGGACTTCTAAGAGTTGGGCAAACTTTAAGCAATGATGTTATTTATACCAAAGCAATCGGCATTTTAAGAAACTCTATCTTACGTAGTTCCCTTGAACAAACAGGGGTTCGTGATGCGGGCTTATTGTATGGTGCCTCTGGTAACGCTATGATTTATAACATGATATTTAGGCTTACAGGTGATAACGTTTTTCTATCGACTGCTCATTATTGGCAACAAAGAGCCATTGAATATGGACAAGATACTGCCGATTCAACAGCAGGTTTTTTACCTCATTTGAACAGAATGTACCTTGCCACCAACGTTGGTTTTCTACAAGGAATAGCAGGCATTGGCTGTGCTTTTATTCAGACTGTTTGTGATGATGCTCCCAAAATGGATAAATTAATTTGGTTACTCTAAACACTCCGAAAATATGCATACTTCATTTGAAATAGAAACAAATATTGATCTTATTGAGCACCATTTAGAAGATATTTTGGGGCTTATTGAAGCAGACAAAAGTGATAAGTTTTCGCTTTTCAGAGGCAACATTGGGAAAGCCCTTTTCTATTCTTATGCGTTCAAATATACTAATGACATCAATCATGGTACGAAAGCCATTAAGTTGATTGAAAAATCTGCCAACTATTTATTGACAGGTCAAATTAAAGCACAAAACATTCATTTATTATCGACAGGCTTTACCGGTTTTGGGTTAGTCATCAATCAATTAAAGCGAGATGAAATATTTGATTTGGAGCTTGAAAAAGAACTTGCCGCTTTTGATAGTGTGCTGTATAATACTGCTTTGCAGGAAATACAACAAGGAAATGTGGGGTTTATGCTAGGACCAATGGCAGCCGTTTACTACCTCTCACAACGTACATTGGTAAATCCTGCTATCGAAAAATACCTTGAAACCATCGTTGATGCCCTCTGGAAAGTAGCTATCAGAGACGATAAAGGGTTGCGGTATATCAATACGTTTAGTTCTACGGCAAAGCCTCGTTTAGATGATACCGTGCTTAATCTTAATCATGGTTTTTGTGGTATTGCCTTGGTTTTATTAGAAATCTACCGTCTAGGAATATGTCAGGCAAAGATTTATACTATCGTTAATGAAGGTATTCATTTCCTTTTGTCATGCAAAAGACCTATTGATTTTACAAATGGACATTATAGCTTTTTCCCAACCTGTATCGATGAGCAATCACCTATTGATTCAGAAAAAAATCAGCTGTATTATCATGCTATTTTAGGTTGGTGCAATGGTGATTTAAACCAAATCTTATTGCTATACACCGCAGGGAAGGCATTTAAGAATCAATCTTATATCAATATCGCTGAAGAAGTTGGATTGGCATCCATGTTGAGAAAAACACCTGAGCAGACTAAATTAAAGAATCCTTACTTCTGTCATGGTACATCAGGAGTGGCTCATATCTATAAGCGAATCGCTGAACGTTCGGGGAATGATGCCTATTTAAGCGCTCATAACTATTGGATTCAGCAGACATTCGATTACATTACCGAAGCCCAAACTAATAATAGTTATGTTGAAAGTGCTGGACATTTGATTGATGGAGCGATGGGAATTGCACTTACCTTACTATCGCATATTTCAGAAGAAGAATTGAAATGGGATAACCTCTTATTACTATGACCACAGCAAAAAAAATATCATTTGGCGTGCTTGACTTTGGGTACAGAGCCAAGAACATCAACAGCCTTTCAATCATTGAAGATGTTATTGAATATGCCTCTTCAGCCGACGATTTGGGGTTTTCTAGGTTCTGGATTTCTGAACATCATGACCCAAATGCATTACTGGCGTGGAGCAATCCACAACCTATGATACCCATTTTGGCAGGGATTACCAAGAATATTAAAATAGGCGCTGCGGGCGTATTGATTGGTATTCACAATCCTTATCATGTCGCTACACAGTTTAAATTATTATCAAATCTATTCCCCGGAAGAATAGATTTGGGTGTTGCCAGAAGCGTAGTCAACCCTTTTGCCATACAGTGTGTCGAACAACGCGAAGACGTTGATAATAATACGATGTGGGAAACGATTCCTGAAAAAATAAAAAACCTATTTCATTACCTCGTTGATGAAGACGAAATTTATAAGAATGGTACTGGCGTTGTTATTCCTCCTTACAAAGGAGCCATTCCTGATTTATGGATGTTAGGGTCATCTTATAAAAGTCTTGATAAAGCCTTAGAATTAGGCGCAAATTTTTCTAGGTCTATCTTCCACCCGGGGTCTGATAAAGAATCGAGACTAGACGAATTACACATTTTTAGAGAACAGTATTTGGCAAAACATGGTCGTTTACCCAAAATAAACCTCTCTATTTCTGGTTTTTGCTCGAAAACATCACAAAAGGCACAGAAAATCATCAAGGCTCAGAACATGACTCCAGAAAGGCACACGATAGGATGCCCGAATAAGTTTTTTGATGAAATATCTAAGCAACACGAAATGTTTGGTATTGATGAAATTATTTTGATGAATCCCTCTCATAATCTTACTGATAGAATTGAGTCTCTACAATTTATCAGTGAATTATTTCATTTGAATTAACCCCTCATCCAATGATAGATTTACTTGAATTATCCATAGAAAAAGAACTAACTGGAGAAGAATCTTTGCTTAATCGCATTTCAGATGCCTTGTATTATACCACTTTTACTAATCATTCCCTTTTATCAGGTTCGATAGGGAGCCTCTTATATGCATCATACCTATATAAATATCAATACGAAGAACGATGGGGTGATAGATTAATAGATATTTTAGAGACGATTATTACTGAAATCAACGATGTTTCTACACCGCACTTACTAACAGCTCCATTGGCTTATGGCGCTTCAGGATTGGGAATGGTGATGAACATCTTGAAAAACAATGAAACGATTGAAATAGAATATGACGAATATCTATCGTTTTTTGATGAATTAGTCTGTGATGGTATCGTTAAACTACTCGGTAATAAATCTACAGATTACTTGTATGGGTCAAGTGGAGCAGTTAATTATTTATGCCAAAGAACGCACATCGACGCTGTGAAAATATGCTTAGAACAAACGGTCGATAAAATAGAAAGCCTTGTTGAAATCAGACAAAAAGGAATAACTTTTCCCAATGCTCATTTACAAGTTATGCATGCCGATAATTATGAAATTGACTTAAGTTTATCTCATGGGCAATGTGGCGTATTGCTTTCTTTATTAAAAATTTATGAAAAGGGTATTGCTCAAGATAAAATTAAAGTGTTGGTAGAAGGTGGAATAGAATTTCTGTTGAGTACGATGATGCCTATTGATTTTGAACAAAACAAATATTCTTACTTTCCTCTGAAATTTGATGATAGCCAGCCTTCGGATGCTATCGTAAATCAAGGTTTTTATGGCAACAGACTAGGCTGGTGCTATGGTGATTTGAATCAGGTTATACTATTGTATCGAGCTGGGCAATTGCTTAATAATCACACATGGATACTTCTAGCGGATGAAATTGGATTGTCAATAAGTCAAAGACTTTCGCAAGCAAGTACGGATATGAAAGATTCTCATTTTTGTCATGGAACTTCTGGATTGGTGCAATCTTTTAAATCGCTATACGCTATTACGAGATTACCCATCTATCAACAAACCGCTCAATTTTGGTATGCCGAAACACTAAAACATCTTGAAAAAGAACTTTTGTATTACAACACCAATAAAGCTGGGGAGTTATTAGAAGGTTTTGGAGCAACAGCTTTAGTGTTAATAGCAGCATTACACAAAGATAGTTCTCAGGAATGGGATGCTATATTTTTACTTTCTTAAACCTTTATCACCATGAAAAAAATAAAAATAGGTTTACTTGACTTTGGCATTAGAGAAAATAAAATGAATAGCCTTCTCAGAGTGCAAGACCTAATCGAATACGCTATTCATGCAGAAGCCTTAGATTATTCAAGAATATGGCTTGCCGAACACCATATTGGCGACCCAACGCTTACTTGGAATTGTCCCGATTCACTTGTGCCTATTGTTGCAGGAATGACCGAAAAAATAAGAATAGGTGTAGCAGGTATTCTTATTGGCATTCACGACCCTTATCATGTAGCTTGTAGCTTCAAGTTATATAATAACCTTTATGGTGATAGAATTGATTTAGGCATGGCAAATGGTGGGGTTAGTCAAGCCGTAGCCAATAATACTATCAAGGCAGATAAGAAAGAAGTACATCTCTCTTTTGAGCGTAAATACAAAGAAGTGGTGCATCTATTACAAGAAGAAGACACCCTTTTTGAGAATGACCAAATTGTTATTCCTCCTTTCAAAGGGCTTGTGCCTCAAATATGGTCGTTGGGGGTTGGCTATGGCAATAGCATGACGCGTGCCATAGAAACAGGCTCTAATCTTTCTCGTTCTATCTTTCATTTTGGTTCCGACTTAAACTATCAAAAAGAGAAATTAAGTGAATTTAAAGAGCTTTTTTACCAAAAACATCATAGAAAACCACAAGTCAATATGGTGTTTTCAGGGGCATGTCACGAAACTACCCAAAAAGCAAAAAGAGTAATCAAAGACCTAAAATTAGGATATGATATCAATTTAGTAGGCTGTAAAAACCTCTTTCAAGAAACCATTTTATCTTTCCAAGAAAACTATGGCATCGATGAAATGATTTTTATGAATGTAGCAATGAAACCGTCTGATAGATTAACTTCGATTGAGCTAATCAATGAAGCTCTCAATTAAAACATTACCATTTTTATATATTCAGGGTTATTTTTTCAGCTACAAAAGTTTAATAAATAACCCTGTAATATATAATTTAGTATTAAACACTTGTTAGACCGCCCTCAGCAATAGGAAAATGATTCCTATCGCTAGTTGAGTATTATTTTACATCACATTCTACGTCTTTATACTTTTCGGCCAGCCACTCCATTGTCATGGTATTTTACAGAACAATCTCCCCAAATCCGCTAGGCATATACTGTCATACAATCACGCCAACTTACCACCTTCAAAGACTATTTCATTATTTTTTCGACTTTAATATTTCATTTTTTAGCAAAGCTATTTCTGCATTCTGTGCTTCATTCGTTTTTTGCATTTGAATCATATAAAGAGTAAGTTCTTCTATTTTTCTTAGAAGTTTGGCATTTGTATCTCCTACGTCAATGCCTTTCTCTTCAATATCTTTTGCTGATGGAATACCAGGAAGATGAGCATTATTGGTAATATATTTTTCAACTTCATTCAAAGAAGGAAGCTGATAAGAAGGAGCAAAAACATAATCTGGCCATGCTGTTTTCAATTTTACAACTACCCTTTCAGCAATCATATCGCCAGCAATAGCTAGCTTGTAAGCACTATAAATGGTATTCGTACCTATACTTACATTACCATTTTCAGCACCAATTGTTACACTTGAAGAAAAAACACCACTATTATTGATATTTCCTAACTCAAGATTTCTATTGTTAGCTGTCGTACTATTAGCACTAAATTTAATGGCTCCACCATAAGTGTAACCACCCAAGATCACTGATTTCTTACTAGATGCCAAATCATTATCAAATTTAATTCTGCCTGTTGTATCTATCGTTGGAACCTCAACCCATGGTTGAGCAGGATTGTCACTAGTTTTTCTGAAATATAATTTTTGATCATAATATGAGCCTGAAAACTGCATAGCATAATTATTAGTAATACCTCCAGAACGAACATCTAATAAATGCCAGTAGCTAGTGGCATTTGTAGGATAATTGACAGGTGCTTGTGTATAAAAAAATCCTGACTGAGCTCCCGCATCACCTCTTAATCCAGCATTATCTCTAATTTCTGATCTTGAATCATTTGCTCCATATTTTAATTTACCGCTAAGCTTTAAACCTACTATATTTAAAGCTCCTGTGGTATCTAAGGTAGCAACTTCAGTCCATGTCTGAGCAGGGTTATCGTTAACTTTTCTAAAATATAGTTTCTGGTCAAAAAATGAACCAGCTAACTGCATAGCATAGTTATTACTAGTACCCGTACTACGAACATCTAATAAATGCCACCAACTACTAGCATTTTTAGGATAATTAAGAGGTGTCTGTGTTACAAAAAATCCAGATTGAGCCCCTGCATCTCCTCTCAATCCTGCATTATCTCTTGTTTCTGTTCTTGAATCATTTGGACCATATTTTAATTTACCATAAAGTGTTAGGGTTCCATTAACGGTTAAAGCTCCTGTAGTATCTAAGGTTGGTATTTCTCTCCATGGTTGTGTTGGGTTATTATTAGTTTTTCTAAAGTATAACCTTTGGTCTCCAAATGAACCTGCCAATTGCATCGCATAATTATCCGTTAAATTACTGTGTCTAACATCAAGTAAGTGCCAGAAACCAGTAGCATTTTTGGGATAATTAACAGGACTTGATGTCGTATAAAACCCAGATTGAGCTCCTGCATCTCCTCTTAATCCCGCATCATTTCTTGTTTCTGTTCTTGAATCATTTGTTCCATATTTTAATTTACCATTAAGTTTTAAGTTTCCATTTATATCAAGTGCTTCTTGTGGACTTCCTGTATTTATACCTACTCTGTTGGTTGAGGCAACCGTTTTAAAAATAGGACTAGTTAAATTCTTGTTAGGTTGTCCATTACCCATGATATAAAAATCCATATTTTTTGATGTGCCAGTAGTTCCATCTAAATCAGGATAGTTGAATACCACCTTATTATCATCCATATAAAGATGATAAACATCATTAACCGCCCCGTTCCAATCTTTACGTTTAAATACAAATCTATCAAGACCATCATCCGCTACTTGAAAAACAAAATTGGTTATATCGGCCGTTGGTTGATAAGCATAAATTGAAGCTTTGTCAGCAGCATTCAAATCCCAAACAAGACCTCCTTGGGCTGTTGGATATGTAGCGGTTTTGTCGTTAAAAGTAATCGTTTTGTCTGAGGGCAACCCTATATTTCCAGTTAGTGTTCCACCACTCGCTTTAAGATATTTTGCCATCTCTGTAGAAAAATCTGACAAATGTAAAGTTGTTAATGTTGTCCAAGCATTAGAAGTTCCACTAATATTCATTAAAACCTGTCTGTCAGTTCCTGTAATACCATTCGGCTTTAATAATTGTGAGTATTTAATATTTCCAACCACATCAAGTTTTTCTGAAGGAGAAGTTGTGTTAAGACCAACGTTGCCATTAACAAGTAATCCAGAATAATTGTTGGCTGGAAAATCAAGCCCAACCGCTAAGCCATTACTAAAAGAAAACCTCCCCCAACCATTAGTTTTAAAGTATCCTACTTGATTATTATCACTTCTTGAAGTTTTGATGATAACATCTGTAGTATCACTAATCTTGTAAAAATATCTTCCAAATATTTGTTTAATAACCCCATTTACTTCAAGTGCAGTAGATGGAGTAGTAGTGCCAATACCAACATTTCCTGTAGTAGGGAAAGTATTTTGGCCAAATGATTGTTGCACTAATAGTATCAAAATAACCAAGGTGTATAATTTTTTCATTTGCATATTTTGTTAAAAATTTAATAGTATGATGTAACGTATACTGTTCATTAGTTAGGTATTTTATTAAATTTAATTTTGACCACTGAGTTTTGTCTTATATTCATTTTTTTGATTACTTGTTGTGTTTTTTGTATCAAAACCAGGTTTTAATTCTATTTCTTCACAAGCTTCATCAAGAGTATTGCCTGTAAGTTCAAGCTTTCTTACTATTTTAAATGTTTTTTCACAATCATCAGGGTATTCTACATCTGTAGTAATCCATTTGGTAACAGAACCATCAGACAAAACTCCTCGAATAGCATATCTATATTTAGTTAATTTTTCCACACTTCTATCAATAGTTGCCAATTCATCTCCACTAAGAATATTCCAAGAAGTCAAGGCATTTGGATAAACAGAGCGATAGATTTGAAATTGGCTAACATTTTCACCTTTTACTTCCCAATTAATATCTATTGCTTTTTTAGACCTATTGGCTAAAGCTTTAATTGAGGTAATTTCTGTCATGTACGCCAATGAATTAGGAACATCAACAATCCTAGGAATACTTACAGATTTATTCCCACTTCTATCGGTGGCGACTACCATATATACATATCTTTTCCCAGCTAATACATTTTTATCAGTATATACTGTATCGGTTTTTTTAGTAAGATTTTCAACTACCACAATCCATTCAGCATCGTTTGGAATTTGTTTTTTATAAACAGCATGGTTAAGAGTTGAATCTCTATCTTTCCCTCTTATCCACTTTAATTGAACTCCCGACTGAATGGTACTTGCGCTTTTAATAATAGGTGGAGATGGGGGGATAACGTCAGGACGTTGTACTATAATAGAATCTGACAGCTTTGACCTATTCCCTCTTTTATCAACTGCTAAAGCTCTATAAAGGATTGTTTCATTCAATAGCGTTGTGTTTATTGTATCTTTAAAAGTAGTTGTACTTATTAACTTGTTACTAATCTGTACGGTCTCATTCCCTGCTTTATCGGATCGGAAAATATGAAACCCTACTACATCATTATCTCTAGCATCTGCTTGATACGTTAATGTAATTTCACCATCTGATACATTAGTCAAGATTTTAGATTTAGCATCAATTATTTTGGGAGGGTATGGAGCAATTGAATCAATTGGTTGAACAAGAATAGCACTTGAAACAAAATTTTTTGCTCCTAATAAATTAGGTACAGCAATTACCCTTAAATAATGAGCATCACTAGCATTAATAATCCCTCCATTTGGGAATGTAATTATTGCAGTAGTATCATTTGCCGAAATATTATCTTTTACAATAACGAATGTTGAGTCATTACTGCCTCTTTCAATAATATATTTCTTGATAGGTACTATATCATTCGTATCAGCAGTAGTTTGAGCAGAATCTATAGGTGCTTTAAATTCCCAGTTAATTCTTAGGTTGGTTGCATCTATCATGTCAGCAAACTTAACCGTTGGCACATAATCAGGAAGTGCAACTCCTGATATCGGTGCTGAATATGCCAATTCGTCAAATAATGTTTTTCCTACGATTCTGTAATAATATGTTTTTTTATTTAAAATAGGATTATCACGATAGGCAAGTACTTCTGCTACGCCAGATATTCTTACAGAATCTTCTGTTCCACGATATGCTTTTACGAGTATTTGTTTATTTATTTTTTTAAATGGTTCTATACCTACCGCTCTTTCAATATGATAACCAATATAATTGTCTTTTAAAGATAATGTATCTATTCGCCAATCTAACTCAGCCTGATTTGGTGTAAATTTAAACCTTGGCTTAGGAATAGTTGGCAGTTGATTTATATTAGTTGTTGTTACAACTTTACTGATTTCACTTTGTATATTATCTGCTGGTATTGAGTTAACAAGTATTATACGATACTGATATTTTTCATTGGGTAATACTTGTGTATCAACGTAACCCAGTCCACTCATTTTAGCTGCTGAATAACTAAATGCAGCACCAAGCATAGCAAAATCATATCTTGCTCTTTTTTCATTACGATTAGTATCGACATCTAATGTTGACGAAAGTGGCGTACTTCTAGTAGTTTTATACATTGCTTGAGCTGCAATCAAATGATAGACACTATCGGTAGTATATTTTCCGAAGTTCCTTGATGTTGGATCATTTACTATATATTTTGTCGGCTCTAACCAAGTTTTAAAATCAGCTTCTAATATTGGTTTAATGGGTTGTCCATTATTTAATCTAATGAAATTTTCACTAACCGAAACACCATTTCTTTCTACTGTCTTTCTTTCTACATAGTAGCCCCCATCAGTTAAGCTAATTCCTTTTTCCCAAACAAACTCATTATTCGGTTGCCAACGTAACAACATTCTATCGGTTTTAGCACTAATAGTAATTTGAATAGAATCCTTTCTTTGAGCTTTTATGATGTAGAAACTCAACAAGAAAATTATACTTAAAAATAATCTTAATTTCATCTTATATATGTGTGTAAAACTTATTATCTATAATAATCTCTAGGGCATCCTATTACTTGTCCATTACAGCTATTGCATCTATCTCCAAATTTATATTCTACATCAAAGCTTCCTCTATATTTCCAGATTTTATACCAAACTATCAAGTTTGCACACCCACCCATAGGCTTAGGGAAATTAGCATTGATGAGAGCTCCTACACCAGCATTAATAAGTTCAACCTCAGCACTAAATAGCCATAAATCAATACCTACTCCAACACTTCCTTCTAAGTAAGCATAAGCTTGTGCAGAGCTTAACCAGCTTGATGTACTACCTGGATAAGTTGCAGCACAACTACCAGCCCCACAATCTCTAGTAATAAAATCAAAGCCAAGTCCAAATTTTAAATTATAATATGCATAAACAATCCCTATTCCATACTCTCGTCTCTGTCTATACGACAACTCAGCACCAAAGGCCGTTCCAAAAGTTCCTTCTGAAAGATTTCCATAATCTGGCTTTTTATAACTACTAGCTTTATATCCAAGCGCTTTTTGATAAAATGCTGGCAACCCTGGTGCTGCTGGCAAACCAAAGCCGGTCATGACATAAAAACCTGTTTTAAAGGTATTCCCCAGCAGATTAGCCCCTACGGTGATTCTATTATCAGGATTTCCCATGTGGAAATACCACATTTTCTGACCAGGAAACTTAGGATTGTTAGCCTGTGTTTCTACGTGTGCAGTAATTTTTCCCGCTAATCCATATGGTTGGTTCCCTTTTAGAGTAGTCCCAATATTTACGTAAAAGTCACACTCACCATGATAAATTCCCTTTTCAAAGTCCCCATTTAATAATAGGCGAATTTTAAAATTTTCCTTTTGGGCATCAGGTTGATTAAAATCTCCATAAGCTATTGCTCTCCAGCCATTACCTGGCGATTTTGAATCAATTGATTTAGCTTTTTTAGTCCAATCAGTAAATTTTGTGGACATTTTATTAACATCTGGAGCACCAGCGGGCTTAGAAAATGAAGCAGAGCCTATTAATCCAAATCTATTAAGTCCCCAGTTTTCATTTAGTGCTAATTCTAACCCTGCTTCAGCATCCATGGATGTGGTTCCCATTTTTACTAAACCAATGAAACCAATTGTACCTTTTTTAGGTGTTACATTAGCTCCATCATTTTCGTTTGTAATTGTCTTGTTGGGTGTGCAGTTGCTAAAAAGCGAAAACATCAAGTGTTGAAGACCAAGAACACCTACTTTTGGTCTGTTTGCATCTGTCCATTGACTATTACTACCAAAACTACCTCCTACATACCAATAACGGTAATCTTCATCTTGCTTATAGCCAAAACTCGCTACAGCAGAAGCCACTTTAATTTCAGACGGCTTCGTTACGTAAAAGGCTAAAGAGCCTCCCCAGCCTTGCTCTGCTCTATCTTCTTTGATATATAACATTCCGTCTAAAAGAAATGGGCCAACATCAATTTTTTCAAGTTTTATTCCTTCAATGCTAATGGCTGGAGTTCCAGATACAATTTTTTTATCTGAAGTTATTATTCCGTTAAATTTCAAAGAAGTAGTAGCTGCTAAATTATCTTTCATTAAAGCTACTCTAACACCTAGGCGTAAATTACACGTAGATGAACTAGTACTTATCGCTAAACTAGTGATACTTGCAGGAAAGCCAGATATTTTAATTTCTTTTTCATAGCCAGCATAGCCAAGGCTGATCCAAGGTAAGGCTGGGTCACCAGTTAATACCAAGCCTTGAACTTTAATACTTGGTACTTGTATTATTGATGTTTTTTGTTCTGCTACACTATCTGCTTTAATACCAGTAGATATTTTTTTGACATAAATACCCATCTCTCCATTAATATTGGCGGTAGGTATAAACTTGCCATTACGCGACTCTAATCTTACTGATGTTCCCTCTGTAAGTTTTATATATCCTTTAAAAGCTGCAAAACTAATACCTGTTTTTAGTGAAACCGTAAGCGACATATCACCTACTGGTGTTATTTCTCCATTATATTGTAATTGAGTAGTTGTATCATTAGCAATAGGTAATTGAACAATACCATTAAATGAGCCTCCTATCAACTTATTGGTCTCAAAAACAACAGACAGCCTATCTACAGAAAAACTCCACCCAGAAGCATCTCCTTCACTCAACGGAATTACTGGAATCTTGCTAAAACTACCACTTACCCCTCTTTCATCAATTAATAAATTTTGTGCAACAACCCTTTCTCGATTGGTTACGGTTTGGGTAGCTGAAATTTTTCGCCTAAATTCTCTAGGTAGTAATATTTCTAAATTTTTAACAAATATTCCTCGCCAAGTATTAATGGCTAGAGAGCCATCTGACTCTGGTGGGAAATAATCACTCGCATATTTTTCTGGGAATACTGTTTCTGGCGAATTAGTTCTTGTACTGAAATCAAAAACAGATCCTTGCACCACAAAACCCCATGTTGGTGCACTTGCTAAGGCAAAAGCCGGGAGACTTACCTCAAAGCGTAAATCATTAATATCATAAAGGGAAGCACTTATTTCGCCAATTACATTCTTGCCTGTTTCTATTACTCCAGTTAAAGGATCTATTTTTACTAGTACATTTGTCGGGAATTGTAAACTACCCGTTACTTTTAACTCTCTAAACCCTTCACAGTCAACTGAAATATAGGTATAATCAGCAAACTGACCTGTCGATTTATTCAAACCGCCATGCATGATAAAATCAAATTTACCAAAGGGTATTTTGTAATCTCCTAAAAGGACTAATCGAGTATCACCGATAAAGCCCCCATCTTGACTAATTTTTATATTATCAGACCCAAAGAATAAAATCTTTTTAGTACCTTCTTTTGAATTAGGGGTTTCTATCTCGATTTTAACATACATTTTTAAGATGGTATACTCTGGCTTAAAAGTGGCACTGGCTATACCAACAGTAATAGAGTTGCCTCCAGCAGAGTTCCCACTTTCATCTACATTCCCCCAACGGATACCTTGTGGTAGCGATAATATGGCTCCGTTGTTAATTGTTTTTATATAACTATTTGTTTTTGCAATCTCATCAAAAAGTGCTTGAGCTTCCGCACGATCGTTAGTAGTGGTGGAATCTACAAATACATTAGCTCGCTCTGCTGGGAACTCGGAATAATCCATCAAACTCATTACATTACCCATTTGGGCAACGGCTTTGTCTAATGCACTACTAAGTTGAGCATTGCGTAATATTTTTTTGTTCTTGTAGTTTAAATGATTTAATCGTTGCCCTTCATCAATTTCATGACTTTTGCTAGCATTGGCAACAATACTTGTTTTGTTCGGTTTTTCTTCATTGGAGTATTTGTATCCTTTATCGGCAAAAGCCCAAAAGCTTTGTACCAAATAAAGGATTAACAAACAACTCCGCTTGTGTAGAACTATTTTCATGTTTGTGTATGTTAATTATCTTCTAAATCAAAAATTGTCAAATAGGATTCTTTGCTAATGGCAAAGTGCTGGTAATTCATTTGTTCTCCATCAAACTGTGATTTACTGTATATCTTGCTCCAATATGATGAATCTGGGTTTTCTTCACTTTCGATTTGTTGCGATATTCTGGATTGTATAAATAGCTTTCCTTCGGCTATAAACCAGTTACTATTAATATTTGCTTCGTAGGATTGTTCACTTAAATGTGAAATACGTTTATTGATTGTATCAAACTCCATAATTCTAACCATTGAACTATGCCATGAATTGATTATGAAATAGATTTTGTCTTTCCATTGTAACGCATTATAAAAGCGAGGATAATCTCCAGTGCCTTCATACTTCCTCAGTCCGTTCTGTTCTATATAGTTGGGGTGTTTAAAAATGCTATTATCATATAATACTTTGCCTGTCTGAGCCTCAATTTCTAAGAGTGTGATATTATTACTTTCACTAAAGTTGTTTTCTGGACCACTCCAGCCATAAAACAAATAAACACAGCCCGTTATATTGTTAAGTATGGAGTATCCTAATTCTATATAATGATTTACTCGCCATAATTCCTGTCCTGTATTTTTATCAAGTCCTAAGATTGTTTTTCCACAAGCACATACCAATATGTTATCAATATCCCCAATAAATTTATCCAAATCGGCAATCCCTAATTCATTAAAACTGTGCTGCCAAAGGGCTTCACCTGTTAGAAAGTAAATAGCAATTATACGTTTGTTATTTCCTTTAATATCTTTACTTACTAATAAAAATGAAATGTTATTTTTATCATGAACACCAAAACCTAACCCATTAATTACAAGCTCATTTATCCATAATATGGTTTTACTTTGTAAACTATAAACTCCAGATTTTAATATATTATCTTCTAAAGTTGAAAATACCCCATATCCATCTTTAGGAGAAACAATCCACCTAAAATGAGGAATTTGATTACTTAATAAAAATAGTTCATTCGTTTTTAAATCGAGTAACACCCCTTTTCCATCTAGTATATACTCATCATAAAAATCACTTTCATTCAAGTTTAATCCTGTCAAATCCTTTGTCCATACAGGTTGCAATGTTATAGTATCTAATCTTGTCCAAAGATTCCCATTCTGTTTTTCAAAAAAGAATACATTCCTTTTATTATATTGAAATATTCTTAATTCTTCTTTTTGTAATATTTTGTTGAGTATCATAAATCACTTTGAATTTTAATGAAACTATATAAACGACTATTTGCTACATTTACAATATTATTAATGAAGAAATTTTTGCGAGAATCATCGTTAGTAAAAAGTGGGCTTTTATCATAATCTTGGCCAGCATCTAAAAATAAGCTTTTTAGCAAGGCTATATTTCCAATAGTTTTTTCATTAGAATTATCTTTTAACCAATACCACAAAGCATTTACATCATTTCCATTTTTATCTTTAACTATAGTTTGGAAAAGGGTTTGGAATTTATTTTTAGCTCCATTTAAGGTAATACCTCCATTTCTAAATTTAAAGATATATACAAAATCATTCATTGTGCTGGCATTTTTAAAATAGGAGAAAAGTTGTGTTTTAAAGCCACTTTCTTTGGTGGTGAATACTCCTTCCTTAATTTCATAAAAGCTAATATACTTAAAAGTAGCCCAGTTTTTTAGTTCTATATTTTTGTTCCCACTGTTATTTATTCTAATATCAAGTCTATGGTCATCTTTATCCTCTACTTGGTCATTTTCTTCTTGGATAGTCGCTTCAAATTCAACTATATTTTGTCTTCCCCCATTGATAAAAGGAGCAGGTGGAGAAGGCATATTTAATAAACCTAGCCCCCAAGAGCCTCCTTTAAATTTATACCCCGATGTAACCATTTCTTTAATATACTCCTCTGATCTTGGTTTTTGTATATATTTGTCTAAGAAGTTATTAAAGTTATACAGTTCTATATTTCGTTGATATACCGATTGATTTGTTCCAATACTAGTATAATTATTACTTGCTTTTAAGTGATAAGTAAAAAACTCATCAAAAAAATAACGTGGAGTAGTTTTAATTTTTCGTAAAAAATCTGTTTTTGCTTTATCCTTTATTATTTCATCCAATACGACAAGCATATTGTAGTCCTGTCTGTCTTTAGGTGTTTCGTAGTTATTATTAGTTTCAGGTATATTTTTGATAACATTCCAACCATTCTTAACATGGTCAGCAGTAATAGTACCTAAATGATTTTTTATAGGTGAACAACCTGTTGCATTACCACAGTTATCAATGATGCAGTCATTTAAAAAAGCTTTTTTTGTTTCTAAACTATAGTCATCTTTTAAATGTAGTCCCAAACTATTTAATTCAATTAGTTTTAAATTTCCTTTCGAAGAACAAATTGCATTTAGTGCGGTTACATACTTGATGTTTGTTTCGGCAGGTATTTTATTATAAATTTCATTACATATTTTTTTATATATTTCTTTAGTTACAGGGTCTGTGATATTTTCACAAACGATACAGTTTGGGTTATCTTTGTCTTTGTCTTTGCTGAGTGTTTTAACAACGGTTCCTACACCCAATGCAATCTTAATACCTGTTTGGACAGCGTCATATACGGTAACGAGTTCATCTAATTGTTCTGTAGCTCCAGCAACTGCAACGCCTACATACTGTTTTTGAGCTACAGTAAAAACTTTTGTTCTTAATTTTTCAGCAGGTATTACTTCTTCAATGATAGACCCTTCCTTCTCGTATCTCAGAACCAGATTTTGTATGTTACCTAATTCTGTTGCGCTTCCTGTACTGCGAAAAGAATTCTGAAATGCTGAAGCCTCAGAAGCATCTTGAAGAACTCTTTTAGATGTCTTGAGGGTAGCATTTGTTTTTTGACCAGAAGGTGGACTAATTCTAATTCCTCCCCCATCACCTGAATAGGGAGAATAGCCTCCCCCTCGTTTGAATTCTGTTGTAAGTTTAAGAAGCCTATCCTCAACTCCATCTCCCGTTTTTAGCAATAACTCTTCACCTTCTTGAGCCATTTTTAGACCATTATTAGGAATAAATTTTTGGAATATCGTTTTACTATTAGTTGCAAAATCTCCTAAAAAACCCTTTAAGCTAAATTTTTGACTTACCTTAGTTATCATTGACACATTTTTTAATGCTCCAATACCTAAAAACATTGAACCAATATCAAAAACTAATTTTCCAGCTTTATAATATGAACAAGTAGTATTAGATGACATATCAATACCCCAATTGATTACCTCTTGTTTAACAGCATCCACTACAGTGACAAGTGTTGTCTTTATTGCTTCAGGGTCGGAAACAACTTCCCATAAAATCTTAAAGTTTTTTATTGTCTCTACCCTCTTTTGAGCACATTCATCATCAAACCAAAAAGATGGAAAACTAGGTTGCCAACATAAAAGAAACTCACCAAATTTATATGCTTGCTTTACACCTTCAACAGCTCCAGCAGCACTTTCAATAGCAGCATCGCCCACACCACAAATAAAAGCCCATTCATTAGCAAATCCTTGTGGGTTTTGTACATCCCAAAAGCATTGGGGAATATATCCATTCACACTTCCACTGACACAAGACACATTTGTATTTCTACATTTTTCAAAATAATCAAACAGTTTTTTTAAGAAATTTACGCTTGAAGAACCCCAAACCTCTTTCTGAGCTTCTTTTAAATCTTTAAGAGCCTTTTCCATACTAATCAAATCTGCCTGCTTAATCTTATTTTCCCCTTGAGTTTTAGCTGTAATGGCTGGTTTGATATAATTTGCGTAAAGTGGGTCATCCATCATTTCTTCAATGAGTGCATTCACTTTTAAAACCTGTTCTTCAGTTACATCTGCATCAAACTTTTGACGATATTCTCCATCGGGAGCATAAAAATCTTTGTGCAAACGCCCTTTAGGAATAAATATTTTTTCTCCTGTTAGGGAATTATAAACTTGCGTTGCAAAATTTTGTAAATGTTCTTGTACAACATCTGGGTTAGGATTTGTAGGAAATTGAGAGAAATTTTGGAAAACCAAAGCTCTAAAGGTATCACTCCCCGCTCCCACTACACTTCCTATTTTTTCTTTAAAATTACAAAACTGCCATTTCTTCCCTGTTATTACATTTTTAATATCTCCTGTAGTTAGCTTATCTGGATTAACATCTTCATTAATAGTATATTTATTAAAGACTCCATAGCCAATAATTATCATCCCATTTGGGTGACTACTATCTAAATAAGGCTGGTTATTTCCTACTTTATCATAAATACTTTTATAGGTATTATAAATACTTTCAAAACTGGCAAAATCTTGTTTTTGAATCGTTATTTGTTCTAATTTAGCTGTAGCTTGAATACCTGAAACTTTAATTTTAGATAAAATATCGCCAAGTAAAGCATCAATACCAATATAAATCAGTGGCTTTCCTTGTGTTTTAAGTGTTGTATTGAGGGTTACAAGATGATTGTTTAAAGAGGTTGAATCAACTAATATTTGTTTATATTGAGCTAAATAATTGTTATTTAGCAACACTTTATTAGGCTCAAAACCAAAAATATAATTATTTTTTTGTGATTCTCCGTTCAAATCATTAATTGCATTCTGAGCAATTATTTGAGTCAACTCATTGTTCGCTACACGTACAAATTCATCTATGATTTCTTGATGTGTTGAGTTGCCAACACTATCAATATTGACTACTGCTTTTTGATGAGATTTATTAGAATATGCTAATGAAAAACTCAATAAATATACTAAAAAAGCAAAAGTAGATATAAAAGTTTTAGAATAAGTTTTCATCAATTCTGGGTGTAAACTAGTGTTTTAAAGATTTCTTTGATACGTTTTGTCAATGCTCTTTCTGTCGTTTTTATCATTGCTTGTTCATTTGCATCTGGGGAAGCTGTGCAAGTTTTACACATAGCTTGGTATATATAATCACTCAGCTTTAGTGCAGGTTCAACAATAGTAAAACTTGGGTTTGAGTTAGTGCTATTATCTATCGTTCTTTCATATACTTTTATTTTTTGCTCCAAATCTTTAATTGCAGCTGTGTTTTCTTTGTGTATCTTAATAAAATATTTAAACGTTAATTTAAGATTAAGTTCTGCATCGGTTTTAAAACTATTAACAATATTCTCTTTTTGAGTTTCAGTTAAAAAAGTGATTTGTGCAAGAGGTTGTGAGTCTTCAGTAGCTTGTGCTTCCTCATTTTCAATAATTGTAGTAGCCACTGGATCAGGAACAGATTGATACTGTGCCCACATCTTCTCTAAGGTTAACTGCACGATTCTCTGATAAAGCGTTAAATATTTATCAGTATCCGCTTTTAGAGCAACTATTTCGGCCCTAGCTTCATCAAATTTAGCAGAAGCCTCTGCCATTGCCGTGGAATTACCTGCGGCTTTTGCTTTAGCATAGTCGTCTCTGGCTTCTTCTAGTTTTCTAGCTGCTTCGATGGCCTTTTTTTCTAATTCACTAGGTAAATCTTTACTGGCCTGTTCTCTTAATTGTTGAGCTATATTGGCAAGATCTTCCTGAGCCATATCTACCTTTATTCCAATAGCATTGGCAATGTCATCAATTACCTCTTTCGCTGATTCATATATAGCTTTGGCAATCGCTTTCGCTTGGATAGGTTTATCCCAATTTACAGGATTATAAAGCGTAGTGATGGTGCCGCTAACCAATTCTTTACATTCGTTAAAGACCACAGGGACATCAGACTTTAGTCCTAAAAATACATTATCAAAGACAGGCACTTTAGAAATGCCTTCGATATTCCAAGTATAATTACCAGCATTTACAAGATTAACTTTCGAGATAATTATTTTAAAATCATTGGCTTTAATGGTATCACCTACAATCAGTTGCTCTAATTTTATTTCATTATTCAAATTAATAGCAGTTGGAATGCCACAGCAATCTCCTGTAATACATGGTTGTAAATCTTTCTGACATTTTCGTTGACACCCAACTGTTACGTAAATTATTTCAGGATTGCACGCTACAGTAGTGCCTATGTCAGTATCACTCCTTTTTTCATTTAATGTAATAGCATAAATACCATCAAGTATTTTATCTTTTAACGGCAGTTCTTCTGTTGTTGTAGCTACTCCTTGCCATTGATAATTTATTAAAACAGGTTCTGAAGATGCCAAAATGTTTCCATCAATGTCTTTTATTCTCTGTACTGTTATTGCTCCTTTCCAGCTTTTTGTTCTGTCTTTGATGGTTACTTTCAGTTTCGCCCAACGTTTGTTAGTTTCTATATAGCAAGTTGGTTCTGCAACTGCAGTGAGTTTACAAACAAAAGGTTTAATTTTTACTAAAAGCGAACCATAAGCTTTACATTTCTTTTCAGCATCATGCTCTACTACTATTGTATAAGTTCCTCCATGCGCTTCTAAAACGTTGGCTACCTTCAATGTTGTGTTTGTTCCTAATGCAACAGAATCTGTGTTAAATGTCCATTTATGTGAAATAGGCGTTATCACTGGGTTAGAAGTGTACGAAATATTTAGTGTATCCCCTGTCGTCAATCCTTCTATTGGGCTATTACTTGTTACTGAGATTACAGGTATTCCAATTACAGTGACTGAAAAAGTACTCAATTTCGTACAATTAGCAATACTTGTCCCTACTACAGAATAAATACCAGTAGCGGCAATAGTCGCCATTGGAATACTAGGTGTTGAACTTGTTGAGATAAAGCCATTAGGGCCGGTCCATGAATACGAATTAGCACCCTTTGCAACTAAAGTGATTGTTTGTCCAGCACATACTTTTTGTGAACCTGTAATAACAATTGTGGGTGTTTCATTCACAACAACCGTTTTCCCATTAGTTACTGTGCTAGTATTAGAACAATTATTGTTGTTAGTAACCTGTACGGTATAACTTCCAGAAGTAGTGGCAGTATATGTTTGGCTATTTGCTCCAGCAATATTAACCCCATCTTTTTTCCACTGATAATTTGTCATTCCTGAAATGGCACTCAATACCACACTACCTCCTTGGCAAAAGGTAGTAGCCGTCGCAGCAGAAACAGTGGCATCAGGGAGAGGATTCACTACGACATCTATAGTTGCTGAACCAACACAGTTTCTAATATCCGTTACTTCAACCTTATAAGTTCCTGCATCACTTGATTGAACATTAACAATATTAGGATTTTGAATACTAGATTTAAAATTCGTTCCTTTTGTCCAATTATAATTAAGTACTCCCCCACCTATTAGTGTTGTTGAACTTTCTGAGGTATTAACAAAAGAAATCCAATGTTTATCCGTGTCTGATGGTCTGGTTATTGTCCAAGTGCCATTAACACTGGGAAGTGATATTTCAAAGGTAGTAATGCCCCCTGCTGAAGTAAAATTGCTAACACCAGTAGTACTACCTTGATCACATGCTTTATCATTAGTACAATTATTTAAACCACTAAAAGTGATACAGTTGTTTAATATTGAATCGGGGAGCGTCTTATTTTTTAACACTGGTATCCAATCGGGATGTACCATTTCATTTAATTCATACCACCAAGCTTTGGCACATCCATTTTCAATTTTAATTATTGCTTTCTGATTGGGTTGATTTATACTACTATAACCTATTATTTGACCATCTATTAATACATTGTTTTGACATTTAATACAAGTAGCATTTGTTTTGCCTTTCTGTGTAATAGTTATGGACGTTGGCGTTGGATTCATAGAACCAGTAATGTTTAACTGAACACTTCTATCAATAGAGGTCAGGTTTTCAGCCAGCTTTACTTGAATTGTAGCTTTCCCACTTCCGGCATTAGCACTTGCACTAAGATTAAGTAATGTTCCTACACACTGAGTAATAGCGCTATTAGTAACAGAAACTACTGGTAATGCATAATTTGTTACAACAGTACTTGCTGTTGCTGAACAGCCTTTGTTATTAGTAAATTTCACATTATATGTTGTTGGTGTTGAATTAGCTGCTAATACAGCAATATTTTGTTGACTACCAATCACAGTATTATTAGTGTTGGTCCATTCAAATTTTGTTGCCCCATTATTTATTGGAATGTCAGGAACATCCGTTCGTAACAAGAACTGTGTTCCTACACAAGCAGGTGTGTTAGTAGCTAAAATAACAGGTATCGGATTTACCTTAAATTTAACAATTTGCTGATTTGTCCATATATAATCATTGGGACTTTCACCTGTTCGACAAAAAATCTTTATGTATCCACTTTCAGTGGCGTTATAATTGAGGACATATGTATTAATCCCGTCAATTGATTCCCATGATCCGTTAATATCTTTGCCAGGTTTGCCATCTAAAAACTCTTGATATGCTGGTTGATAATTAGTATTACAGCCTGTCATCATTAACTTTAAGGTGCCTGAACCACAAAAATCAGTTTGTCCATTCGGAGTTAAATTAACTGCCGAGGGAATGTAGCAATCTCCGTTAGTCAATACTTCAAACGCTATTTCACTGTAAGAGCTTTCATAAGTAGGATTTTCACAAGTAACTTTATAAGTAGCAGATTGATTAATCACTTCATTATAAATAGCAGACTGCTTAACGAAAGTATTGTTTTTATACCATTTTGCTTTATTATTATCTGGACAACCATCTACTTCAAGACTAACCCACCCTTTTTGACAAAATTTATTATATCCATGGGTTGTATTATTGATAATAGTTGGATTATTAGGGTCACAACCTGAATTATCAACTTTAAAGGTAATTTCATTCCATCCAAATTCAGTATTATCGTTAGGGTTAATACACTTTATCCAGATTTTGGTTGTCTGTGTAATAGTTCCTTTAACAAAGGAACTTATTCCTGTATTGAGTTCTGTTCCGTCAGTATACCAATGTGCTAAATTATTATTGGGGCATCCGGTAACAGCTAAATCAACCCAACCCTTTGTACAAAAAACAGCCTTTTTACCAGGAGTATTATTGACAATAGCTGGAGCATAATTACAAGCAGTGTATGAATTAACCGTAAAAGTTATCGCTCGTTGCGGTCCTATCAAATATCCTGTAACTGGACTAATACACTGAAATTTAGCTTCCGTTGTACTAGTTATATTTTCTGAATAATCAGACCCTTGTACAACACTACCAGTACCAACCCACCATTTTACTCTATTCCCATCTGGACAACCACTAGCTGTGACTGAAAATTGACCATTCCCACAAAAAGTAGTTGCGTTTCCAGGAGTTCTATTTATGATTTGAGGATTAATATTAACACACTGATCGTAAGGAATAACAGTAAAATTGATTGCTTCCCACCCTAGTCTTTGGCTTACATCACACTGATTTTCACAAGATACTGCAAATGATTGATTTGAATTGATTGTACGAGTCAGATTACTGCCATCAACTAAGAAACTACCATTGGTATCATACCATTTTGCTTTAGAATTGTCATAACATCCGCTTACACTTAAACTTACGGTGCCACTTGTACAAAATGTTTTATCTCCTACTTGATTTAACGAATTATTAGAAATTTGTGGACCAAAACCTGCCGTAGAGCACAAAGGCTTATACTCAATAGTTATATTATCAGAGTTAATTTCTCCTCTAATGCCATTTTCACAGTTATTAACACATTTTGCATAATATGAGCCTGCTCCTACATTATAGGTCAATCCTGTTTTTTGTTCTACTCCATTATTATACCATATCACCGTATAGGCACAATTTGTAGCAGTAAGTGTTACAGTTGGGTTTGCATCTGATACAGTAAGGCTATTAGTAACTATCACGGGCTTGGTTACATCACAAGATTGACGAACTGTTATCGTAACTTGATTAGACCAACTACTTACACATTCCCCTATTACACATTTAGTTGTGTAAATAGTCGTTATCTGGGGGGTAGCATTTAATGTATTTCCAGTTGATCCATTACTCCAAGTTATCACACCTCCAGAACAGCCAGTAGCAGAAATATTTATACTTTCATTAGCATTTATTGTTGTTGAACTTGTAGTTATTGTTGGAGGAACTAGGTTACAGGCAGTTACAGTAACTTCATTTGACCAATAAGCTTCACAATTATTGATTAAACATTTAGCTTTATAGTTAGTAGTTAATGTTGGATTAATATTTAAGGTAGCTCCTACACCTATAGAATCTGTTATATCATTAACATTATACCAACTAATGTCACTATTCATACCACAACCCGATACACTTAATGTTAAACCGTTAGCTGATGCAATAGGACTATATGTCACTATTGTTGGCATTGTAAAACTACTCGGTAAATCTAAATTATACGTTTCATTACTAGTTCTATAAAGGATATGAGCATGTAATTGGAATATAACATTTCCCATTGCATCTTTTCGAGAAAAATTTTGATATTCTGTAATTGGTACATGTATTTCTGTATTACCACAGCCACCTAATATTTTAGCCCCGTCAATGGTCTCAGATTTATAATGAAGGAGCTTAACAGAATCAATGTTATAGCAATTATTTAAAACCTGCGGAGTTCCATGCAATAATAACTTTATATCTTGTATATCATTTTCCGTGAAATTTTTAATATTAGCTTTATACACCGCGTAGCTAGTGTTATTTATACAAATTGTGTTATCATAAGCGATACTTAATCCAAATTTATTACTACCGAATGTATTCTTTGTTGTACTATAACAACCTGCTCCAGTGAAAGTATTATTTACATTAGTTTTATCTAAATTTTGACATTCCGTTAATACATTATTAATGTCTGTTCTTAAGTTTTTAGACTGACTTCCTATTTCTAAAATACTACAATAAGATTTAGATTCTTCTACATTTATACTCTTCTCGCCCTTCCAAATAAACTCACTTTTTTCATTAAATCCTTCAAAACCTCTCAATACTTTGAAAGTTGGTTCTTTGGGTTCAAATTCAAAATGTCCTTTTATTGTAAAAGTGGCTGTTGGATTTTCAGCATTTACGAGTGCTGTACAGTAATCTTCATAATTACCCCCTGTTTGTACAAAACCATCTGCCATTACTACTTTAAGCGTGTACTTATACCATTCAGGTAAAAAACGCACACCATTATTGATTCCAAAATCAACCCAACTTACCTGTACAGTAAGCTCAAACTCCTCTCCTATCGCTACGCTTTCTTTAGAAGCAACTATTGTAAACATAAAAGGATCAGGTCCTACTAGATGACTTAATTGAGTGTTTAGTGGTTTCGGTGTAATTGTTTTTAGGGGCAATGAAGCAAGGAATATATTTGCATAGCCTCTTTTATCTTCATTTTTAACAGAGAGCTCTCTTTTTTTATTTTTATTACTCTTTCCCTTTGACTTATTATCTATCCCTACTTTATCTCTCATTACATCAATAGGAACGGTGCTAGATAAATACCTTGACTTTGATTGAAAGCTAAAGATAAGTAGAATTGTAAGGCATAAAGACCCAATGTAGAATTGTTTCATATTATTATTAGGTGGTAGTAAAAATTAAATGGTGTTAACAAAAATATCTAATAAAAGACTTAATATAATTTGATATTACAAATCGTATTTCATTCAGTCATCAAAATCCTTTACAAAAGTATTTAGTTATCATATTAAAAAAAATACTTCAAAAGTATGATTTTTTGAAGTATTTTCTAATACCAAAGTAGTATAACGCCATTAAATATACGTCACTATTGAATTTACCACTCTTGTTAATCTCTTTTTGTTTTTAATTCCTATTTTTTCCGAAATATTGTTTTTATGTGTTTTTACAGTATTTATACTAATGATAAGTTTATCTGCTATTTCCCTTTCTGTCATTTCTTGAGCAAGAAGTTTCCAAATAACTTTTTCTCGTTCAGTTAATAAGTTGAGATTATAGAGAGGCGAATCTTGTATTGAATGCTGATGTGCTATCGCGTCATTTTGATTAATATTAGAAAAGATAACCCTCTTGCCTTCTGAAATATTATTTAAACATGTTTTAAATTCAGACAAACTACATCCATTCTGGATATAAGCATTAGCCTTGGAAGAAAGAAAGCATTTTATGTAAGCAGGATTTTTGGAAAATGAATAAACAATTACCTTAGCGTTAATTTTAATTCTTTCCAATTTTTTAAAAAATCCTAATCCATTACAGTTTTCTAATTCGGAATCTACCAATAAATAATCGGGATGAACTTCGACAATTTTCTCAAACAACTGAGTACCTTCTGTTATAATACAGGTTACTTCAAAAGGAATCTCGTCATTTATTGTTTTGATTAGTTCTGCCATAAGTAGATTTGAAGAAGCAATCATGAGTGTGGGAGTAATCTTTAACTCCATAGTTGTATTGTATTGTGACATAGGTAGTATGTTATTAAGAATAAGGTATATAGACACATAAAAATACAAAAAAGTTGTGCTTTACCATAATATCAACAATAATAGTTATACATTTTTTATCTTTTGCTATCACTCTCACATGAACCTAATATCTTTCATCTAGCAAAATAGCTCTTTACTCTCCAAAAGCAGTATTTAAAGCAACTGAAACAATATGTAAAATATATACTATTCCTCGTTGTGCTATTTGAAATAATTTGTTAACTAGAAAAAAGGGTTATCTCTGAGGTTGCGACCAAAAGAGAAAGCCCATACACCCAAGAATCAAGATTCTTAGCATTCAAAGATACACCAGAAGATTTTGATTTAGAAAACTTCTTAACGTTAACTTTCTATTTAGTGATGAGCTTTATCAACTTTGCAATATTTAGTTGCCCGTTCGGGTCCCAACCCTTTTTTTCAGATAGTGAGGTCATTTGCTTAAATTTAGTTGGACAAATGGTTTTTGATTCCGAAAAAGCATGACATGGGTACGTCAAGAAAATTATAAAACACCTATTCCCAAAACTTTTGGAAAGGAGTCGTTATCATCATAAATGCAAGGATTTACATCGGATTGCCGATGCGACAAATTAATGAGTTAATGCAGAGTAAACTCTTGTATTGTATGGATACACATCTACAAGATTGGTTTATCATGGATAGTATGCCTGCATATGTTTACGCCAGAGCGTCTCGAAACTTACGTTTTACAACTGACTTTCAAGCAGATAATATGGTTGTTGCTAATAAAATGCTTTCTGCAATTGAATTAAATGGAAGTTTTCTAAAAATGTTATTGGTGAATGATCGCCCCAAAAATAACGAGGAATACTTCTGGTGGTGATAATTTCTAAAATAAGTAAAGGATTATAAATAACCACTCAAAAACAATTCTATTAAAAGTATGTTCTATCTAGGAGTCAAAGCCAAATACATGAAAAGAAGTGAATTTCCACAAAAAACTTGCCCTGTTTGTAATCTGCCATTTACGTGGCGAAAAAAATGGGAAAAACATTGGGCCGACGTTAAGTATTGCAGTGAAAAATGTAGGAGGAATAAAAACACAGTGCATACAAACAATTAAACTCATTTCCCCACATCAACTATTTCAAGCTAGTCCATTATTTGCTATAGATGATTCTATTGATTTAGTTGAAGAGTTTTTATTTTTCAGACAATACAATTTCCATAACTAAAGCTTTCTACAGAGCTAGCATCAAAGTATTATGAAATTTCTTACTCGAAAAAAAATGTCTGTAAACTATGTCCAAGCCAGTGAAAAAGAATGAGATATAAGAAAGTTTATTCCTCCTGATAGAGAGGGTCGAACAAGGAATTATGGGGTTTTCCTAAAAAACTCAAGACTTAGTACACTAGTGAAAGCCATTTATAAATGGTATGAAAGTAAAAACATGCAATACATCATCATGCCAACGAGTACCTTACTAGTCTATAAGTAATCATGTTTGTGGTTAAAAATATAAGCCTTGTGTTTGGTATATAATTCATGCTTTGTTAAATAATATTCTTATCTGGGTTTCTATTTCCCCGTCTTTTCACAAGGTGCGTCCACAGGCTTAGATTCAGGTGAACCTTTTTGACTCAAATAAATACTCAAAAATACAATAGATAACACCGCTAGAAATTCGCTCTACCAATTTTGAAACGATTCAAACCATAAACTTCCGACAAGATACTTTGAGAATGAAATTGCCTCTTCATGGCTTAACAATTGCTGTTGTCTATAAACTTCATAACTCCCATAAGCATGGAAGTAAAAAGAGATACTAATAAATAAAGTATACGCTAGTGTAAGAGAATTTTGATAAAGTTTCTGCCATACTCCTCCTTGCTTAACAGCCCAATAAGGCCAAAGACAGCCCATTGTTTCTCCAAAAAGAATTACTTTTCTTCATAATCTAAGTGTTTATTTTATTGATAGAGTAAAAAATTATACCACCATTTCTTCGTGGTATAATTTTTTAAATGATTTATGAAAACTAAACTTATATGATATGAAAGCGCAAAAAACAACTAAGGATAATAATCCCGGAATCAATAATAAAACCACTTCTGAGATGGTATTTATTAGAAATAATTATCGAGGGTCGGGTAAATTGACAAACAAAATAGCCTTTATTACAGGAGGGGATAGTGGTATTGGGAGAGCAATTGCCCTTCATTTTGCTAGAGAAGGCGCTAATATTGCTATTCTTTATCATCCTTCAGAGAACAAAGATGCTAATATCACCAAAGAACTTATTGAAGATGAAGGAAGAGAATGTTTCTTGATAGGTGGGGATTTATTAGACC
This sequence comes from Arcicella aquatica, assembly GCF_034928825.1. Lineage (NCBI taxonomy): Bacteria > Pseudomonadati > Bacteroidota > Cytophagia > Cytophagales > Flectobacillaceae > Arcicella > Arcicella aquatica. The sequence continues at coordinate 61,043 of NZ_JAYFUL010000011.1, read as the reverse complement.
CATCTACTCCTAGACGGGCGACTCAAGCTGTCATCAAGCGTTTTAACAAATTAGATATATTAGTTAATAATGCTGGTATACAGCATCCTCAAGAGGATTTTACTAAAGTAAAATCAAAAGATTGGGAAGAAACGTTTAAAATAAATGTCTTCGGTACTTTCCACATGGTTCAAGAGGCGCTAAAACACCTCAAAGAAGGTGGTTGTATTATTATCACTGCTTCTGTGGTGGCTTATCAAGGGAATGGCCATTTGATTGACTATTCTTCCAGCAAAGGTGCTTTGATAAGTTTTACCAGATCATTATCGGCAAGCTTAGCACAAAAAAATATACGTGTAAATGCTGTTGCACCAGGGCCTATCTGGACACCCTTGGTAGCTTCTACATTCCCAGATCAGAAGAAAGAAGACTTTGGGAAAAATACGCCTATGCAACGGGGCGGACAACCTTGGGAAGTAGCTACAGCTTTTGTTTTTCTAGCCTCTGAAGATAGCTCTTATATTACTGGTCAAGTGATTCATCCTAATGGTGGAGTCATCATCAATGCTTAAGTACAAAACTATAATCATCTAAAAATCATTTATATGCCTTCTATCCTAGTAACCAAAAGTAGCAAACATTTAGTAGCAAATCGACTAACGATTGCTTTTGCTGAAAGTGCCACTGCAGGAAGAGCTGCTGCTGAGTACTCGATGGTAGAGGATTCGGGGAAACTACTGAAAGGTGGATTAGTTTGCTATGATGCTTGTCTTAAAGAAACTATTTTGGGTGTGCCTGCCGAAATGATTAAAAAATATACTCCAGAATCGGCCGAAGTAACCAAAGAGTTGGCTCATAGATTAAAATCCTTAATAGATGCTGATGTTCAAGTAGCGATTACAGGGCTTACTAGTAGTGGTGGAAGCGAAACACTCCAAAAGCCTGTTGGTACGATGTTTATTCATCTGGTAACGAAAGACAAATCTATCGGAATTAAAGAAATCTTTAAGGGGTCTCCTGAAGAAATTGTAATGCAAACCATAGACCAAGTTGCTCAACTTTTGTTGACATACGTATAAACTTAGGGTTAATTTTCGCTTGGTTTTTCTTAAAAAATAATTGAAAAGGTATAAAATAAATAATAGGTGTAGAATTAGCATAAAAAATAGGTAGAGGTTTTATTCGTTTTATAAATCAGCGCTATTTAAGCTGGTACTTTATCTTTCTTTTCTCGTTGCCAGAAACGATGTAATGCAATAGCATTTATAAAATCACCAGCTAATGCTTCTATCGAGTTGTTGATAAATACACCTTCCAGTATCTCAGACACATCCTTATAATTTTCAGGAATTTTGCTTCCAAAATAGGTAGCCTTTAATACTGACAAGGCAGCTGAATCGGCCGCAATTGCTTTACAATGCTTAAAGGTTTCATTCAGAAAATGAATCGCATCGGCATCAGCTTCTAGATAGTCCACACTATTGGAACCTCCAGGTACATATACCGCATCATATAGTACTGACGCCGCTGTTAGAAAGCTCTTATCTACTTTTATTTCTTGATCATTTTCTGTAATAACGACGCCTAATTTGGGTGCAATTATTTCTACTACAGCCCCTTGAGCTTGCAAAATACTCTTCATCGTTTTGAGTGAATTTTCACTGACTCCATCTGCTACTAGGATGGCTATCTTACGGGTGAGAATAGAATTCTTCACGGTGGATGCCATACTTAGGGCTTCTGATTTCTCTAATGAACTCTTTACGATAACAGGCTGATAAGAAGCCACATCTGCATCAGCAGGGTAACTCTGATTTAAAGGTGTTTCTAAGGCAGAAGGAATTGATATTCCTAAATTGTAGGCCACTTTTGCAGCCAACCCTTTGTCTATATACCAAAGCATTTTGAGCATTCTTTTACGAATATATTCCGCTTTCACGTTTCCTAATTCAAAGCTCAAGGCATCTACGATATGATTTTTTTCATAATCAGATTGACTGTTGAAAAAAAGTGTAGCTTGACTGAAATGGTCAAAAAAGCTTTGACTACGACCACGAATCTTGTGGGCTTCAATGCGTTCATTATGGCTAGTAAAGCCTCCTTCACTCATTTTAGCCTGAAAAGGGCATCCACCACTTAGGGTGTTAGGCTCATAGCTTGTTTTGCTATGATTAATTGTCTGTCGCATATGCCCATCTCGCTGATTATTATGCACTGGAGCAATTGGGCGATTAATAGGGATTTCGTGAAAATTTGGACTTCCTAAGCGAGTGAGCTGAGTATCGGTATATGAAAACAAACGTCCTTGTAAAAGAGGATCATTCGTAAAATCAATACCAGGGACAAGGTGTCCTGGGTGAAAAGCCACTTGTTCGGTTTCAGCAAAAAAGTTATCAGGATTTCTATCCAATGTCATTTTACCAATTTTCATTACCGGTACTAGCTCTTCTGGAATTAGTTTAGTAGGGTCTAGCAAATCAAACTCGAATTTATGTTCATCTTCTTCGGGAACAAGTTGAACTCCAAACTCCCATTCAGGAAAATTGCCACTTTCAATCGCTTCCCATAAATCACGGCGATGAAAATCAGGGTCTTTCCCTGAAATTTTTTGGGCTTCATCCCAACTTACCGAATGTACTCCCAACAAAGGTTTCCAGTGAAACTTTACAAAAAACGCCTTACCTTGCTCATTGATAAATTTAAAGGTATGCACACCAAAGCCTTCAATCATGCGTAGACTTCTAGGAAGGGCACGGTCGCTCATTACCCACATAATCATATGCATACTTTCGGGTAATAATGAGATAAAGTCCCAGAAAGTATCATGGGCAGAGGCTGCTTGCGGAATTTCATTATGAGGCTCTGGCTTAACGGCGTGAATTAAATCAGGAAATTTGATAGCGTCTTGAATAAAGAAAACAGGGACATTATTACCTACCAAATCATAATTTCCTTCTTCAGTATAGAACTTAACAGCAAATCCTCTGACATCACGTGCTAAATCGCTTGAGCCACGCGAACCAGCAACGGTTGAAAAACGTACAAATACTGGCGTTTTTTGAGCAGGGTCTTGTAGAAACTTAGCTTTAGTATAAGGAGCCATAGATTCATAAACCTGAAAATACCCATGTGCTGCTTCTCCCCTTGCATGAACAACACGTTCTGGAATTCTTTCATGGTCAAAGTGCGTAATTTTCTCTCGAAGTATAAAATCTTCCAGTAAAGAAGGCCCTCGTTCTCCCGCTTTCAGTGAATTTTGGTTGTCATTAATCTTTAATCCCTGATTTGTAGTAAGGAATTGATGTTGACTATCTTCTTTATTACTGTCAAGGTCAGCTTGTTTTTTATTAGTTGATTTTTTCATTTTTCTAAAGGATGAGATTTTAGTAGAATAAAACACACTTAAATACATTTATTACCAGCCAATAACTTCCAATTAAAGTATTTTAAAAGATTAATTGGGAGACTTATAACAGAACTCTCTTCGAGCATTGATAATATACCAATGCTCGAAGAGAGTCTCATTATTACCTGACTTGAGTTACAATTCTCCTATACCTCTTCTGCAGCTTCAATATTGATTGAACTTTCTGCAATGTTCGATAATGCACTATCGGCTTCTTTCTCTTCTTCTAAGGTTTGGCTCAACAAATGCGCTGCCTCTTTTTCTCCAAGTGTGTTCGCAAAAGCTACCAATGTTCCATAAGTGGCTATTTCGTAGTGTTCCACTTTTTGGCTTGCAGCAATAATACCTGCATCACGCACTACGCCTTCTTGCGTACTTTCCATGATTTCCTCTGCTTCCTTAATCAACCCTTCTATGGCTTCGCACTTCTTGGTTTCCGCTTTTAACCCTAATACTTCAAATACTTTCTCAAGTCTATCCACCTGACCTTCGGTAACTGTCAAATGTTCCGTGATGGCATCTATCAATTCCTGAGAAGTAGCTTTCTTAGCCATTTTAGGTAATGCTTTTGTTAATGCTTTTTCAGCATAATAAATGTCTTTTAAGCTGTCTTCAAATAATTCGCTCAGGCCAGTAGCCACATCTGATTTTTTTTGTGTGTTTTTCATTTTTTCCTCAAATTAAGTTTGAATAGATTGCTTAATAACACGACATGCTAACGTTCAAGCACATGAGTGTTTTGATTAAATAGTAAAAAAACATATACCACATATTATTTATATCGTATAATGAGTAAGAAGCACCCCCAAACGTATTAGTTATTTATATAATGTGGTATAACTACCTCATTATATGTCAATTAATAATGCTTATAAATATCCACAAATAGAAATGCTAAACTAATAACAGTTACCAAAAGGGATTTCTTTAATTAGAGCTATAAACAGCAATAAATTGTTTTAAGCTCTATAGTCACTTTGTGCATCTTTTTGAGTCAAAACTATTGTGTATGTTTTACAAGACCACTTTTGCCTATATTTGTCATAACGGTATAGTATAATAAGTATATCAATATTTTTAGGATAAAGTAACCTCCGAAAAGGTTATACAATAACATAGTCCAATTACTGGTATATAAATATTATGCGTAACCTTAAAAACCTTGATAAAGAATGACAAACGAACAGAAGGCGATAAGAACAACTTATTTTAGTATAATAGGGAATTTAGCCTTGGCTATTGCAAAAGGATTTGCTGGATTTTTTGGAAACTCATATGCACTGATAGCAGATGCAATTGAATCTACCACAGATATTTTTTCTTCTATTCTAGTATTATTTGGACTTAAATATGCCAACAGACCTCCTGACAAAAATCACCCTTATGGACATGGACGAATAGAACCATTAATTACCTTTTTAGTCGTTGTTTTTTTAATAACCTCTGCCGTAATTATTGCTCATGAAAGCATACAAAATATAGGTACTCCACATGAATTACCAAAAGCGTGGACGTTAGTAGTTTTAGGGATAATAATTATTTGGAAGGAAATATCTTATCAAATAGTCATTAAAAAGAGCAAAGAAACCCATAGTTCTTCATTAAAAGCAGATGCTTGGCACCACAGAAGCGATGCAATAACTTCTATTTCTGCATTTATAGGCATTTCAATTGCGTTGTACTTTGGAAAAGGTTTTGAATCAGCCGACGACTGGGCAGCATTGTTTGCATCAGGATTTATATTATATAATAGTTATTTAATATTTAGGCCAGCATTGGGTGAAATCATGGACGAACATGTATATGATGATTTAATAGCCGAAATCAGAATAGTTGCCATCACCGTAAATGGCGTTGTTGATACTGAAAAATGCTTTATCCGAAAAGCAGGTATGAAATACCATGTAGATTTACACGCCACAGTAGATGGGAACTTAACCGTAAAACAGGGGCACGAAATTGCACATCATTTAAAAGACACATTGCAACAAGATTTGCCTCAACTTGGACAAATTTTGATACATATTGAGCCTAATAATATATAGGAAAAGCTATCTCTTGATTTAATATGCGATGATATGATTCTAAATGGCTATACATCATTCCATTCCCGCTACAACCCGTAGCTGTATATACGTGTTTTTCATCGCTATTCTGTTTTAAAGAGAGAATTAAAAAACTATACCAGAAAGACTTTTCTTTTAGAGCAATTCACAAATTTCTTTTCTGTCCCATTGCTTCTAAATACCGATACACAGTTGCTCTTCCTACACCTATAATACTAGCAATTTCATCCGCTGATTTCTTTTGTTGATACAGCATCACTGCCGTTTCTGCTTTTTCTAGCCCATCAGAACTTAATCCCTTTTTTCTTCCTCCAGTACGTCCCCTCGCTCTGGCTGAGGCCAAGCCTGCTCTGGTTCTTTCACGGATGATATCACGCTCAAATTCTGCCAACGAAGCAAAAATATTTAGGAATAATCTCCCTTGAGCACTCGAAGTATCAATCGTATCTTTTATCGATACAAAATGGACTTTCTTATTTTCCAGCGTTTCGATTAACTGAATTAATTCCTTGGTAGTCCTAAAAATGTAATGTTTATCTTTCAAGATTATAATTACAAATAAAGTATTTTATTGCACCAATATGATTTTCGAGAGACTTTGAGAAACTTAAAGCTTTTCTAACCAATCTGGATGCTCTTTGTCTTAATGTTCCATTAAACCGCTCAAGATAAGCAGTCAAGCCACTGTCTTTGCCGACGCCGAATCGGACTGCCGACGCAGTGGTTTTCTTTTCCAAACGACTCTACATAGGCTTGCCAATAGTCTGAGAAAAAGCCTGTACTACCTTTGAAAATAGCTGGTATTTTTTCATAAAATAGCTGTGCATCTTCTGCTGAACGCCCTCCTACGTGAAAGGCTATAATTTGCCTATTAATAGGGTTAAGAGCAAGCCACAACCACTGTTTATTACTCTTCTTACCAACAAAAGACCATAGCTCATCTAATTGTATTCCATAAAACTCAACCCTCACACATCGCTCTTTGCTATACAATTCCGTTACTAACAAATCGTTATTCTCAATATCAACCAAATTCTCTTCAAAAGGGCTATTTTCTTCTGTAATTACCTCAATTTCTGAGACTTGAACGTATTCCTGTAATGCAATCGAATTTTTTTTATAACCTCTATTCTGCCTATTTCTTCATCCATCCTGTCTGCTAAGTAAGCTTCAATATCAGGCAAAGTCAAGTCAGCATTCAAATCATCCGGTAAGTTTTCATATAACTTTTTGATATAGGCTAAAAGCCATTGCTCGCTCACATCGCATACTCGACAAATACCTGATAAGGAGATTCGTTCTAAAAGCAATTTGTTGATAAGGGTTTTATCAGATTCCGATACAAACCAATCTTGTCCACCTTCTACAAATTGACGGTTGCAACTATGACATAAATAGTTTTGTTTCCCATAATGGGTATGACCATTCTTCTTCGTTGTTACACTACCACAATGACTACAGTTCATTTTACCTTTTTTATGACAAAGATAAATAAAGCATTACATTTACAGGACTATCGAATTATTTAGAGTTATCCCACAATGACAAACTTTTTTTATCACTAACAAGCCTTCATTTGTCTGAATTTGAACATTTGCTTCTTTATTTTGAGCCTATTTGTGAAAGTTATTATAAATGGCATACCATTGATGGTAAAAACAGGAAATTACCTCGCTTCAAAGCTAATGCTAAAGAGCGTTTACCTACGAGTGGACACAAACTATTTTTCCTATTGGTTTATTTAAAAAATAATCCAACACAGAATTTCCAAGCAGCATCTTTTGGACTTAGTCAAGGTCAGGTAAGTAACTTATTCAAAGCATTAAACGGCTTACTATCAGCCACTTTAAAAAGTATGGGCTTAATGCCTGCTCAAAATAATGAAGAATTACAACAGTATTTAGAAAAACATAAAATAAGTCAACTTTACCAAGATGTAACCGAACGCCCGATTGCTCGAAAGGTAGATTATGAGGCTCAAAAAGAAGACTTCTCTGGGAAAAAAAAGCTCACACAGTTAAGAACGCAGTAATCTGTACTAAAGAGCAATATATCTGTTATCTTTCTCCTACTTATGAAGGTAAACAGCATGATAAATCTATTGCAGATCAAGAGGCTTTAAGCTATCCTAAAAATACTACAATGCTCTTAGATTTAGGATATGTAGGATATTCTGCGGAGAATTTAACAGTTATTTTACCTCATAAAAAACCATATCATGATGAATTAACTTTGGAACAAAAACAACAAAATACTAAACATTCTCAAAATCGGGTTTGTAATGAACATACCATGAAAGGTATAAAACGAATGAGAATCGTTAAAGACCTTTTAAGACTAAATGTTTTCAATTATGCCGATAGTTTATTTATAAATGCATGTGCTTTACACAACTTTAGAGTCAAAAGCCCCATGAGAGCATACAGTCGGGCAAACTCGCACGTGAGTAAAATCATTTTTAACTAATAGCCTTTAATGTATCCCCAACCTATTTTAGGCAAGCACATCTTATTTCTAGCGTCTTAAATCTAATATCTTGTGTCTGCCTCAACTAATCAATCCTTTAGCTTTCAAATCATTCAGTGTTCTGTTAAGGCTTCTCACAGTGATGCCTAAATAATTAGCGATTTCTTGTTTAGGTAGAAGTTTATTAAAATCAGGAAAATTAGCTTTTAATCTTAACAATTTAGACTCAACAGGATGTGATTGATTATAAGAATGCCTGATGGCTTTATAATTTATTTTATTGGCTAAAGCTTTTAATATCAAGTGATTAAATACGTTATTTTTCAATAACAATTCATTAAAATACGCTAAGGGTATTTTGTACAAAACCAATGGTGAGGAAGCTTCAATCGTACAAAAACTAATATCTTCTCTGATGGCTTCTATTTCTCCAAATATTTCTCCTTCTGCAAAAAACTCTTGGATAAAATCGTTTCCCGTATCTTCTGTTAAATAACATTTAGCCATTCCGCTTTTAATTACATATACAGAAAATACATTTTGCCCACTCTTTATAATTTGTTCGGTTGGTTCAAAAGTTTGTTCAATAATATTTCCTTCTGTACCCAATTGGTATAGGTGGTTAACATAATTCAACAATTCTTTATTAATTCTAATCATTTTTAGGGATTTGAGACAATTGTCCTTTTAACTAAGCAAAGCCTATTTTTTCTTTGTAGCCTATAAAGTTAAAATTAGAAAATATAAAACGAACATCAATATGCAATTAAACCAATTATTAAAACAAATCGAATTCATCAAAGAGATTGATAAGCTGAAATATATTCAACGTAAAACGAAATTATTTAATAGTGATAGAAATGAAAACGATGCCGAACATAGTTGGCATTTGGCAATGATGGTATTGATTTTAGCAGAACATTCTAATGCTCCTATTGATATTTTAAAGGTATTGAAAATGGTATTGATTCATGATATTGTTGAGATTGATGCAGGAGATACTTTTTTGTATGATACTACCAAAAATCATGTAAATACTGAAGAGGAGCTGATTGCCGCACATCGCATTTTTGGCATCTTGCCTGAGAACCAAGCACAAGAGTTTATTAGCATCTGGCAAGAGTTTGAAGAAGGTAAAAGTAATGAAGCAAAATTTGCCAAAACAATGGACAGACTGGAACCTATTTTGCAAAATATTTCAAATAAAGGAGGTACTTGGGCAGAGTTTAATGTTAGTTATGATACAGTCATTGAAAAAACAAAAGGTATGGTAAAAGGCTCAACCACTATTTGGGAATATACCGAAAACCAACTTCATGAGGCTGTTGATAAAGGTATTCTGAAATAATACTTAAAGGGAGTCTTTGTTTTCATTAATAAAGACTCCCTTTAAGTATATTTGTTATTATTAAATATCCATCACAAAAGCATATTTACCTGAGCCTACGTCAAGCGTTCCGCTTGGAGTGGCTTTGATACTTGTACCACCTTCAGTGATAGAAGTAAGTTTCTTGGTAGGAAAAGTAAGCGTGGCTGTGGAGTTTGCTGGAATTTCTACATCCCATAAAAGTTTACCATTTTCAATTTTCCAAGCAGATGATACTAAACCGTGATTGGTCTTCAAACTTCCTTTTGCATAGGTTAATTCTCCGCCCAATTGTGGTTTTATGGTAATAGCTTTATAACCAGCACCATCAAATTCTTTGGTATCAATGCCAGCAATATTTCTATACATCCAATCGCCAACGGCTCCGTAAGCATAATGGTTGAAGGACGTCATTCCTGGGTCTTGAAAAGTACTATCTGATTTCATACTATCCCAACGTTCCCAAATGGTTGTAGCACCATGTGTTTTAATCGGGTATAACCATGAAGGGTAAGTATCTTGTAACAATAATTTATAGGCTACATCATTTCTGCCGAAACGACTCAACACAGGATTCAAGAATGGCGTACCTAAGAAACCCGTTGTTAAGTGATAGTCATAAGACTTGATATTGCTAACTAATCTTTCTACTGCTTGTGGGCGAAGTGCTTCTGGCAACATATCAAATTGTAATGCTAAGATATAAGCCGTTTGTGTTTCAGAAATCAATCTTCCAGATGTCGTCATGTATTCATGCTGAAATTGTTTTTTAACTTTAGCCAACAAACTTTCATAGTCTTTAACATCATCGTTTTTACCTAAAACCTTAGCAGTATTAATCATCAGTTGTACACTGTAGGCATAAAAACATTGAGCTACCAAATAATTATCAGTAATGGCCGATTTCATCCCTATCATTCCCTTAGAATCATCTACACGGTACGACAACCAATCTGCAAACTGGAAACCTGTATTCCATAAATCATTTTTAGCTTCATTACGTATATACTCCACGCTTTTTTTCATGGTTGCATACTGGTCTTCCAATACTTGTTTATCACCAAAGGCTACGAAAACATTGTATGGAATAATAATGCCCGCATCGCCCCAGCCTGCTGCTTGCATGGGTTGCCCAAAACCAGTAGCTTTCAGTACGTCGGGAATAACGTGTGGTACTGCACCATTAGGATATTGGTCTGCGGTTACATCTTTCAACCATTTAGCAAAAAACTGATTGGCATTAAAGTTATAAGAAGCTGTTCTCGAAAATACTTCTGCATCGCCCGTCCAACCCAAACGTTCATCACGTTGCGGACAGTCTGTCGGCACATCCAAGAAATTTCCTTTTTGTCCCCATTGTATGTTTTTCTGTAATTGGTTTACCAAAGTATTTGACGTTTCAAAGCTCCCTGTTTGTTCCATGTCCGAGTAAAGAGCATAAGCGGTAAAATCTTCTGGATTAATTTTTCCTTCAATGCCTTCTACCCTAACATACCTAAAGCCAAAGAAAGTAAAATGTGGCTCGAAGAAATCTTTGCCGTTACCGCTCAGAATATATGTAGCCTGTGCTTTTGCCGAACGCAGATTGGTAAAATATGGATTACCAAATTTATCCATCATCTCAAAATGAGAAAGTGTGATTTTATCGCCTGCTTTACCTTGTGCCGTAAGTGTTACCCAACCTACAAGGTTTTGTCCAAAATCTAAAATAGTCTCTCCATTCGTCGCCTTAAATACTTTTACGGGCTTGAAGCTTTCATGCTTTTTGATAGGCTCATTCACTGAAGCATTGATATAATCTATCGGGAAAGTCTTTTCAACAGCATTTTTCCAATTACTATCATTAAAACCTACACTTGTCCAGTTGGCTATTCTTTTACGAGCATCAATGGTTTCACCATTATAAATTTCAGCATAAGTAATATCGCTTTCAGCTACTTTCCATGAATTATCAGAAATAACTGTTTCTTTTGAACCATCAGCATAGGTTAATTCTAATTGGAAAAGCAATACTGTTTCTTTTCCATAAATATTTTGTTGATGTACCCACGCCAAACGCGTTCTATACCAACCACTACCAAGCGTTGCCCCAATAGCATTTTTACCAACATTTAGCAAATTGGTTACATCATAAGCTTGATATTGAAGGTGTTTATTGTAGCTCGTCCAACCGGGGGCTAAATAAGCATCGCCCATTCTTTTGCCATTGAATTGAATTTCGTACAATCCTCTAGCGGTTACAAAAGCGGTAGCATTTGTAATTTTTTTCTTCGTCTCAAAGCTTTTTCTAAACATCGGCACTACACCATTTACAGTATCGTTTGCAAAGCCCGAGTTTATCCATTTGGCTTTCCAATCTGTTTTGTTTAAAGCCGTTTGAAAACTAGCAGTTACCCATTCTGACGTTTGTCCTTGATTATCCCAAGCACGTACCTGCCAAGTAAACCGTGTGTTTGAAGGTAATTGAGAGCCTCCGTAGCTATTAAAAATGGAAGACGAAGACGCTACTTTTCCACTCGACCAAATAGTTTCTTTGCCTTTCTTTACTTGAATTTCATAAGCCGTTTGTAACACATTTTTTTTATCGGTGCTAAGTACCCAACTAAATCGGGGTTTTTCTGCATCAATACCGATAGGATTTACTCGATTTTCTGTTTTCAATTGCTGAAGTTTTAATTGAGCCATTGAAAGATTTGCCATTAAAAAAAAGGCAAAAAATAATAGTTTTCTTTTCATGTTTATTAATTGGATATTAGATAAAAAATGATGGTAATAGCATGATAATTTTGAATAGGCTGGAATTTTTAACACCAAAATCAATTAAACATGCTACTTATTCATAAAATAAGTATAAATATATCTTGGAATAAAACAAAGACTCTCATGTACTTACCCTTATTTTCAATCACTTTTTTATCTTTAATCTTATTCAAAAACATATCCATCTCATTTTCAGAACATTACATCGAAAATATCAAATAAGTTTTATTGTATATTATTGATACATAAAGGATTATCACAAAAAAACGCCTTTTTTCAAAGACGTTTTCGGCAATTATTATAAAAGTAATTAGGAAACTATCTGCCCATCCAACCGCCATCTACCGTTAGGATTGTCCCTTGCACATAATTTGAAGCATCTGAGCAAAGGAAAACTGTCGCTCCTTTGAAATCTTCTGTTTCTCCCCAACGACCAGCAGGAATCCTGTCCAAAATACTTTTAGATCTGTTTTCATCTCCACGCAAAGCTTCTGTATTATCTGTGGCGATATAACCAGGGGCAATGGCATTTACATTTAAACCTTTCGATGCCCATTCATTGGCAAATGCTTTTACCAAACTACCAATCGCTCCTTTGCTAGCGGCATAACCTGGCACATTGATACCACCTTGAAAAGTTAATAATGAAGCTGTAAATACTATTTTCCCTTTCCCTTGCGCAATCATCATTTTACCTATCTCGCGGGTTAAGATAAATTGTGCATCCAAGTTAATACTCAATACATTATCCCAATATTCATCTGAATGTTCAGCGGCCGGACTCCTTAAAATTGTTCCTGCATTATTTATCAGAATATCTATCACTGGATAATCTGCCTTTACTTGGCTAATAAACGTATAAAGTGCCGTTCTGTCTGAAAAATCACATTGATACGCCTTGAATTTTCTACCAATGGCTGTTACTTCCTTTTCTACCTGACTTCCTTCAAGCTCTAACGAAGCCGATACACCAATAATATCCGCACCTGCTTCCGCTAAAGCCAAAGCCATTGCTTTGCCAATTCCTTTTTTGCAACCAGTCACTAATGCAATTTTGCCATCAAGGCGAAATAAGTCGAGCGTATTCATTTCAATTATCTATTTTTAATAAATGGTTTATAATATCATCCATATTAATACAAAACAATATACTTTTCTAATTAAACTATCAATCTCATTGAAATTTAATATTTTATACTTGTTCAATCAAAGTGTAATCCTAATATCATGAGTGTTCCTCCGAAGGAACAATACGATTTTGGATAAAATCTCTTCTTTGCATTTTATGGAATTTTCTTGATTTATAACAATTTTTATTCCTGCAAATTCAAAATATAATTTTGAATTTGCAGGAATAAAAAACCATTTACTTTATCACAATCTCACTATAATTACACGAAGGCATCTGAAAAATGATAACCTTTTTGCCGTTTTCTACTCCTTTTTGCCCTTGAATTCGCAATGTTTTTCCCTGCTGTGTTAAACTTATATTTCCTTTTCCTATTGATTCTGGAAGACTTAGTTCTACAGGTTTATCTGCTGAAAAGAATAGTTGACTACCTTTCTTTTCTAAAACTGCCATGGTTAATTCTTTAGCTTTAATACTATAGGTTTGATAGGAGATTTGCTTTCCTTTTCCTAAAAACATATACTTCAACCCTTCTGACTTCGTACTTACAACCGCATAAACGGCTTCCGTTTTAATATTACCATGCGTCACAGCCTTTCCTGTTGCATTAGAGAATACCAATTCCTTAGCCCCTGTATTACTCTCAATCGTCAACCCTACAAAGTCGGCGGGAGCATTATTCGGATTAAAACTTTCAATAGATTTAATTGAACGAGGGGATTTTGAAGTTGAAGACTCATAAACTGCTACAAAGGGTTGACTCCAAGCCTCGCCCGACTGTCGAACCACCAAAGTAGGCATCGATAAAGCGGAAATGCTGTCTGGAATCATCACATTTCCTCTAAATGTTTTAGCGGGAGGGGCTTTTACCGAGAATATTTCACGATTGGGTGAACCTTTCATCCATACATTCATCAACACGTCCTCACGGTCTTTGACTTTTAGTTTAAACGTAGCATTAAAATCTTCCGAAGTGACTACCGATTTTTTATTCCAGAAATAATCATAAGCAAATAGATGTCCTCCTGCAAATGATAATTTAGGCGTTTCAGTCAGCGTTAATGGAGCTCCTTTAGTAGAAGATAATACGAGTTCTTGACCTAAGTTATGATAAAAATAATCGTGCATTTTATCTCCACCCTTTTGTTTTTTTGAGCGAAAAATATCAACATAATAAGCCGTAGAATCGCTCGTACGAATGATACTCGTTAAGCGATTTTGGTCTGATTGAGATTCAGGTTCTAAAAAATATAATTCGCCAAAGGTAATTGCACTGAAATAACCATCCTTCTGATTTGAAGCAGGATACGAACTAAGCACATCAAAACCATGATTGCTTTTCATGACTGGATAAGCCGAGATACCATCAACAGCGACAGTATTATGAGCTGGAAACTGAGAATAATATTCCGCGTAATCTTGTTGAAAATAACTTGTACCAATACCACTCTCTGGTCCTAAAACAATTCCTTTACCGTAAATCTCCATCGAAATTCCATTAGAATGCATGTGATTTCCTTTAGAGCCTGCCATTGCCACCATCAAACCATTCTTAGGATTCATGCCATTCCGTTGAGCAAAATAACTAACCGATGGTGCTGAGAAAATGGGTGTAGCAAAAGTGCTAATGTCAGCATTGCTAAGGGTAGTTTCCTTACTGTCATTGTTATGATGCAAGCCTGCCATAGTTTTATGTCTATTCAATGCTTGAATAAATGCTGAATAAGCTTTTACGTTAGCAGGCTTATTATATTTTTTAGCATTTTCTACCATTCTTTCAGCAGCTTCAAGGCTTACAGCATGATAATGAGAGTCACCAAAAGCAGTAGTATAACCATTGGGAAAAAGATATTGTGCTTCTGCTAAAACGACTTTTTCGATAACTGGTAATTCGGGTAAAATATCATAATTATAGCGTTTATCAAACCAATCTACAAAACCAACAAAATCGTGTAAAACACCCGCAGAATAGCCTGGAGATTCATTCCAAATACCTGTGTTTTCATCATACCCCAATTTCAAGACTTTAGCAATTGACCATTGGCGTTCAGAGTCTACATTCAATACTTGATTCAAATAATATTGACTTCCTTTGGCATCGTTATAGCCTTTATTTTCATCTAAAATAAAAGCTATTTCAAGAATATTCTTGGCCTGAATTAAATCCCAGTTATTATAGGCTACGCCATTTTTAATTTGCAAATCGGCCCATTTTCTAAATGTGTCTGAATAAATTGTAAGCTTTTTAGGTGTTTTTTTACTAACATAATTGAATATATTATCATAAATCTTTGTCAGATTGATTAACATCGCCGTTTCTTGAATGACCTCAAAGGTAGATAACCCTGTGATTGTTTGATGATGCCCATTGCTTAAATCATGAGGTTCTTTGCGATAATACATGCCCGTCATATACGTATCGAATAAATCAAAAGCAAGTCGAGCATATTTTTCTTCTCCTGTTCTGCGATATAATGTACTTGCCGAAGCCGCTATCCGCATAATATTAGTATTGATGGCTTCTAGTGTTCTTCCTGTTTTTGAAATATCTGCCCATTCTAAAGGTTGCTCTGGTTTCGAACGGTTTACCAAAAGTACACCTCTAGCATCGTCCATATAAGGCTGAATATCTTCAAGTTTGGGTGCTCCAAATATGGTTGTATTATCTCTCGCACCGGGGAATCTTACCGTTGGTACTGGTGCAGTTCCTTCGGCATGGTCATATACGCCTCCTTTGATAAATACTTCGGTGGATTTGGTTTTCCAATACATTTGTAAGCGAGAAACTATCCAACTACTATCGCTTTGATGACGATTCACATAGGTATCTACCTCAACTTTTAATTTACTCGTCGGGTTTCTTAATGTATCATCCTGTATGCGTGGATACCCCTGAGGATAATGCTTCGGTAAGGCTATTTGGCCTAAAGTAATATTTGATAATAGACAAATTATTAAACTGAATATTAGCGATTGTGGATATTTCATTCTGTAGTTTTTTAACGATTGACGTATTTATAAGCTCTAGCAATACTTGAGATATATTGCCTCTTACTTTTCTATATAAAAAGTTTGTTCAACAGGTACAGCAGTTTGTACTTTTCCAACAATACCATATTGCCAAGCAACAACTGTTACTTTCATGGGCAGTTTGGTTTTAGGGGGAATTTTAGTAAAAATGATGTGATTATCTTTAATATACGTTGGGCCTTCTTTTATATAAAACTTAACAGGTAGATTGTTGTCTGAGGTAGCCTCTAACACAATACTTTTCACCTCAAGCTTTTGGTTCTTGATGGGTTTTAAGTCAATATGCTGAGCAATACCTTCAGTATTTTTCAAAGGAAAACGCATATCTAATTGCTGAACGGTAGACTTATATCTCACATCACCCTCATTATGAGCCAATAACCAAATATCATTACTCCGCTTAGGATTATTAAAACCCATTCTATAAAAACTCAATTGAAAAGTGGAATCGTCTAGTTTTTCAACGGGTCCACAAATACGATCTATTACGAGTTTGGTTGTAGCAAAGTCAGCGACAGGCTTTATCCGAGAAGTATCGGCGAAAAAGGCATTCAATCTGAAAGTAATGCCATCTGCCAAAGGCATAAATTTCAACTGATAGTTAGCATGCGTTTTAAGTGGATTTAAAACAGTTCCATTTTGTACAAAACCAATATATTGATTTTCTTTATTGTGAGCTTTAGCATAAAATTTTTCTGTTTTCTCTGCCATTTCTTTATCAAAACACCAAGATGCTTCATGACGATTTCCTTGATATCGCGTATATACATTAGGTTTCGCTGTGGCAAGGCTGTCTTTCCGCCATCTATCCATCAGCCAGCCTTGGGCAGGGTCTATGGGTATAAGCATTTTGCCATTGTTTTTGGGCAAGCGATACTTAGTTGCTTTTTTGATAAACATTGCTACATATTCGACCATCGCATCGCTATAATCAAAATGTCCGTGACCAGCATCAGCGAAAAATGAAATAGGCGTCTTTGGGTATTTGGCAACATAATCAAACCCAGGCTTTAGTCTGTTTTCCCACCATTCAAATTCTCCCATTACAAATAGTCCAGGAACGCCTTCAATAGTACGATTTCCCCAATCAGGATTTGGTCGACCACTACCCGTTAAATTCGTCAAAGGTGTATCGCCATGAATCGATACGATAGCCAAAGTCCGGTTTGGATTCCAAGCGCCAAAATTCCAAGGGTAGCTTGCCATGGCAGAATGCCCCATAGGCACTATGGGTGCAGTAGCTAATTCCGTGTATCCCGATGCTTCACCTAGATCGTTCATCATGGTTTGAAAATGCTCTTGTATGCCTTTATGGAAATCGAAAGTAATGTCTAATCCCGGTGTTACCCATACTTCTGCAAAGCCAATTTCAGCCATTGTTTTTCGGAAGTTGGCATTTTCAAGCATTCCTTCTTCCACCATATTATGCATACAAAGTATCACGCCTTTTACCTGTTTACAGTTTTCAGGAATCCAAAGAAAAGCCTGTGGATTGCTATTTGTTTCAGGGTGAACAATTCCTTGTACTGGAACAGACCATTGCCAAACCTGTGCTTTGACCGTAAAAGAAATGATGCACAAAATCAATATGAATACGTTCTTCATTCTTGATGATTATTTTTTAAAACTTTACTAATTAGATTGTTTAATTACTCGTTTCCGTTCTCAGTACCTTATCATTCCGTATTTCCACGATATTTATTTTAGGATTACTCCCATTCAAATTGTCAATCGTGATTTCCTGCACCCTGCCATCTTTAAGTTCTATACGCACTTTGTTACTCGTCAATGCCTCTACTTTCTTGATAACAGATTGTTTTTCATAAGGCTCTACAACTGTGAGAAAATTGGCTTCTTTCGCTTTGCTTCTTGATGAATACGTTTTGCGTCTAGCATCTTCATTTCCTAAAGGATAGTCCCCTCCTAGAATGGCTTTAAAGGCAACTGCTTTTACGCCTGATAAGTCTATTACAGTAATGGCAGTGTCTTTAGTACTCGTTGGCATAGCTGGTAAAGCCGTTTCTATAACATTCCCTGCAATTTTTATAGGCCCTCCATAATAATCTTTCCCTTCCTGTGCTGGCGTTTGTATATTCTTCTTTTTTTGTGGTAGAGAGGAAATCAGTATTTCTTTCCTATTTTTCAGGACGATGCGGGCATTTCCCCAAAAAAGTGTATTAGTTTTATCAGAATTGGTAGTTGTTACTAATTCCAATGTTGTAATGTTATTTATCGCTTGGTTAATCTCTATGGCTCCTAATACCCACGTTCCTGTTTTACCTTCCTGTAATGTTTTACCTCCCGAACGAATAGCAAAATGAACTTGCTTAGCCACAGGATGTGCCTCGGCAGCAGTACCAATCATCAATTCTTTTTGTTGTGGCCAAGCCGAAAAAACATCTATTTTCAAATCACCGTCGGCACTATAAGGAACTCTTGTACCTGTATTGTCGCAGTCTTTACCCCAACAAGTAAAAAAACTAGCTTTAGATGTCCCATTGACCGCCCACCAATTACAATCAGTAATAAACTGAGCGCTTCCCAGCGGGTCAGTATTCATCTGAGCGTCATGTTTTATAAACTTTTTATTCGTTGCTTCTAAACCTTGAAAACCTTTCATTTGAAAAAGACAGTCGTAGGTATGTTCTTGTTCTCCTTTTAAATAATCAGCTAATACGATATAGTCATCGGTCATTACCATCAACCGTTGCTGTTGGATTGGTTCAGTATGTCCAGTTACTTGTCCATATTCAGGTGTTTTTTGAGGTACAAAAATGGATTGTCCTTCCTGCCAAGTTTTTTCAGCAAAAGATATATTGCCTGCCCAATCATACACCATCCCTCCATACGGCGGATTACTCCAACGTGATTTAGTTTCTACGAGACTGGCCTGCATCATTTTTCCAGTATAAAAAAGTTTTTGAAAACTTTCGGTTGCCTCTTGCATCTTCTGGTCAACCACTACCATATTTTTAGTCAGAGAAGTCTGTACATAAAATTTGTACATATATGAAGGATAACCATACCAAACCATTTCGGGATTAAAAAAGCTCCGACCATAACGAGACATACTTAACAAGCCTGTTCTATCAAAATGCCCATGAGCACCACCATGTGTACCGTAATGCAGAGATGCTTGTATCTGCTCATTTATTGGACGACCTTCTTTTTGAGAACGTAGCATCACAATACCCATGTTATCCGCATAGGCTGATTGTTTGTCTAATACCGAATTAGTTTCTGGAAGGTCGGCGACACCATACAATAAATCTCTGGTCGTACCACGTTTTACAATAGCGGCATATTCTGGGTCATGAAAGAGGTAATAGGCAAGGTCATATCCTTCGCCACCCACCATTGTTTCCTGTGCATCGTTTACACCAAACATTACGCCTCTATAATCAGCAAATTTTGGGATGGCATCCCACATATCTTTTAGGCAAATACTATTCTTGTTAATCGGTCCCCACTTGTCATAATTTATTCCATTTTTCCCTGTGCCTTTAATAGCCTCTGGCATTAATGAATAATAGGGCGTAGTACCGATAGGCACTTGCATATCTTTGAAATTAATACCCCAAGGTGCTAGTGCTAATGCCACTTGCGAAAACTCAGTTGCACACCAAACATTATAGCCTACAGAGCATTCATACCACCAACCATCATTCATCACACCATGAGCAAGATGATCGACGATAGCACTTGGGCTATAAAATAAATCTTCCACCAAATGCCAATCCTGAATAGCCAAAGCGCAATATAATGCACCGCACATCTCACTCAGTTTCCAGTTATTAATAGCACCTTGACGCATATCTAGTTGAACCGTTTCAATAAATAGTCGGAAGGTTTTCTCAATATTTTGTTCATCTGTCTGGCTAAATACATTGGCTGTCTTGACCATATCATAAGCCATGACAATATGCTGAAAGAAATGTCCTTCTTGAACAAATGATTGATGACAACCTCTAAACGTACTTGAATATCCCTTGATTGGGTCGCTTAATCGACGCATAAAAAGCGCAATGTTTTCAGCGTATTTCTTATCTCCCGTCAATTGATAAGCTATGCCAGATGCCATTAAGTTGTATTCTTCCTGCGTTTGAAACAACTGCATTCCCTTATCTGCATTATCGTTAGTCAGTTCCGTAGCCAATGCAGGTACTACCCATTTATCTGCTAATTGGATGTATTTATCCTTTTCCTTTTTAGCCCAATCATAGTCCTTTACTTTATCTCTCACTACTTGCCAGCGGTCGGCAGTATGAAGAATATTCGGACTAGGCAATGTTGATGCCGTAATTAGCTCAATACTAGCGTCTGGCAATTGCCTTCCATTTGCCATTACTACAATATTTTGCTTTTCCCTCCCTCCTGCTGGCACTCTATCCGCTATTTTAACAGTTACTATGCAGTTTTTACTTTCAGCAGGCTTTAATTCAAATTCAGCAGGTTCAATGCTTGTAACCATCGACTCCCAACCATATTGTGTTGTACTCAAATTTACTGATTGTACTTTATCGCTTGTATTGCCAACATTCAACTCATAGGTTACTGTTGCACCCTTCGTCCCAGACTTTCCTTTAATGTCTGTGCTAACGGCCAATACTTCTCCTCGTGTTAACTGAACTTGTTTAATAAGGACTTGCTGATTATTGGAGCTTGTTTGTTTTATACTAACCTCTTTGACAGCCTGTAAAAAGGCTTGTCTTTGGGCAGTTTTTATGCCAAAGCTTTTGAAGGGTATTATTATTTGTTGCCAACCCTTATTACTAATAGCAACATTTGCCTGTATTTCGGGCTGTAGATAATCTTTGTTATAATTGGCAGTACGTAAGGTAACTTGAAGGCCTGTATGCGCGTCTTTTTCCAAATATATCCAAAACCTAATCCCATAATAAGGTGTATAGTTTTTTACGCCTTCGTCTATTCTTCTAAATCCTTTGTTATAGCGTTTGCCATCGACATAGCGATATGTAATCGTATTGTTTGTTAGCGCAACGGCTCTATCTTTATCAACCACTGATACGCCCTTCCAATCGGAGAAATCTCCTTTCCCAATATTTTCAAATAAAGCTTCTGAGCCTGCTATTAATTGATGATACGATGCAACAAAAAGAATTAAGGCTGTGAATATATTTTTCATTAGTTATGACACTAGACTTTAGGTAATTTGTCTAGTTCGTTTGATTTAGTAATTTTATTTTGAGAGCTAAATCGATTAAGCATTCTTTAATGACAAACATTAAATATGTACTTAATCTAATAAATTTGAATTAAAGAAGGAAAAGGAAGGACTGCATACCCTATTTTTTGAAAGTATTTAGTTAAATAATACTGTAAAGGAGGTATGTCAAAAAGAGTGGAGTTGTACTAATGCAAGAATAGAGGTCGTTATCAATAGCTTTATTTCCCTAATATGTGTGTCATATAATCATCAGCCATTTCAATCAATGCTTCAGAATGTAATAGTTTACTGTATTCAATTCCCTGCAAAGCCAAGGCGTGAATAAGTTGATTCAAGGTACTTGCTTTCCCTTTACCTTGCAACAATGCTTTGTATTGAAAATACTTTATTCCCAGTGGCTCTAATACATCTTGCATTTTCAGGGGTGTATTCCTGTCTTCGCTAATTTTGGTTGTATTAAAAAGTAGTTGTAATGCAGTAGTATAAAGTTTAGCATAAAAGAAATTTGCTACTTCTTCATCCGCTAAAATTTTATTAAGTTTTTCATGCATCTCAGGGCTCAACGAATGATTTAACCTATTCGCATCACCATTAATTTGTCTTATTTCCTTTTCCGAAAGCATATTTCCCCCTTGACTTGTACTACCTTTCATTACTACGTAGTTCATAATTTTAACACATTAAAAAGTGGAATGTTGTATTGAGTTACAAAAATTATCAAAATCTGCTGAATTAAAAAGTGTTTCGTAACTGATTCTTGTTCCTGAATACATATTAACACAAAAATGATATTGAATTGGTTGGTACTCCTACAAAAAACCTGATGGTGATTATCTCAGTTTTTTTGTAGGAAATACTCCTGAAGGTTATCCCCTCTCCTACCCTTTTATTCAAAAACTGAATTAGAGGATACCTAAAAAAGCACCGTATTCATCCAATAATCTTTTAAGGTCATCAAAGTCTTCTTTACTTCTGGTTGTATATACTTTCTCTGTTTGTTCTGTAAGGTTATTTGTCCAAACACTTAATCCCTCATAATTTACCTCAGGCTTACTATTTTTAGCCACTGGTTTATAGCCTAAACCACTTGCTTCAACCACTTTTTCAATATCTACGATGGTCGAGATAGGTTCGATATCATCCGTAATTCTTCCAAGTGTTTGAATTATCTTTTTATCAATCTTTCTTTTGCCTGTCAAAATTTCATTTCTCAAGGTAGGTTCTACTTTGGACAATCCCTCAGCAAATTGCGCATCTCTCTTAATGGTCGAAGTCCCCACCTTATATTCTTTCGCTAATTTCTCAACAGTTCTGCCTTTTTCTGGTGCATGAGCATTGGGTTCATTGTGGACCCAATGCCCCGTTCTATCATACTTGCCAGGACCTGTTTTTTCATTCAAAAACCTTAGTCCTCTGAAATACGATACTTGTTCTGGACTCAGGTTTCTTCTTCCTAGTTGTAAATCAATCATGTAATCTTTCACTTCCTCTTTGGAATTGAAAGGCATCAATTGTACACTGAAATTTAAATTGTTTTTTTTACAAATTTGAAAACGGTTATGCCCATCTACCAATACATAAATTGGTTCATCGGGGTATGCAGCTCCTGCTTCAATCGCACTTCGTTTGGTTTCCCAAAGGGTCAAAGCATCCCGACAGCCATTTTTGATGATATTTTGTTCTAACAAAGAAAACTCTTCCGCCCCCAAAGGAGGAATAAATACTCTTAGTTCTTCCAGAATTTCTATATTCTTTTTTACTTGTTCGTCAGATATCAATTTATTATTAACAAACGTACTTTTTGTTGTCGCAGCAATGGCTTTTCCTAAATCTAGTTTTTTCATCTTTCCTCTTATTTAACCAATTGAAGGTATTCAATATATTCATTGCAGAAATCAGCATACAATTTGGCGGCTTCTGAAGTACCAGAGAATTTTGAGATAGTGTTCAACATTACCTGTGCTTTCTGGAAATCAACCAAATGTTTGATTTCTGTTTTGAAAATTCTAATTGGTAAATTTTCCCGAATGGCTTCCTTGATATTATCATGCACCGAATTCTTCTTTACCATTGTAAAAACCAAACCGTCTATATCCAACATTGGATTAAGGTTTTTCTTTACATCATGTACTTTATCCAATAATGTATTCACTCCTTTCATCGCTGCCATTTCGGGAAGCATCGTCACTAAACAAGCGTCAGAGGCATACATGGCAGATACTGTAAGTTTGCCCAACGATGGTGGACAATCAATCAATACATAGTCAAACTCGCTTAATAAAGGAATAATACGGTTTTTTAAACGTAAATCTCCTCCTGTCAATAATATTAATTCGTATTCTGCTTTGGCCAAATCAATGTCCGATGGCGAAAGATATAGATTTTCTTGTATCTCAACTACTGGAAACTCAGCATCATTAATCAATGAATCTGCTACCTGTACCTCTGGGTTTTCAATTCCTAAGATTTGAGATAAATTCCCTTGTGGGTCTAAATCAATCATTAATACCTTGAAGCCTTTATTGGCCATAGCTTCGCCTAAACATGAAACTGTTGTGGTTTTGCCCACGCCACCTTTATGGTTTACTACTGAAACTACTCTGGCTTTTTGATATAAATCTTTAGAGTAGCCATATTTCATCAGAACCCCTTCTAAAGCAACTAAATGGTTTTCATTTAATTTACGATTTCCAGCCACTGCCTGTCGTAATGTACCAGAAGGTAAGGATGCTTCTTTTTCTATTCCTGCTATCGACAACGCAGGATTATGTCTAAAGAATTTTAAAGCATTTTCTTGTGTAAGCATTTCTAAATGATTTAGGATTTTATCACATATTTGTTACAAATCTATTATTTATGTAACAAATATGCAACAAAACAGTGTATAATAATCCAATTAAATTATACATTGTCTAAAAAACATTTAAAATCTTGTTTAAACGTAATTAATCCATCTGTCATTCTCAATAATTAGGGATGAAAGAAAGACAAACATAACGTTATTAAATATACGTAAATCATGTAATAGAGGATTAATCGCTTTGGATTTAATAGTTTTTACAATAGGTTAATCCCTATTTTTTTTCCCTCTTTTTGTAAGGCTATTGCATCAGGATGAGCGTGAATCTGTTGTCGATAAGCACTTTCTACTATCGAGATAATAGCTCCGTTAAAGGATGGATTAATGTCTAGGTATTGAATAATATTCTCAATTGAAACAGTATTGCTATAATATTTTTTAAACGATTCAAATGGGAATTGAGTCTCTAATGAAGTACTTAATTTGTTCACTACATATTGGTAGCAACTTTCATCTGTTTTCAGCAATTCAATAATTCTATTCTGGCAATAGGTATGATATTTCTTTTTAAGATTAAATACATTCATATTCAAGCCTTCTTCTCGGGCTTTTTCTAAATGTGCTTTTCTCTTTTTCTCTCTTTCCTCTTTTTGTTTAGTTTCTTTTTCTTTTAATAATTCAGCAAATTTATCGTCTTCAAGTAATTGGATAATATAACCAACAATATTTCGGATAGTCTTTCCTCCTTTTGCTTCTGCAAAAGCATAAGCAATCGTTTCTTTAATAGTCTCCAATGGATATGCTTGTAACCATTTCAGAATCAAATCTTCAGATGCACCATATTCTCCAACTAATTTCAAAATTTCACTGAGGTCTTTGTTTTCAGCCGTCTTCTTTTTATGCTCATTTACAACTTCAAAAGTAGCTTCTATAATACTTCCATCATCGTTTGGCACAGCGATATTGTCGTTTCTATGAATCGTAAAAACTAACAATACCACAGTATTGGCTTTTTTCTTTTCTTCATAAGTAAAATACAAATCGCTGGTTTCCTGCAATTCCTTTTGGGCTACATTAATTACTCTTTTTCTAAAATCAGTATATTTGGCATAACGATCACCTAGCCCAAGAATATCTTTCAGCTTTTCAACTTCAAATTTAAAAGTTCCCAACCTTTCAGATTCTTTGCAAAATTCATAAAACCTGATGGCATAAATACTTTTTAATTGTAAAAGCGACCGAATATCAATTACTGTGAAATTAGTTTTCAGTTGTAATAAATAGGGTGTCAAAGTAGGTGAAAAGTCTATATTGAACTTTCCCAAACCATTGTTATAAGTATAACCTGCTATAATAGTAGTGTTAATTAAACCCCCATCAAATTTGTTATAAATGGTTTTTTTTAGAAAATTATCTAACTCAATATTAATCCTTGAATAGATGGCAGTGGTACTAATTCCTGTTATTTTCTTAAACTCTTGTACAGAAATAGTGATGGTGTCTAGTCTATCTTTGGTATGATCTATCTTTGAAATCATGTGCAAAAGTATTTTAACCTGTATCGTACTCAAATCATATCGAGCATTGATTACAGGATTACTTTTCACTAACTTGAAGGGCGATTGCGATACGGCTGCCATTGCATTAGCAACTTTATCCGTTTTTTTATTTCCCATAGCTACACTGAAACATAGATATCAACAGAGGAAAGAGACTTCTAAATTTTAATAATCTCTTGCAATTTAACACTTCAATGATAACCAACAAAATTCTTAAAATATATATTTATCTACAATTTGAGACTAAACATTCAAATTGTCTCTAGTCTGCATTCAAATTGTCTCACTTATACATTCAGATTGTCTCTAGTCTACATTCAAATTGTCTCACTTATGCATTCAGATTGTCTCTAGTCTGCATTCAAATTGTCTCACTATACAGCTATAATATATTAAAAATCAAATACTTACGACGCCTAAAATATTTAAAATATATTTAAAGAATAAAAACAACAAAGACAATAAAGTTGATGAATTGTTATTTTTTGATATTTATTTAAAAAGTTTTTTATTTAAAACAATGTTGAAAGTTGAAAACAGTGCTTTTTTAAGCTTTATTATATCCATTCTCTTTTTTTAAAGAAAATTAATCGCAAATTTTTGTCAGAATAGTCCAATGCATTCTCGCTTCTTATATAATTGATAAATAAATGCGAAATTAATTCAAATTGTCTCTCTTTAACGTTCTACAACCTTATCCCAAATTTTAAGAATTAATTCAAATTGTCTCGTTTCTTATGAAGAAGTAGTGTTTTAGAAGGAACGCTAATTAATTCAAAAAGTCTCGGTTGATTAACAAAAAATATTTTAAAAATGTATTTTATTAATTCAAATTGTCTCGTTTGAGATTCCTAAAATATACCCTGAATACATTCAAAAAGTCTCACTTTGTTGACTACTAAAGAGTTAGCTATTCATTCAAATTGTCTCATTTCATTACTTTATAGCTTATTGTGAAATACTTTAAAATTAATTCAATTTGTCTCTCTTTACAAATCCCTTTTTTTTCTTTTTTTTATAAAAGATACATTCAAAAAGTCTCACTTGTAATGCCTTTCGGGATTGAAATACATTCAATTTGTCTCGCTTATGCATTCAATTTGTCTCTTTTTAATATTGGTAGTAATGTTTTTATATCTTAGTTAGTCTGAAAAACGATAACAGAATATACCGAAGCTGTTTAAACTTTCCCTTTCGGTTTAAACTAAGTCTTTTAGAATAGCTTGTTCCAAAATTTACTCAACGTAGCGATGCTATGCTTCGCAAATTTTGAAAAAATCAATTCAAAAATACAATACTTTCACCTTAGAAACGGAAAGTTTAAACAGCTTCACCTATTATAGGTAAAAGACAGAAAAGCATAATCTATAAAAGATACATTCAAAAAGTCTCACTTGTAGCATGAGTATTGTATCAAGAGCATTGGGTCCACAATGAACCCAATGCTCTCGATACAGTATAATTTGTCATATACAAACAAGCCTGTATACTTAGAAAAGAACATTTTATAAATATTTTAAAATATTCTTTCATAAATAGGGTATATAATTTACCCTTCGACATCTTTATCATGAAACCAAATAAAGTGCAATAATTCCTATGCAGCATTATAAAAACTATAGACCAGAAGATTTTGCTTCTGACGCGTCATTCAGAAGATGGGTGTTGGAAGGAAATGATTATGATACAATATTTTGGGAAAATTGGATAGACAATAATCCAGAAAAAAGAGAAGACATTGAAAATAGCAAAAATATATTATTATCAATTACGAATGCCTTTAATCAAATATCAGATGATGAATTACAAGAAGAATTAGAAAAACTTGAATTTAAACTGGATGAAAAGGAAGATGCTCAATCAAAATGGAAGACATTTTTATTCAACAGACGGTTTTTCTATGTAGCGGCATCTGTAGCGATGTTATTAGGCGGATTTTGGTGGTTTGTGAAACAAACAGGAAGTATGCGATATGGTGATATGTTATTCCATTCAAATCAAACAGTATTAGTCAATAACGATTTGATAGAAAAAGAAAACTATACAGGGCATCAAGTAACGGTAGCATTGGCTGATGGTAGTATTGTAATCTTGCAAAATGAAAGTAAGATTAGTTATCCAAAGACATTTGCGAAGGAAAAAAGAGAAGTATATTTAGAAGGAGAGGCATTTTTTGAAATTGCAAAAGACCCACAAAAACCATTTTATGTGTTTGCCAATGATTTAGTAACTAAAGTATTGGGAACAAGTTTTTCGGTTAAAAACGATAAAATTTCCAAAAAAGTAAAAGTTATTGTAAAAACAGGTAGAGTTTCAGTATTTGAAAGAACAGAAGAAAACCTGAATAAGCAACAAACTCAAACACAATTAGATGGTTTAGTCCTTACACCAAATCAGCAAGTGGTTTTTGACGAAGTAGATAAAAGAATGCAACGTTCGACGGTAGAAAACCCTGAGATTTTAGCGATGCCAATTCAAAAAAACTTGTTTGAGTTTGACCATACGCCGATTGCAGATGTATTTAAAAAGTTAGAAGAATCGTATGGTTTGAAAGTAATGTTTGATAAAGATGTAATGAAGAATTGCTATTTAACGGCCTCGTTGGCTGATGAACCATTGTTTGAAAAACTACTTTTGATTTGTAAAACAATAGATGCTAGGTACGAAGTTATCGATGCACAAATAATAATTTATAGCAAAGGATGTATTTAAATTAACCCAATAAAATGTATGATGAAATAGCCCAATCAAAGAAAAAACTTATTGAAAAATAAGGCGAAAGTGCTGCAACACTCTCGCCTTGTGAACCCCAAAAATCTAATGGCTAAGATTACACCCATATAATGGGTGACTGGGAGAATTTTGCCAAATCAAAACAATGACAAAACAAACAAATGTATGAAAAACAGATTACTATTTCAAAAAACAATTTTTAAAATCATGCGAATAAGTCTGTATCAAGTATTTATGGCGATTGTATTCACAACTATCGCACAAGCTCATAAGACAATCGCTCAGGAAATACTTGAACGCAAAGTTTCAGTGCAATTATATAATCAGAATATTGAGTCTATTTTACATACAATCGAGAAAGCTTCTGAAGTACAGTTTATGTACAACCATCAAATTTTTGATGGTAAACAGAAAATATCATTTAATGCTGAAAACGAAAAGCTCAATAAAGTATTAGACAGACTATTAAGTCCGCTAAAAATAGATTATGAATTAGCAGGAAACAGAATTATATTAAAAAGAGGCTTGAAGTCGATTGCTAGCATTAGCACAATCGAAAATTTAAGTACAGAATTAATTCAAGCAGAACAGTTAGTAAAAGGAAAAATAACTGACGAAAAAGGAGAGGGGATACCCGGTGCCAATGTCTCTATTAAAGGAACGCAAAAAGGAACTTCCTCTGATGCATTGGGTAATTATACTATTTCTGTACCTGATGAGAAGGCTGTTTTGATATTTTCTTCTGTAGGTTTTGAGAAAAAAGAGATTGTTGTTGGGAAACGTATAAACATTAACGTAACGCTAGCTAATGATGTTAAATCACTGGAAGAGGTAGTAGTGGTGGGTTATGGTACAGCAAAGAAAGCGACCTTAACAGGTTCTGTGTCAACGGTTAATGCAGCTACTTTCAAAGATAGAGGGCCTGTTTCAAGTCCATTAGCGGCTTTGCAAGGGCAAGTAGCAGGAGTAACGGTAACACGTAGTTCTGCACAGGCTGGTCGTGAAGGCTGGAACTTCCAAATTCGTGGTGCTTCATCTGCAAATGCGACTGAACCATTGGTGATTGTAGACGGCGTACCTGTGCCAAGCGTTAGTGCTTTAAATTCTTTTAACCCGAATGATATAGAGAATATCTCATTTTTGAAAGATGGTGCAGCGGCTATTTATGGGTCTAGAGCGGCTGGAGGTGTTGTTTTGATTACTACTAAGAGAGGAAAGTCTGGCAAAATGACTATCGAATATAATGCTTCTACTTCCTTCAAAAAAGTAGGACTGTTACCAAAACTAATTGATATCAATGGTTGGGGACCAATGATGAAGGAAGCCAGAACTGCTGACGGATTTGCGCCCACTGACATTTGGTATAATTACGGGAACGTTTCAATGTTAGCATTGGCTGCTGGTAAACAATGGCTTACGAAAGCAGAATATGATGCTTTGAGTCCAAATGGTGCAAGTTTGTTTTCAGATGTTAAAGATTTTACATTCTTTAATGGAACAGAGCAAGATATGTTGTGGGGAAATGCTCGTTCATCAGAACATCAATTGAGTATATCGGGCAGAACAGAAAAAGCAGGATACCGTATTTCATTAGGATATTTAGACGACGGAAGTTTATTGAAAGTGGGAAATAATTCAGCCAAGCGTTATAACTTCCGTATGGCTCATGATTATCAGTTTACTAGTAAACTAAGGATGGAGACAAATATCTCTTTTGAAAAACAAGATATTACACAACCTACTTACCTTGGAGATATTGTAAATAACGGAAATCAGCCGGGTAAGCCCTTAAGTGGACTAGGATTGACTGGAAAGCCATATATTTGGGGCTCAGGTTTAGGCAATGCCTCTGTAAACCAGATTGCGAGTTTAGGTGGAGATAATGATGAGTACAATAATCGTTTAAATACGAATTTAAATTTAACGTATAACTTTTCACCATCATTCAAGGCAGTAGGTTTTGCGGGGTATTATTTGTTCAATACAGATATCAGAACCCTAGGAAATGCTATTCCTTGGTATAATTATGCAGGCGATATTTTACTTTCAACATTACCTACACGTAGCTTTTATCAACGCTCTACCAGACAAGAAGCTAATTATAACTTGAATGGATATTTAGAATATGATAAACAAATTGGAGATAAACATAACATCAAAGGAGTAGTAGGAGCTCAGTTTGAGCGTTTTGAGAAAAACATCTATATCGCTAAAACCTTTGATGTGTTAGCTAATGTACCACCGTCGTTATCGCTAAGTACAGGTGATGGGACTTCTAAAACAGTCCAAGAAACACAATTTCATACAGCATTGGGGGGATATTTTGGTCGTTTGAACTACAACTATGCAGATAAATACTTTGTAGAGGCTAATGCACGTTATGATGGTTCTTCAAAATTCCGTGCACAAGATCGTTGGAAATTATTTTATGGTATTTCTGGAGGATGGCGTTTGAGTGAAGAAACCTTTATGAAGGATTTAGGCGTATTTGATGAATTAAAATTAAGAGGTTCGTATGGTATAATGGGTAACCAAAGTGGTATTGATAACTATGACTATATTCAATTTTTGAACTTAGCATATTCAACATCTTCTACTGATGCAAACTACCCAATTATTGGTACAAGTCCTGTAGTGCGTGTTGCACCTACAGGTACATTGGTAGCTTATGACCGTACATGGGAAAGATTGGAGTCTAAAAACATAGGACTTGATTTTACTTTATTGAATAGAAAACTATCAGGAACATTTGAATATTTCTGGAAAAGAAATAATAATATGTTATTAAGTAGAACCTATTCGGCTGTGATTGGGGCCTCGGCTCCTAAAGGGAATAATGGCGATTTATCTGTTTGGGGGTGGGATTTTTCTTTGAACTGGAGAGATAAAATTGGGGATTTCTCGTACCGTATTGGGGGGAATATTTCAGATAATCAAAATAAGTTAGTGAATTTTGGTGGACAAAATATTATCAGTAGTGCCAACAGAGGTTTCAATAGTGCCGTTGAAGGCTATCCAATTGATTCATATTTTGGTTTAGTGTATGATGGACGTATTCAAACAGCAGAGCAATTAGCTAATTATAGAAAGTACATTACTGGAAATAATATCGGTATGCCAGCAGGTGCAGAAACGGCTCAAGCAAATAATAAATTGGCCTTGGGTGATAATATGTACAAAGATGTAAATGGCGATGGTAAAATTACTTTTCCTGAAGATGCTGTCTTTTTAGGAACAGATAGACCTCGTTTATCATATTCATTTAATGGTGGAATAGAATACAAAGGCTTTGATGTGAATTTTATATTCCAAGGAATAGGTAAAAGAACAATCATTCGTGATGGTAACTGGCGTATTCCAGCGGCTGTAATTTTCCAAGCTCAGAATGCGGCTTTTCAAGACCAATGGTGGACACCAACTAGGACAGACGCTACTTTGCCTCGTATTTCGAGTACTGGAACAATCAATAATTATAACTATTTTCCTTCTGACTGGGTGGCTGAAGATGGCTCTTATTTAAGATTGAAAAATATAGTAATAGGTTATACTATTCCAAAAAGCATAACTCAGAAAGCTAAAATTGAACGATTAAGAGTTTACTTTTCAGGAAATGATTTATTTGAATTCTCAAAAATTAAAGATGGTTGGGATCCAGAAGCTCCAAGAACAGTTTCAAATGCTGGTGATTCTGATAACCTAAACGTAAGTACAACCAGTCAACGTTATCCATTTTATCGCTATTTTACATTTGGTGTTAACTTAACATTCTAAGAGTTTAATAGCTGATATTTCATTGTGTACAATTACAATCATTGAGAATTTTTAAAATTAATAAGGAAATGAAATTTAACAATATATATTTAAAAATAGCACTCGCAGGACTATTACTAACCAACGTTAGCTGTAATAATTTGGTTGATATGAAACCTATCAATGAGATTTCTGATGCAGATTATTGGAAAACTGCTGATCAGTTTAAACTAGCTGCTAATGAATTTTATACATATTTACGCACTTTTACGGATGTAATTAATGATAATCCACATTCAGACCGTCGTAGTGATATCGTTTATGTAACAGGTGGTTCTGTTTATAGTAATGGTTCAAATACTATTCCAGCATCTGATGGTAATTGGAATACCGCTTATGCAAGGATTCGTGCCACCAATTATTTATTGGATAAAGCAGCCGCCTATAGTCAACCCACTGAAATACAGAAATATGTAGCCGAAGCAAAGTTTTTTAGAGCATACATCTATTTCGATTTATTACAGCAATTTGGAGGAGTACCAATCGTTTCAAAATTATTGACAACTACTTCACAAGAGCTTACTAATCCAAGAAATACCAGAGATGAAGTAGTAGATTTTATTGTGCAGGATTTAGAAGCTGCCATTGCCACACTACCAACAGAAAGTGCTATTGCAACCACTGATAAAGGAAGAATAAGCAAAGGAGCGGCACAAGCTTTTTTAGGAAGAGTAGCTTTGTATGAAGGTACATGGCAGAAATCAAGAGGTAACACAACACGTGCAAATACTTTATTGGATAAAGCCATTGCTAATTCAGATGAGGTGATTAAAAGTGTTCAATATGAATTGTTTGCACCAGTTGCCTTAGGAGACTCTGCTCAGAAATATCTGTTTATCTTAGAAAACCAGCAGTCAAACCCTGCTAATATTACTAAAGCAGCTAATAAAGAATATATTTTAGCGAATAGATATGATTTTGCAACACGTCAGATACGTTTTAATGTTACTCATACAATGTTAAACAATGTTGTATGGTTAACCCGCAAATTCGCTACCATGTATCTTAGCAAAGACGGTATACCTATTGATAAATCGCCACTTTTCAAAGGCTTTGCAACAACAACTTCTGAATATCAAAACAGAGATAGCCGTATGAAATATAATATGATGCTTGATGGCAATTATTATTTTGACAACGAGAATCCGGGTGCTAGAACCAACTGGAAAGGAGATGCAGCGGAACTTGCTTTATCAAGAGGAAAGCATAAATCAAATACTGCTTCTGGATATGGTAATCAAAAGTTTTGTACTGAAAGACGTTTAGATGATAACCAAGAAGGGTACGATTACCCTGTCATCAGATATGCTGAGGTATTATTAAACTATGCTGAAGCAGTGTATGAAAGAAACGAAGCAATATCAGATGTTGATTTAGACAAGTCGCTTAATTTGGTTCGTAATCGTGTAAACAAAACGATGCCCAAATTAAGCAATGGCTTCGTACAGGCTAATGGACTTGATTTAAGAACAGAAATTAGAAGAGAGAGAACGATTGAGTTGTATTTAGAAGGATTTAGAAGAGATGATTTGATTCGCTGGAAAACGGCTGAAGTAGAAATGCCAAAGCCAATTGAAGGAATTACGTGGACTGGTACAGCTTATGAGACATATTGGTCGGGTATCAAAAATAATGTTGTCAATGGTAATTATCGTTTGGAGTCGAGTAGAGTATGGCAAGAAAAACACTATTTATTGCCACTTCCATCACAACAGCTACAATTAAACACTAACCTTGTGCAGAATACTGGCTGGTAAAATATTACTTATATATTATATTTCTTTTAATAGGGACAACACATTGTGTGTCCCTGTTTTTATTGAAACCTATCGCAAGGAAAATTATTTAAATAATATAATTATATTATTTTGTGTATTTATTTGTAATATTCTGTAAATTAACTATTTATTTTAATTAATTTGGTAGCTTTATATAGTTTATTGTTGATTAAGTTATAATTAAATCTAAGCCTTCTTTTAATCATTGGTTATGTATTTTCCCATACTCTGACAGATGCGTTACCATACGCATGGAGAAAATCCATTATTCCTTAAATCTTCCAGTCTTAAAGTTCTTTAGTCTTTAAAAACCTTAAAATCCCAAATTTCTTGGTGTGAAAAAGTAGAACGAAAACCAAAATAAGATTTGTTAGGAAAATGTTCATCGGTAGCTTCAAAGAATTTCTCGTCATCTACCCAAAAACTAGTAATATCGTCTTTGACAATAATCTTTATTTGATATTCGTGGTTAGCTTTTAATAGGTAATGAGCATCGTTTTTTTCTGCTAAAAGCTTTCGATCTCCATTGCCTTGATATTTTCTAAAACGTGTGGTGGTGTTGGTGTTCCCACCCATGCCAACATAATACATCTTTAAATTATCATAATCTTCGAATTTACCAGAGCGTGTAAAGAGATTGGCATTAGCAGGGTCTTCTGTTAACCAAAATACATTAAGGTCTGAAAGTCTATCGTTTACGCCACCGTTTACAATAATTTTACGCTTAAAAGTTATGATATAATTGCCTTGTAGAGGTTGATTGAACCATACGCTAATGCCACCTTTGGTATCTAAGACTAATTTGCCATTATCGGTATATACCTTAGAGTTGGCTAAAGGCTCAATTTCTGGAACCCAATTTTTAGGATTTAATTTACCATTGAAATTCTCGGAATAAAGGTCTTTTTGATGGTTAGGATTAATATTTTTACAACCAGTTTGAAGTAAATAAATAGAGGATATGAGGAACAACATTAGCTTTTTCACGAATCAAAAGTATAGTTTAGTTAAAAATTGGGTAAAATTACTGAAAAAATTGCTTTTTAGCCTTGAGCTGACAACATAAGCATTTAGCTTTGGACATTTACTCAATCACTAACAACATCGTCGAGACTAGTGTCGGCGGAAATCCACAATACAACTCTAAATAAATGAAGTCACCCTTTTCTTTTACCCGTAGAGCATTCGTGAAAAAATCAATGATTGCTACTGCTGGTCTTCCTTTAGCATCTTCGTTTGCAAATAGCCAAGATAAAGAAAGTATCATCACAGCAACCAATACTGTGCCCTTATCATGGTTAGATACCCAATATTCTTCCCTTTTTAAAGGAACTACTTGGGGTACACCGTGGCCTAAGGGTCAGTTGAAAAAAGGAACAGAACTTACTTTGGCGAGTAATGAAAACATTATTCCTACTCAAACTTGGCCATTGGCTTATTGGCCAGATGGTAGTTTAAAGTGGACTGCCCATGCGATTAGTAAAAATGAAAAGCTATCGGAAAAGATACAATTGAAAATTGGTAAAAGTAGCAAACCGGCTACTTCATTAGCAATTGAGGACAGTGCCGAAAGTATTAAAATAGATACAGGAAAGATTCAATGTGAAATCAGCAAAAATGGACAAACGTTGATTACATCGTTGAAAAGTGCAGGGAAAGAGATTGGACAAAATGGTAAATTAGTTTTGTCGGTACAAGATAAGGTAGAAGGAGGGGAGTCATTCAGGATAGATACTTTTGAAGGAAAAATCAATAAAGTAATAGTAGAGCAAAGCGGAGCTATCAGAGCCGTAGTTAAGATAGAAGGAACACACGAAAATGCTCAGAAAAAAAGCATATTACCCTTTGTAGTGCGTTTGTATTTTTATACTGAAGCTGAATCTATCAGGATGTTGCATACCATTATTTATGATGGAGATGAAAACAAAGATTTTATAAAAGGGCTAGGTATTCGTTTTTCAGTGCCTTTGAATGAACCATTGTATGACAGGCATATACGTTTTGTAGGCGAAAACAAAGGTGTATTTGCTGAAGCCGTGCAAGGATTATCAGGCTTAAGAAGAGATGCAGGAAGAGTAGCATTAGATGCTCAGATAGGAGGGAAGACGGTAACGCAAATACCTGATAATGTGCTTAAAAACATACAATATATTCCTGCATTTGGAGATTATACGCTTTTTCAGGGCACGCCAGATGCTTTTGATATTCAGAAAAGAACCAAAACAGGCTACTCGTGGGTGCAGTCTGCTTATGGTGGTCGTGCTAGTGGAACGGGTTATTTAGGTACACCAAAAGGAGGATTGGCTTTTGGTATCCGCAATTTTTGGCAGAGTTACCCTGCTCAGATAGACATCAAAAATGCGCATACAGCTTTAGGTGAAGTAACATTATGGCTTTGGGCACCTAAAGCGCCAGCAATGGATTTACGTGCCTATCATGATGGGATGGGCGAAGATACTTATGAGAAACAATTAAATGCTCTTGACATCACTTATGAAGATTATGAACCTGAATTTGGCCGACCTTTTGGCGTAGCACGCACCAGTGAATTACAAATATGGGCTTTAGCCGAAACGCCATCCAACGAAATGTTGACCGATATTGCTCAGCAAATACAAGAACCTCCATTGCTTGTAGCAACTCCTGAATATTTAGCAGGAGTGGGTATTTTTGGGAGTGCGTTTAGTTTACCCGATAAAACATCTCCTAAAAAGCAAGTCATTGAAAATCAGTTAGATTTTCATTTTGACTATTACAAAAAACAGATTGACCAACGCCGTTGGTATGGTTTCTGGAATTTTGGAGATGTCATGCACAGTTATGACCAAGACCGTCACGTTTGGAAATATGATGTTGGGGGATTTGCTTGGGATAACTCTGAACTCTCTACAGACTTATGGCTTTGGTACTATTTCTTAAGAACAGGCAGAAGCGATGTATTCAGAATGGCAGAAGCCATGACTCGCCATACAGGAGAAGTAGATGTGCATCATATCGGAAGATTCAGTCCACTTGGTTCACGCCATAATGTACAACATTGGGGTTGTAGTGCCAAACAACTTAGAATTAGTACAGCCGCCAACCGTCGTTTTTATTATTACCTGACAGCCGACGAAAGAGTAGGAGACTTGATGAGAGAGCAAGTAAATGCTGATAGAACACTCAGAACCATTATTCCGGGTAGGAAAATAGGTCAAAAAGCACCATTGTCAGACCCTAAAGGCGAATATGCTAGTGTTTCTTTTGGTACAGACTGGGGGGCGTTGTCTGCCGCATGGCTTACTGAGTGGGAGCGTACTGAGAACCCACAGATTAAAGCTAAATTATTAAATAGCATGCGTACCATTGCAGAACAAGCACATGGCTTTTTTGCAGGTGGGGCTATCATGGAACTAGCAACAGGAAAATACCAACAGGAAGATGCTAAAAAGATTTCTGTGTCTCACCTGAGTGCCGTTTTTGGTTTAGCTGAAATCTGTGCAGAATTAATAGATGTAGTGGATATGCCTATTTTCGAGAAGGCTTGGCTACAATATTGTCAATTGTATAATGGCACAGCCGAAGAACAGAAAGCCGTATTGGGCGAAAGTCTGAAAAAACTAAACTTAGAACAAGGACATGCACGACTAACAGCTTTTGCGGCTATGCGTAATAAGAATCCCGAATTAGGAAAGCGTGCTTGGAAAGAATTTTATGCAGGAGAGGGTGGCATCAGAAAACCATCAATGCAAATTACAAAATTGGCAGGGCCTAAAGTCCTGAATCCTATTGACGAAGGAGTTGGTATTTCAACCAATAGCGTGGCTCAATGGGGTTTGGCTGCGATGCAGTGTTTGGCTTTTGCGGGTAAGGAGTTAGAGTAATTCTTTTCTTTAGGCGATAAGCTTTAGGCAATGACAATATTATATAAATTTTCAACTAAAGCTTATAGCCTATCGCCTACAGCAAAGAACAAATTGTTTGAATTTTGCAAGTATTGCTTTGTTTACCGCAATCACGCTGTTTGATTCCTACACTAATTTTGTATCGTTAAAAACAATAAATATTGTCAAACAAAACAAAATTAGTATAATGGAAAATACATCACTAAAAGTATGGTTTGTTACTGGAGCATCTAAAGGTTTAGGGCTTGTATTAGTAAAACAACTATTAAATAATGGTCAAAAAGTAGCTGCTACATCAAGAAATATAGCAGAACTTAGGGAAGCAGTCGGTATCGTTTCAGACAACTTTCTACCATTGGCGGTACAACTTACGCAAGAAGAAAGTGTAGCAGTAGGGATTAAAGCAACGGTAGATTACTTTGGTAAAATTGAGGTAATCGTCAACAATGCTGGATACGGTTTAGTGGGTGCGGTAGAAGAATTGAGTGATGAAGAAACGCGTCAGAATTTTGAAGTAAATGTGTTTGGTTCGTTGAATGTTATCCGTCAAGCTTTACCTTATTTACGAGCACAAAAATCAGGACATATTTTTAACATTGCTTCAATCGGTGGATTTACAGGAGCATTTCCTGGATTTGGTATTTACTGTGCTACAAAATTTGCCATGCATGGTTTTTCAGAATCATTAGCGGCAGAAGTGAAAGACTTTGGCATCAACGTTACAATCGTTTCACCGGGATATTTCAGAACCAACTTCTTAAGTGCTACTTCTTTGAGTGTTCCTAAAAACCAAATTGAAGACTATCAAACAGTGCGTGAAGTACAAAGCACACATGAAAAAGACTATGATGGTAACCAGAATGGCGACCCTGAAAAAGCTGCTCAAGTGCTTATCAAAATAGCTGAATCTCAACAACCACCATTGCATTTATTTTTAGGGGCAGATGCATACCATTTAGCAGAAGTGAAAATGGAAGCAGTAAAACAAGATTTAGAAAGCGTAAGAACATTAGCTACTGCCACAGGGTTTGATAATTAAGACATGATGATTTTGTAAAAGGAAAAATAATCAATCATACTTCTTTTAAAGGAAACGATAATTTGGTAAATTATGCCTGACCTGCTTTTTAAGCGTGTTTTGGGCTTTGAAAAAAATCTATACAAATGATATCTACGACTGAAACCTTAGAAGATTTTTATCAACATAAATTCAACTATCTTCCCGATAACTTAAAACAGGATTTAGGACATTTTAATGTTTTTAGGTTAGAAGACTGCATCGCAGGGGGAACGCCCGTCAATTATAGTCGTAGAGATTTTTATAAAGTGAGCTTAATTAGAGGACGTAATATCTATCATTATGCCGATAAAAGCATCGAAATAGATGGACCGACGCTCATTTTTTTTAATCCACAAGTACCTTATACGTGGGAGTTGATTTCTGGAGAAACTACAGGTTTCTTTTGTATTTTCAAGGAAGCATTTTTTACTGAAAATCTTAGGAGCAATATCAATGATTTACCAATGTTCAAAATAGGAGGGAAGCCTGCTTTTTTATTGAATGAAGCACAAGATGAATACCTTAGTGGAATTTTTCTGAAAATGATAGCGGAAATAAATTCAGATTATCGTTACAAATATGACCTTATCCGGAATTATGTTACAGAAATGATTCATGCAGCGATGAAGATTGAGCCTAGCGAAAGACTCTATCAACATCCTGATGCTAATTCTAGGATTACGGCTGTTTTTACAGAATTGTTGGAGCGTCAGTTCCCGATAGAATCACCTTCACAAAGATTTTCGTTGCGTTCGGCAAAAGATTTTGCTGAAAAACTATATGTGCATGTAAATCATCTGAATAGGGCGATTAAAATTACAACAGGCAAAACTACTACCGATTTAATCACAGAACGATTAATAAACGAGGCAAGAGCTTTGCTAAAACACACTGATTGGAATATTTCTGAGATAAGCTACTGTTTGGGGTTTGAAGAACCAGCCCATTTTAATAACTTCTTTAGAAAACAATTACAAATGAATCCATCGGCGTATAGAATGAATTAATTGCGAGTTAGCGAATTACTGGATTTCGTATAAGGAGGGGTTTAAATGCTATTGATTACCCATGAGTTTGTAAATTGCTAATAATCAGATGATTATCACTAGCGAGGGACTTAAGTCCCTCGCTAGTGATGAGAGCTTCAATGCTTGGTTTTAAGAGAATTATTATTAACTCATATAATAAAAAAGTGAGTTGTGAATGCTAAATTATTACTAATTCAAAATCCACAACTCACTAATTCACAATTAACTAACTACCATCCTGGATTCTGGAGCATTGCAGGAGCTTTGCGTACTTCGGCATCAGGAATTGGTAAAAGATACATTTCTGGACGGAAATTATGGCGTCTGATAGATTCAGTAACTTGGTAAGTATAAGTATTACCTGTTTTAACAATACGCATACGTTTGTTAAAACCATTGCTAACAACCATGGCTGTTTTCCAACGACGAATGTCATTCCAACGGTGGTCTTCAAAAGCTAATTCAATACGTCGTTCATTTCTGATTACCTCTCTCATTTCTTCTTTAGTCATACCAGCTTTTAATCCATAAAGATTATCAGCACCTGGCTCAATACCTGCTCTATCACGTAGTTCAATTAATTTACTATAAGCCAAATCTGGCTTACCAGCTTCATTAATCGCTTCAGCATAGTTCAATAAAATTTCTGCATAACGAAGCAATGGCCAACCTCTATTAGCGTTAAAACTACTATTAGATGAAATATTTACATCACATAATTTACGCGTATAATACCCAGTTGTTTGTCCAGCTAACGTAAAGCCATCTGAGGCAGCTCCTTCATAAGTATAAACAGGACTCAATGTATTTGATGATGCTAAGTAATACAACGATTCATTGTAAACAATAGAATTGGCAAATCGAGGGTCACGATTTTTATAAGGATTATTAACATCATACCCCGAAGTTGGATCAGTAATTGCTTTTCCGTTTTTCATTGGAAAGGCATCTACCAGATTCTGCGTAGGCATTGCATTATACCCCCCCCCTCTGGTTGGCATATTATAAAAGCCTTCCATATCACGATTGGCAGCACGGTTTTGGAAAAAGATATACTCAGTATTTACTCTATTCAAAAACACTTGAGCAAAACCATAACCTGGGGCGGTAGTATTATCCTTATACAAACTATATTCACCCGAATTAATTACTGCCAATGACGCATCAGCAGCTTTTTGCCAGAGACTAACATCATAAGTTGGATTGCTTACCAATTTAGCCAAATTTGCATCTTGCGTTTCAGCACCACCATTGAATAATGGACTAGCCGCATAAAGTAAAATTCTTGACTTCAAGGCTAGACATGCACCTTTTGTAATACGGCCATAATCTTGTTCTGAATACTCATTTCTTGTAGGTAACTGTGATGCAATCGCATCCAATTCACTAGTTAAATAAGATACACATTCAGCATAAGAAGTACGAGGCTCGTTCACAAAGTCGGTGATGTCATACACTTTGTCTTTGATAATAGGCACACCACCAAAGCTAATTAATAGCCAGTTGTAATACCAAACTCTTAAGAATCTCGCTTCAGCAGCCATTTGTGCCTTAAGCTTAGCCGACAATGGCGTTTGTGGAAGCTTTTGCAACAAAAGGTTTACTCTACGTATATTAGTATAAGGCGTCGACCAAAATTCAAGGAAAGGAAAATTAGTCGGGCTACCTGTACCGCTATAAAGTACTACCGCTTTTTGCCCAGTACCTGAATAACGGTATTCAGCATCGTCTGTCGCTTCTTCGGTATTACCGTGAGAATCCCAACGGCCTTTGTTAAAACTAAAGCCAACGTCTCCGTAGATACGGAATAAGAAAGACATTGTACGAGTACTATCGCTAAAAACCGTTTCTTCGGTTAAAGCATTTGTTTTAGGGTCTAGGAAATCACCAGAAGGTTTGCAAGCGGCAAGGCTACCAATGATACATCCAATCAACAATATTTTTTTCATGAAACGATTAGTTCAAATATGGTTAAACACTTAGAATGTGGCACTTATGCCAAGATTTATAAGTCTTTGTGGTGGATAACTCACTCTATCAGTACCAGATGTAATCTCAGGGTCAAATTCATACAATTTACTTAAGCTAGTAAACGTAAGTAGGTTTGAACCATTTACATAAATACGGATTTGAGGAATACCAATTTTTTGAGAAAACTTACTTGGTACTTCAAAATTCACCTGTGCATTTCTTAAGCGAAGGTAATCGCCTGGAATTAGCCAGAATGTGGAAGGATAACCCGCAGGATCACTAATTCCACCTAATAAAGTAAGGCGGGGATATTTGGCGTTATCACCCAATTCTGGCGTCCAAGCTTGTTGGTGTATAGCGGTTAGATTAGATGCAAAAGCACGGATAGATTCTGAAGTTCCTCTCACACTGAAATTACGAGCTCCCTGAAAATTGGCACTGATACTGATACTTTTGTAACGAATGCCTAAATTGATACCATACACTGTGTTTGGTGTATTTGGATTACCTGTTACAGACATATCATAACCATCAATTTTACCATCGTTGTTTAAGTCGGCATACTTCAAATCTCCGGGTTGTACAGGCACTGCAGTTTTAGGACTATTAGCAATATCATCTGCACTTTTGTAATAACCGATGAATGTATAAACTCTTGATTGTCCGATGCTGTTACCTGTATAAGCTTGATAAGGATACAATGAACTAGGTTCGTCTTGGAAAACAATTTTGTTTTTAGCTACCGAGTAATTTCCTTTGATTGAATAAGAGAAACCATTGTAGGTAGGACTTTGGTATCCTAATTCTAACTCATAACCACGGTTGTTTACTTTACCAATGTTTACAGGAGGTAAGCCTTGTCCGAAAATAGCAGAAATAGTACCACGAGTAGTAAGAATGTCGTAACGGTTGTTATCAAAGAAATCTATACTACCTGTTAATTTGCTATTGAATAAACCAAATTCAAGGGCTACGTCTAGTTTTTTCTCCTTTTCCCACGTTACATCATTATTGGCTAGCGTTCCTTCAAAAATACTGTTATAACCATTGCTCGAATACCCAAAGTTTGCTTGTGATACACCGTTACCAGTACCATAATTTTGCTGATAGTAATATGAGAAACTACTACCCAATGCATCATTCCCTACGATACCATACGAACCACGAATTTTAAGTAAATCGATTGATTTATACAGACGACTTTCTTGGAAAAAAGGCTCTTCCGAGATATTCCATCCTGCCGAAGCCGCTGGGAATAAACCAAAACGCTTGTCGCTAACAAAACGGTCTGAACCATTATAGGCTGCATTTAATTGTAATAAATAACGGTTTTTGTAATCATATCCCAAACGACCAGAATAACCTTGGAAATTGCTTGGAATAAAGTTATAGATACCA
Organism: Arcicella aquatica; assembly: GCF_034928825.1. Lineage (NCBI taxonomy): Bacteria > Pseudomonadati > Bacteroidota > Cytophagia > Cytophagales > Flectobacillaceae > Arcicella > Arcicella aquatica. The sequence goes on along the minus strand of NZ_JAYFUL010000011.1, from coordinate 17,632 downwards.
TTACTGTTTGCAGCAGTGTTTGAGTTACGGTTCATCAATGCCAATCCATACACGTGGTGAGCTTTAGCAAAAGTTCTGTCGTAGTTCAAAATAAACTGTAAGTTCAATACTCTTGAAGTACTTTTTGGGTCGTAGCCAAGAAAGAATCTTCTTACTCTATATACGTTAGGGTCACGCGCTTCATAAGAATTTGTAGTCGGATTATAGATGAATGAAGGGAACTGATCACGCGTCATACTTCTAGTATAAGCATAATTGCTTGTAAAAGAAATACGTCCTTGAATGTTTAATCCTTCTGTGATAAAATTCAACTTTTGTTTAGCCGAACCAATGAAGTTAATATTACTTTCATTGCTTTGGCTATAACCATAGTATTTCAAACGACCCACCACGTTGTTTACATTATAACTTGGGTTTTCGTTACGGCTCCAAGTACTGTATCCTAATGACCCATCTGGGTTATAAACAGGATATGCAAAAGGAGCTAATGTAGCAAAACTGCTATAATCATAGAACAAATCGTTATACCCGAACGGGCTACCTACTTGCGGCGTATTTACCTGTGCAAAGTTTCCGTATAAGTCTAAACGTAAGTCAAGGCTTTTAGTAACGCTCATATCGAGGTTTGAACGGTAGTTATAACGTTGGTGATAGTAATTACTATTTACACCTTGGTCTTGACCGTAATCCTTCAACATCCCATCTTGGTTCAAATACCCAACTGATACAAAATATTTTACTCTTTGTGTACCACCCGACAAATCTAAGTTACCTCTGTATTGCTTACTGAAAGTTTTAAATAAAACATCTTTCCAGTTTACATCTGGGTGACCGTATGGGTCTGTACCATTTTGATATAATGCTAAATCCTGATCAGAAAAACGAGGTTTAAATGATGGATTCGGGTTGGCCGCATTATCATTAATTTGTGCTTGATTATACAATTTAGCACTCTCGTAAGCATTCAAGTAAGTAGGAATCTTCGTTGGTTGCGAAAGAGCCGTTTCTACCCTTACTGTAATTTGTGGTGGACCTTCTTTCCCACGACGAGTGGTGATTACTACTACACCATTAGCACCTCTTACACCGTAAATAGCAGTAGTAGAGGCATCTTTCAAAATGGACAAACTTTCAATTTCATTAGGGTCAATTCTTGCAAATTGGTCATAAGAGAATTCAACGTCATCTACGATAATCAAAGGACGGTTGTTACCATTGTAAGAACTAACACCACGGATATAAAAGTTGGCACCATCTGCCCCAGGACGACCCGAAGGTTGTTGCGAGAAAAAGCCTGGTAATTTACCTGCCAAAGCATTTTGTAAACTGGCAGCAGGGTTTTCACGAATTTCGCGCCCAGAAACCGAACTTACGGACCCAGTTAAGGTTAGTTTTTTCTGTTGACCAAACCCTACAACGACTACTTCGTCGAGGCTTTTGTCTTCAGGTTCAAGCACTACATTTAGATTAGTTTGTGTCGTGATTAACACTTCTTGTTGTTTATAACCCAATGAACGAAAGATTAATACGCCACTTTGTCCTTTCAAAGTAATGCGGAATTTACCATTTTCATCGGTTAAGGTACCATTGGTTGTTTTCCCTTTTTCGAAAACAGATACGCCTGGTAGGGTCTCTTTAGCGTCAGAAACAACACCGCTGACGAGTTGCCCTTGGGCATAAAGTGAGCCGCTAGTAAAGGCGGTAAGTAATAACAGGATATATATTAGTTTTTTCATAAATTCTAATGAATTTTATTCATGATTTCATAAGCTATTGCTTGTGTCATTTTACCAACCTTCGTTTTGGATTAAACTTGGGTTTTTCAAGGTTTCGTCATAAGGAAGTGGCATATAGTATAGTCTCTTCGTAAAAACCATATTACCAATTTGTACAGGCGAATAATTGAACGTACCATCTGTTTTAGTGGTAATTTTCATACCCATCAAAGCACCACTTAAAGCAGTTTCTCCGATTTTCCAGCGACGTAAATCCCAGAATCTATGTTCTTCAAAAGCTAATTCTATTCTACGTTCGTTCTGAATCAATGTTCTTAATTCATCCTTCGAAATCGAAGCTTTTATCCCGTAGCGATTATCCGTTCCTGCTTTTATCCCAGCTCTTTTACGGATGTCTATTACCCTCTTTACTGCATCTTCCGTTTTGTCTAGCTCATTAAGTGCCTCAGCCGCATTTAATAAAATTTCAGCATAACGGAATATAGGGAAGTTATGACTCTGATTGGTGTAAGTAGTATTAGTGGCAAAATCAGCCATAAATTTTCTAAGATAATAGCCCGTTCTAGTTTGGACTAAATTACCTCCTGGCTTATCCTTACCTCCCTCAAAAGTCTCTACATTACGTTTTAACCATGTTTGTCCGTTAAAAAATACCGTTAAAGCCAAACGTGGATCACGGTTGAGATAAGGAGCTTGTGCCGAATATCCAGAAAGAGGATTACTAATATCTAACCCATTATTCATCGGGAAGGCATCTACCAAATTCTGAGTAGGACTTGTAAGCCCTTGACTAGCCGCCGGAGAACCATAACCAATTGGTGCATTAAAACTCTCAATGTCAGTATTGTTCGCAACTTGTTTAGCAAGAATAATTTCTGTGTTTTTCTTTACTACAAAAATATTATTGTACGAAGCCTGTAAAGCGTAGTAGTTAAGGTTTATCAACTCATTAGCCGCATCTAAAGCACTTTGCCAACGAGCAACGTCATAACTTGCATAACCATTCAAAGTTTTTAGGCTTGGGTTGGTACTTACACCACCACCATTGAAAAGGGGACTTGCAGCATACAATAACAAACGTGATTTTAAAGCAATAGCAGCTCCTCTAGGAATACGTCCCCAGTTGTTATCTGAAACAGGCTCAGGTGTTAAGCTTCCTTTTATTGCATCACATTCTGTTTTGATATAGTTTACACATTCTTCAAAAGTATTTCTTGGGAGAGATAGGTTATCTTCAATCGTGAAAACCTTATCAGCAATCAAAGGGACACCACCATATCTCTTTAATAATTCAAAATAAAGGTGGGCTCTGATATATCTTGCTTCAGCTTTCCAAGTAGCAATACTAGCTGGCGTAGCGGGTACTTTATCAATATTGGCCAAGAATATATTTACTCTTCTAATCCCTGCATAGCTATTACCCCAATAAGGGTCAGGGTTGTTTAACACACTGATGATACCGTTTGTATAGTATTCTACAGCACGGTTGGTTCTTGATGGAATAGCATCACCTGCACCAGCATCAAGGAAATCACCATTGTTAGCATTGTTAGCTCTACCAATACGATTAAACCCATTAGGGATATAATTATAAATATCGTTCAGGAAGAAAACCGCTAATGTGGCATTTTTATCTTGCTGATCCCAAACTAAATCTTCTTTAATCCAGTCACGAGGCTCAGTTTCAACTCTTTCACAGGCTGTCCAAGACATTGACAAAACCAATAAAAGAAGGCTTGTATATAGTTTTTTATTCATCTTTTTTAGTATTTAGGAAATTGGTGATTTATAAGACTTCATTTATTCAATGATATCCTATACCTCACAGCCTACAGCTTTAAATTCACCCCAAAATTGATAAGTCGTTGAACAGGATAATTACTTTGGTAACTCTCAGGGTCAATCGTTTTGTCGTTGTTGAAAGTCAACAAATTGATAGCATTTGCAAACACACGTATCGAGCTTACTTTGATTTTACCTAATAGTTTAGCAGGTAAAGTATAGCCCAATTCAATATTTTTCAAACGTACATAGTCTCCTGAACGCATCCAGTATGATGAAGTAGCTTGATTGTAAATATTAGTACCAACCCATACACGTGGGAACGAAGCATCAGGGTTAGTTGGCGTCCAGCGATCTAAGTGTTTTTCGAAAGCTTGTCCAAAACCTCCATTTTGAAATGGCCATGTAGAGCTCCATGTTGTGTTACCTTGTAAGTAGATATTTCTGTTTATTGCACCTTGAAACAATGCTGAAAAATCAAATGCTTTCCAGTGGAATCCAAGATTAGCGCCAAAAGGAATCAGAGGACTTTGGTTACCAATAGGAGCTTGGTCTAATTGATTAATAAGACCATCACCATTCAAGTCTTTGTACTTAATGTCACCCGCTTGTGGTGTATAACCAATTATACTCGGCGCGCTAGTAGCTTCTGCAGTGCTTTGGAATAAACCATCTGCTACGTATCCAAATGCTTGTCCGACAGGCTGACCAGTGCGTCGCATCCATGAGAATGGCTGGTTTACTTCATCAATGTATAATACTTTTGATGATTGAATACCAGCGTTTACACTTGCATAAACACTTATATTTTTGATGCTTTTTTGCCAAGCAAGTTGAACATCTACCCCTGAGTATTGATTTTGTCCGATATTTTCATTCGGATAAGTATTTCCCAGCATAGCAGTATTATGTCCACGTTGCATCAACAAATCATAATATTTCATACGATAGTATTCAACAGTAAAGCCCAATTGATGATTAAATACGGCTCCTTGAATACCTACGTTCAATTTATTAGCTTTTTCCCAAGTAATGTTCGGGTTAGCTAATGGTTGTTCAGTAATAGAGGTGTTTGAGCCAGCACCAGTACCGAAGAAAGCACTGTTGCTATCAAAGTAAGTTTGGATGTACGAAAAGTAACCTGGGTTATCATCACCCGTTTTACCATACGAACCAAATACTTTTAAGTATGAAAGCCAATCTTGTGATTTTAAGAAATCTTCTTCAGTAGCATTCCATGCTAAACCAACTGATGGGAAGAAACCATATTTTGTAGTACCTCCCTCAGGATAACGGTTCGAACCATTCAATCCGAAAGCCATTTCAACAATGTACTTTTTCGAGTAGTTATAACTGAATCGTCCCGACGTTCCTGTAAAGGTTAAAGGTAAATCAGAACCTGTTACTGAATTCTGGCGATTTGCCAAAAGGAGGCCTGTGAAGCCATGTTTATTAAAAGTACGGTCATACCCCATACTTAATTCCAAATAGTCTGAGCGTCCTTGAAATTCAATTCCATTTCCATTACTTTGGTCACTGTTTGCACCAAATTGCTGATAACTTTCTTGACCTGATGGGGATATATTTCTTTGGAAAACGGCAAATTTTTTACTACGATCAATGTTTTCAGAAAGGGTAGCATAATAGGAGCCTGTAGCCCTAACCCATAGTCCTTGAGTTACTTCATCTAAAGTTCTTTTTAGGTAGAAGTCAGCTAACATGTCTCTTTTGAAGTTTTGCTGATAGCCTGAGCCAACAGTTTGAGCCCAAAGGTTGTTTTGAAATTGCTGACTACCCCCGTAAGAATTGTTCGGGTTATATACAGGGTATGCATTGTTGGGCGTGTTCATGAGACCCGAAAGAATAGAATTCGTTCCAACACCCGCATCATTACCATTCAAAATTCTTCCAAGTAAATAAATACCACCCGATAACTTAGGGTTTAATTGTAAATCTACATTTGAACGAATAGTGTATGATTTAAAATTATTGTTGGTATTGTAGGCATTGATGTCGCTTTCTTTCAATAAACCCGTTTGATTGATGTGGTCGAACGATACAAAGTATTTAGAGAAACTATTTCCTCCAGTTGCACTAAAAGTATAGCGGTCTTGTCTTGAAGAGGAGTTTAATACTTGATCTCTCCAATTTACATCAGGGTACAGATACTTATCAGAACCTGATAAATAACCTTGTAATGTTTGTTCCGAATAAACTGGCGCTAGTCCATCATTTTTCAAAGCCTCGTTATACAAGGTAGCATAGTTGTACGAATTTAGCGCCTTTGGAAAACGGAGAGGTTGTTGAATAGCAGTTTGTGCAGTAAACGACATTCTGGCGTTGTTAGGATTACCCTTGCGAGTGGTAATTACCAATGCTCCATCAGAACCACGGACACCCATCATGGCGGTTGATAGGGCATCTTTTAATACAGTAATTGATTCGATTTCCTCAAGATCAAAAACTGTAAGTTGGCGAGGGATACCATCAATAATTACCAAAGGACCTTGGTTTCGTAATGAAACACTCGTGCCATCGCTTCCAGGCTGACCAGTAAACTGATTAGTAGCAAGTCCTGCTAATCTACCGGGCAAAGTACTTAATACCGAAGTTACTGCTGATTTCTGCAAGTCACTGTTGAAGACAGCTTGAGAAGAAGTAGCCGTTAAATCATTTTGTACGCTAGTATTAAACAACCTACGGAGAGGTTTTGAACGAAGTACTGCTGGGTTCTTAGTACTTAGGATAATCAAAGGTGAAAGTTTGTCACCAACGATGTAATCCTGAATTTTAATACCCGATGCAAAAATTTCTAGCTTATCACCTTTCTTAGCACTGATAGTTGCCAAACCCGCTGCATCTGTATTTGCTTTTAAACCATTGGTTTTGTTGCTGATACTAATGTTTGCTAGGGGCTCTTCGTTTTCATCAATTACTACGGGTGAAAATAATCCAACATTAGTCGTTTTGTTTTCAGTCGACTGGGCAATCATAAACAAAGCGTTAAACACGAATGTTGCCGTTAGAGCAATCCTACAGAAAGGATACCAATAAAGACAGCGCTTACGTAAAAATTTTATCATAGTTTTGTTTTTTTGAATTTTGGCAATCGTTATTAATAATGCACATAGAAAAAAAGGAATGGAGTTTTAACTACATTTTATCAAATATTAAATTTGAATAATGCAAAACTAATTAATAGAATTAAGCGAATAGGGTGCTTTTTTCGTATAAAAAGGGGGTGAAAATCACACCTAAAGATTGTTGATGGGCTATTTCTTTAATTTCGAGAAATAAAACAGGGTAGTTTTTAAATACATGCCCTAATGCATAGATAAGCCAATCAAATAGTCTGCAATTGTCAATTGGCATGCGAATAAATAATTTCGCGCTGATTTGATGAAAACCTTTTGTTATTCCCTTTTGTATGACAAACTTTGTTGTACTTGTATTAAGAAGGTATGTGAACATTGTACTTAATCATGTAATACCTTTTTTAATATTGTTGAATTAAATACTTATTTATGAAGGGGCATTTAAAATATATTTTTCTAGTAATTATCATCATACCAAGCCTCAGCTTGGCACAATCAAATACTGCTAAATTTCGATTTGAACACCTTACTGTAAATGACGGACTACCTCATAGTGATGCTATGTTTGTAGTTCAAGATAAATCAGGATTTATATGGACGGGTACCAATAATGGTATCAGCCGTTATGATGGTTATGAACTCAAGAAATACGATATGCCTGTGAATCCTGATAATGGATTACCTAGCAATCGTATCCATACTTTACATGTAGATGCAAAAGGTCGTTTATGGATTGGTGCCGAAAGTGCAGGCGTAAATTTGTTAGATGTAAAACACGACAAAGTAATTAATGTAACACAACAAGCCAATCCTGCTATTAATCAAGATTTAATAAAACAACTGAGAGTAACCAATGTTGTTTCAATTGCGTCGGATTCATTAGGGCGTATTTGGGTAGGGACAAGTAGAAATGGAATATTTGTCCTTAAAGTAAATGATGATGACCAGCTTGAAAGTGTTCAGCACATTGTTATCAATCAAAAAACAGCGTATAAAGTAGCAAGCATTATTTGTGATAAAGAAGGTTTCGTTTGGATTGCTACTCGTGCAGAAGGCCTTTGGTATGTTTCGCCCAAAGGGTCGACGATTCGACGTGCGGCACTAGAAGGGAACTATATAAGAACAATACATATTGATTTTCATGGGAATTTATGGGTGGCTACTTACGACCAACTTTTATGGATTAGCAAAGCCCAAAGGCTAACCGCTAAAAGTAGTGAAACTATGATGGGAAACCTGTCACAGATTGAATGCATTTATCTTGACTCTTTCAATCAGCTTTGGGTTGGCACTAATTATGGTTTACGTTTCTGGCCAGCAAAAACGCCCATACTTGCTAATACTATACCAATTGACATCGATAAGCCTACTACGTTTTTACCTTTAGATGGGGACCAAAACAGTATCAATTCAGGGAGAGTTCACCAAGTTTTTGAAGACAATAATCAAAATATTTGGTTGGCAGCCTCGGCCGGGGGACTCAACAGGGTCAATTTGCGTAGAAAACCATTTTATAACTTACAGCGTCAGTTCTCGCAACATCCTACGTTGCCTAATAATTATATCAACTGTATTCATAAGGATGTTGTCAAAAACTGGCTTTGGATAGGTACTCGCAACGGGTTTTCGAGGTATGATTTTAACACAAGGACTTACCAGAACTTTTTGAGTAGAGACCTGCCAGCTGATGCAACAGGTGTAGATGTTTCTGCTTTTTATCAAAACAACGACGGTACTTTATGGGCTGGAACAAGGTATTTGGGTTTAATAAAACTCAATGGAGATAAGTCTGAACGATTTATACAAATAGATAAAGATTTAACCCTTTATAATACCAGTATAGAAAGCATCATCGAAGACCGTTTCGGTACTATTTGGCTGGCTACTTTTGAACTAGGACTTATACGTTTAAATAAAGAAGGGAAGTTATTAGAGCATTATTGGGGAGATAAAAATCCCTTAAAAACCAACGCATTTACTTTTCTGATGTATGATAAAACTAAGGATGTTTTATGGGCAAGTACACGAGACATAGGATTATGGAAAATACAAGTGAAGCAAGAAGGTATTGGTTTATTAAAACACTTTAGTTATGATAGAAATAATAAAAATAGCCTAAGTGGAAATTATGCATGGCCCACACTGAAAGATAAATTAGGGAATGTGTGGGTAGGTACAATTGGCGCAGGATTAAACAAAATTTCGACAAATGCGGAAGGAGAAGACATTGTACAAAGAATAAACATACCCTATCCGAATATAGAAAGCTTACAGGATGATGCTGAGGGAAACTTATGGATAGGTGGAGATGGATTATTGCGTTATAATACACAAAAAGGGCAATGGTTACACTATGATGTAGGTGATGGCTTACAAAGTAATTCCTTTAAAGTAGGTGCTGCTACCAGAGATGCCGAAGGCTTACTGTATTTTGGAGGTATTAGAGGGCTCACTTATTTCAATCCAAAGGAAATTCGCCCTAACGCCAATCCTTCGGTAGTACGGTTAACTAATTTTCGGATATATAATAAACCTGTACAAGTAGGAGAAGAGATAAACGGAAGAGTAGTGCTTGAGAAGCCTTTGGAACAAACCCAAAATATTACCGTAAAAGATAGAGAAAATGATTTCTCGATTGGATTCGTTGGGCTGAATTACAATAACCCCCAAAAAAATATTTATGCATATAGATTAAAAGGTTATAATAAAAACTGGGTTTATACGACTGCCAATCAGCGAACAGCAAGTTTTTCTAACCTTTCAGCTGGAGACTATGTATTGGAAATAAAAGCCTATAATGGTGAAGGACAATGGTCTAAAAAACCAGCTATTTTAAAAATAATGGTATTACCACCTTGGTACAAAACGTGGTGGGCTTATACGTTATATAGCCTTTTGATAGTATCAGCTTTTATCGTCTATCGTAGGGCTAGCTTAGCAAGGCAAGCCTTGAAAAATGCCATAGCTTTAGAAAAATTCAAGGCTGAAAAAGAGAAAGAAATCACAGACTTAAAGCTAAGCTTTTTTACGAATGTATCCCACGAACTACGTACTCCGCTTACCCTAATTTTAGGGCCTATGGAAGAATTGGTATCCGTAGAATCTAAAATGAAGGATAAGGTCGTACTAATGCACCAACAAACACGGAAACTATTAGAACTGGTAAATCAATTATTAGAATTCAGGAAAGTAGAATCGGGACACGTTTCTCTGCGTGCAACCCAAGGAAATATCTTGCATTTTATTCAAGAAATATTCTTGATTTTTAAATTAAAAGCGGATGAATGCTATTTTGATTATGCCATCAGCATGCCCAAAGAGCCAATCAATATGTATTTTGATTGGAGTAAGTTAGAAATCATCCTGACCAATTTATTGTCGAATTCCTTTAAATACACGCCCGAAGGTGGTAAAATAAGAATACAAGTATCTGTAATAGGCTCACCAGATGAAGGGGCGGTGTTTGACCAGAAAAAGCTAAAGGATAATTATTTAGAAATTAAAGTGCAGGATTGGGGTATAGGGATGAAGACTGATGAAGTTGATAAAATATTTGACCCCTATTTTCAAGCATCGCATACAGAAACCATGAAAATCATGGGAACTGGGATAGGTTTATCCCTAGTGAAACAATTTGTGGAAGCACATTCAGGAGAAGTATCTGTGCAAAGCCAAGTAGGAGAGGGCACAACCTTTCAGTTAAAACTACCTTTTGGGAAAGCACATTTAGCAATACATGAAATTCAAAATGAAGTATTAGAACCCCAAAAAGTTACAGTAAATACTAATCTAGTTGACGTCGAGCGTCCAGAAGCTGAAAAAGTTTCGATAAAAATCCCAAGTACCACTCGAATATTGATTGTAGAAGACAATGAAGAACTGCGTTTGTATTTGCAACAGCTCTGCGAAATAAATTATGAGGTTTTTACGGCAGTAGATGGCTTAGATGGGTGGGGAAAAACCTTACAACTATTACCTGATTTAGTAATTAGTGATGTAATGATGCCAAGGAGTGATGGGTTAGAACTATGTCGAAAAATCAAACAACATCCTAAAACTAGTCATATCCCTGTAATGCTCCTAACTGCAAGGGTGGCTGCAGTACATGAATTAGAAGGACTAGAGACTGGTGCGGATGAATACATGGCCAAGCCATTTAATCCATTGATTTTTACAGCTAAAATTGTAACGATGCTTCAAAGCAGGTTACAACTCAGGGAGTATTATCAACGAAAATTGTTGCTAGAACCTACGCAAGTAGATATTCCAGATGAAACCAAACAGCTTTTAGAGAAAGCAATGGCAATTATCGAGAATAATCTGAGTGATTCAGATTTTAATGTACAGATATTAGTAAGAGAGATGGGAATGAGCCAATCTGCCTTTTATCGACAAATTAAAGCCATTACGGGTCAATCGGTAGTAGAATTTATCCGTGATATTCGCCTGAAGCGTGCAGCTCAACTACTTAGTTCAGGCAATTTACGTGTTTCAGAAGTAGCTATGATGGTAGGAATAGAAGATATTAAGTATTTTCGTAAGATGTTCCAAGGCATTTATAATATGCCTCCTTCCGAATATGCCAAACAACACCGCAGTAATAGTTAGTATGATATAGCTTAGTTCATTTACAAAGTGAAAAAATGCCAGTTGAATGGTTAAATTTTTCGTTTCAAAAAATGAACTAAGCTAGAATACACTTATATAACGCTATACCTAAAGATTCTCCCTCCTTTTTGACGAAAATCCCCCCTTATAATACTTCAATCTCTTCATAGTTTTGTACAATGCTAGTTATTTAAAAGGGAACAATTTATCCAATTATAAACAATGAGAATTTCTGCAAATGTATTGTTGTTGGCAGTGGCTATATTATTAGGCTGTCAGACACAAAAAACAAGTGTTAGCACCAAGCAAAACGAATTTAAGCCAGGGAGTATCTGGAATGATAACAATGGGGAAGTAATAAATGCACACGGTGGCGGGCTTTTGTACGTCAACAAAACATACTATTGGTATGGAGAAAAAAGAGGGACGACGGCATCTGAAGGAGTAGGCGTATATTCATCTAAGGACTTGTATAACTGGAAAAATGAAGGAGTAGCCTTGGCAAAATCTGATGACCCTGCCAGTGAAATTGCTGTTGGTGGTTTGATAGAACGCCCGAAGGTAATATACAATGCCAAAACCAAAAAGTATGTAATGTGGTTTCACCTAGAATTGCCTAAAAAGGGCTATAGTGCTGCCAGAGCAGGCGTAGCAATAAGTGATAAACCTACAGGTCCTTTTGTGTATTTAAAAAGCTTTCGTCCGAATGGACACATGTCAAGAGACATGACATTGTATGTAGATGATGATGCCACAGCTTACCATATTTATTCTGCCCGTGAAAATTATGACTTACGTATCACTAAGTTAACAGATGATTATCTTTCGGCTACTACCGAAGATACACTTTTGTTCAGCAGTCACCGTGAGGCTCCAGCAGTCTTTAAAAAAGATGGAACCTATTATTTAATTACGAGTGGTTGCACAGGTTGGGCACCTAACAAAGCAAGCTTGCATATTTCAAAATCGTTATTTGGTCCTTGGAAATTAATAGAAGACCCTATGAATGGACCTTTGGCAGAAAAAACATTTAATGGGCAGTCAACGTATATTCTACCTATTGTAGGGAAAAAAGACTCCTTTATTTTTATGGCTGACAAATGGAATCCTAAAGACTTAAAAGACAGTAGATACCTTTGGTTACCGATACAGTTTAAAGAAGGAAAACCATTGATTACGTGGCAAGATACTTGGAAACTAGATAGTTTTAACCAATAATAATCAATGAATTTTATACCTCAAATCTGTAATATGATGAAGCATTTGTTTGCATTAATAATAGCGTTATTATTTGTTTTTGATACTGTAGCCCAAGATATATCTATTCAAAAAAAATGGGCAAAAGATGGTTATAAACTAGCTTGGTCGGATGAATTTGATAAAAATGGTGAACCCAATCCAGCCAACTGGTCTTATGAAAAAGGGTTCGTTCGGAATCATGAATTGCAATGGTATCAACCACAAAATGCAACCTGTGAAAATGGATACTTAGTTATAGAAGCAAAACGTGAACAAAGACCTAATCCTAATTATATAGAAGGCAGTAAAGATTGGAGAAAAAACCGACCAATGATTGATTTTTCTTCAAGTTGTATGATTACCGCTGGCAAGAAATCTTGGCAATATGGTCGTTTTGAAATGCGTGCTCGTATTGATATTAGTCAGGGAATATGGCCTGCTTGGTGGACTTTGGGAGTTGAGAAAGACTGGCCAGCTAATGGAGAAATAGACATTATGGAGTTTTATCGAGGGAGATTACTTGCCAATATCGCTTGCTTGTCCGCCAACAAACGAGCTGAGTGGCATAGTAATACATTTGCTGTCGACTCGCTAGGAGGAGCTAATTGGGCCGCACAATTTCATGTATGGCGTATGGACTGGGAGAAAGATTTTATTGCTTTATACGTCGACGACCAGTTATTAAATAAAGTATTGATGAAAGAATTAGTGAATAAAGATGGAACAGGCTTTAATCCTTTTCAACAACCACACTATATGTTATTAGATTTAGCAATTGGTGGTGATAATGGTGGAGACCCCTACAAAAGTACTTTTCCAAGTCGCTTTGAAGTAGATTATGTAAGAGTATATCAAAAAGAATAAGAAGTAAAGAAAATAGTTATTCGTTCAATGAAAATGCGCAATGAACGAATAACTATTTTTATGATTCTTCAAAAGACGAACATTAGCTCAAAGATTTTCTACAATACTCAATACATTTTTTTACTTCAGCGACAGAAGAAGAACCTTCAGGTATTTGATATTCCAATTCTACAGTTGCAGGAAAGGCATATTTCTGATTTTTCATCAGCGTTAATACTTCAGCAATAGGAGTATCGCCCTGTCCCCACACTACATTTCCTTTACCATGTGCAGGTGTTTGGCGATCTTTGATGTGCATACTAACAATTTTATCATGCTTAAGTTTGATAAAATCTAAAGGATTCTGATTACCTGCTGCCACAAAATGCCCTAAATCTATGTTTAAAGCATTTGCAGGTGACTGTGCTAGAGCAGTATCCCAAAAAGTTGGCGTTTGTTGTTCATGACCATGATAGCCTACCTTGATACCATATTTTTGGGCAATGGTTCCTAATTTTAGTGTATGGGCGTCATTACTGGGATGTTCAAGTGTAACTTGGTTTGCACCAAGTGCCTTGGCTGCTTTCATGCCATATTCAATATCAGCACCTGAGTTTTGTATACCAAATGCATTAGGTTTAAAAGCATAAATTTTTACTCCTGCATCATTATACATCTTACGGACTTTCTCAAATTTATCCATAGATGCCGTAAGTCGCCATTGACTTACTTCTGCATTATATGCTTTTGTTTGTGCATCTATTTCAGCTAGTTTCTTTTGCTCATCTTCCGTTAGCTCTTTTTTCTCGCTCCTTTTTCTCATTAATGGAAAGGCCGAACGGAAATCAATAGGATTTTTAGGTTTCCCTGCAAATGTTTCTGCTGGGTCGCCCATTAATTCAATGGCACTTACACCCGAATCTAATACATATTGCAATGTCGCTTCCGCACTTTGGTCAGGCATATCTCTGAATGAATACGTAATTACGCCAATCTGTACGCCGTTGATGAATGAATTCGGTTTGTTCAAATGCTTAATGATAGCAGGTGCTCCCCATAGTTTATTGCCTCCTAATACTGCTGCTCCAATAATTGCAGTTGTTCCTAAGAATTGACGACGAGATACCGATAAATTGTTTTCTTTTTTCATGTTATGAAGTAGTTAAATACCATTAAATATTTTTATTGATAATCATATACAAAACTGTATTACCTATTGTCCATATACTTTGAATTGTCTCATCGACCACGGAATATTATCGCCATCTTTCGCAATGCTTGTATTTAATGTTAGGCGCAAAAACTTAGTCTTATTCGTATTCAACGGAATAATATTTTCGCCCTCATTCCCTTTTATTACTGGGATATTTTCTTGCCAATTTATTCCATCCGTAGATGTTTCAAGGGTATATTCTCTTGGATAAATTTGAATATAAGGGGGTATCGTATTAGGCTTATATTGCCAACCTTTTTTGATATTTGATGGAGCATTAAATCTTACTTCTGTTACATTAATAGCCGTAGGAAATTCAATTTGATACCACATTCCTTTTTCCTGAGTGATACCCGTAGACCAGCCCTCATAAGTGAATGCACTTAGGGGCGAAATATTTCCGCCAATGCGTGTAGATGCGGTATGGCTTGCCGTTATTTTTAGGCCATCCTGAGGCAAAATTTCTTTAGGAATTTGTTTAAGTAGTTTATCAAATTGATACATTGTTTTTTGTCCTGAAGTTTTTGCTCGTATCAAAGCTACTTGCTGTGGACTAACCACGGAGGCATCATTTGACAACCCATTTCTAATGTACGAAACTACATCTGCTACCCATTCATCAGATTGGTCTTTCATGCTTGCCATCACGCCAGCAGTATACGTTTTGCCATCAATTGAACCTTCCATTCCATGCAATATTACCCTGAGGGCATATTCTGGATGCGACTGAATACGAAGGGAACCTGCTAAGGCGGGAGCCATTAATTTACCTGCTCCTGCAGGTGTGCCCATTCCATTATTACCATGACATTGCGAACATAATTCATTGTAAATCACTGCCCCTCTAGCTACAACTTCTTGATGTTCTTTACTGAGGCTTGATGCACCAAAAGATCCCATATTGGTAGATTTGGGAGGTGACATAATTTGCTTTCCTACTAATTTTACCCCTTCGGCTTTATTTTTTTCCATCGCCAATTTTATGACATTTTCTAAATCGGGCAATTTCAATACTTTAGCCGTCATCATTGCTTGTATTACTACATCAGTATTTGGGTCGCTTAAGCTAGTAACATAATTTGCTTCCAGACTTTTATCTCCTGCTTTATAGAGCGATTCACTAGCACGCAATGCTTGAATACGAATACGAGGTGAAGGATCTTTCAAGAGTTTTTGAACTACACTTGTTTTTAATGCTCCCAATCCTTCTAATGTCCATAAAGCATGAATTCTTGCCAGTACATTTTTATGAGTAAGCGCCATTGTATTTAAAGCAGGCACTACAGAAAGGTCTTTTTTTAATACTAATAATTGTTGAGCAGCATCACGTCGCCAGCCGTTGGGGTGTTCCAAATGTTTTACTAATAACGCTGATGCTTCGTTCAACATTTTAGGTTGGTTCTTATCTCGCTCCTTGCCGTCATAAGTAATTCGCCAAATTCTGCCCAAGCCTATTACTTTATCTAATTGATATTGTTCAATTTTTGTTCGTAAATAAGAACCTTTTTGAGTCCATTGCCCTTCTTGAATAATGCCATGATACATATCTACAATGTACATCGTACCGTCGGGAGCGGTTGCCATGTCAACAGGTCTGAATAGTGGGTCTGTAGAACGAATGAATTCAGTTTTTTGCTCTTGATACACATTGTGTAGCGTAGTGAGTCCCTCAGTAACCACTGGGTTGATTTGTCTTACTATTCTTGCCACAGGCTCACCATAAAAATATTGTCCTTTGATATTTTCTGGAAGGCGGTCGCCACGGAAAATATCATTACCAGCCGAACCTGTTACCCTGTTCAACGAGCCATCTGGTTGTCTGATTTCGTCCATTCCTCCTTGCATATCGGCTACTTTTACGGCAGCACCCCAAGGAACATCAAAGCCTTTTGCAAACTCATTCGGTACTTCAAAGTTTCCATAATGAATAGGAAATTGGAAATATGAAGGTAAGCCACTTGCCCCGCCTTGAAACCATAATTTCCCATCGTCATCTTGCGTAACACCCCATTGAGCCCTGTTATAACCAGTTTTTTCTCTAATTACGCCATTCGGTGTTTCTCTTACACGGAAAGCATTGACAGTACTATACAACCAATTATCCATCCCATAATACATAAAAGCTTGTTGATGTTCAACATTGCCCGAACGCCCGTATTTAGTAGTGAAAAGTTCTTTTTTATCCGCTTTGCCATCGCCGTTAGTATCTGTGTATTTATAGACGTTGTCTGCATCAGATTCCATCGTCAAGATACAATCTTTTCCATACGGCAATACAAAACGAGGAAAAATTAGATGGTCAATAAAAGTAGTTCCACTTTCATAGATGCCATCGTTGTTTTTATCTTCCCATCTCGAAATCCTGCTAGTAGGTTCCAATTCATTTTTAGAGTCTGCATCCAACATATACGACCGTAGCTCTAAGACATACATCCTTCCATTACCATCAAAGGCAATCGCTCCTGGTTGTTGAATAGCAGGTTCTGTAAGAATGGGTTGAATATGGTAGCCAGGGGGCAAAAGAAAACGTGCGGCTTCATCTGTGGGTGAAAGAGGCTGTACAGGTTGCTTTGGTTCTAAATCAATACCCTTCCAGTTTTCATCGTTTGGGTCAACACCATCAGGAATTTTTACTTTGGGGAGACTATCTACTGGAAAAAGGGGATAAAGGTGTGCTAAGTATCTTGCCTGTTGAGGTTTAGCAATAATAAAAGAACACAAGGCTAATGCTAGCAAACCCAGCACTAAACCAACCTTAGTCTTTGATTTATAAGGAGATTGTTGGAAATGTTTTTTCATTTTTTGTAGTAAAAATTGGATTAAATAAACATTTCTCAAATGTACTGACTTTGAGGGTAATTATGTAAACAAAAACGACAACCACCTTATAAGACCAGACAACCCACCCTATTTGAGCGATAGATAGTATTGAGGGAAGGAGCGACAATTTTCAAATAATTAGTTGTTAATTGTTAAAATAATACCAGTAATTGGACTATTACTCTACCCGATGATTTTTGTTATATATTGATACTGAGTTAGTTGTATTTGAATCCATCGAGTTAATATATTTAAAAGTTCTCTCCATATTTTTGAAAACCCTTGATTTGTATTTC
>NZ_JAYFUL010000010.1:0-163589 GCF_034928825.1 Arcicella aquatica | reverse complement strand
GTCAATATCGAGTTTGGCTTGATGGCTCTTGGGCATAATTTTAGAAAATGGACTGGACACCTTACTCAAAAATTGAAGAATAATAGGGTATTGATTTGCTTTGTGAATAATCAAAGTCTATTAAAATATTTAGAATTCTTCAAATTCGACTTTAGAAAATTAGGAATGGAAAATTATAGCGTTCTATAAAATTGACCATTAAAAAGAGGCTATCCTTTTGGGACAGCCTCTTTTTTATGATTGATGGGCAACGAATTCCTACTGTTTGAGCGAAGCGAGTCGGTTCGCCGATGCGATTAGGAATTCTTGATTTTTTTATGGTCCGCCGTTGCGGTTACTTTTTGCATCAAGGCAAAAAGTAAGTACGAGAATAAATCCAAAAAACATTGAAATCTTTTAAAACTTGCTTTTCCAAGAGAAAATTCGGGATGACTCATGTTTCTTTATTAAACTGCCAAGTTAGCTTACTTAATAACTAATTCCATCCCCAAACTTAAAAAGTGCATAGCCTTTTGGTTTTAAATATCCCGGCACATCGGATTGATTTTCTGAAACGGCTTTCTCTGAAACAGGCGTGGTAAAAGGCATTTTACCTGTGGGGTTAAATGCTCCACTTACTACATCTAAAATTGCATCAGTTGTAGTACCAAATGTTGCTATTACAGTTTTTAAGTTTGTACCATCTATTTCATTAATTACCCAAGGATTAGTAAAGTTAATGGCAACCACTGTAGGCTTAGCCTTGATAATTTCATTTACATGGGCTACATCTATTTTATTTTTGGATAAACTCAATTCAATCGGTTTTCCTTGCGAACTAAACAAACTCCCACCATTAGGAATTAGCCATAATAAAACAACATCTGCTTCTTCTTTGCTTCCTACAAATTCAATATTAAGGTTCGAAATACTAGGTTTATTAACAGTAATGGGATTGGGGTTTCTACCATTGTCATAATATGTCTCAAAATATACTTTTGTCTTTTTAGTAATAGGCAAAACCTTTGTATCATTACGCAATAAAACGATAGATTTTCTCAGGGCTAAATCTGCTTTTTTCTGAAAAGCTGTATTTCCAACTGTTTTTACAGCTGTTTCTACATCAACATAAGGGTTTTCAAAAAGACCTAATTCAAATTTTTCTTTCAAAAGTCTAGTAATCGACTCATTGATTCTTTCTTCGGAAACCAAGCCTTTTCTAACGGTCTCTAGTAATAAAGACGGGTCTGCACTTCCTGAGAAAATATCAACTCCAGCATCAATGGCTTTTTGATAACGCTGTAGAATCGACAAGTTTTCTACCCCCCAAGGCATCATATCAATAGGGCCTGTATCTGAATTTATAATTCCTTTAAACCTAAGTTTTTTTCTCAGCAAATCTTGTATAATTGCTTTGTTGTACGAAAATCCAACTTCTTCAAATCCATCTCCTTTAGGGGCAGAATAATAAGGCATAATAGCCGAAGTCCCTGCTGCAATGGCTGCTATAAAAGGCTTTAAATGGTATTCAAACATTCCGCCAGGATAATGTGCATTTTTCCCCCAATCAAAATGGGAATCTTGCCCACCAACTTGTGGTCCACCTCCTGGGAAATGCTTGGTAGTCATAGCTACTGAGTTTTTATTCAATTTATTGCCTTGAAAACCCAATACAATTTCGCGAATCATGCTTGATGTCAAATCAGCATTTTCACCAAAAGTGCCTTCAATCCGTTGCCAACGAGGTTCGGTAGACAAATCTGCCATATACATATAGCCTTTTCGTAAGCCTACAGACGACCATTCTTTACCAGCTATTTCAGCAAATTCATGAGTAAGTTTTAAATCTCGCATAGCAGCCAAGCCTAATTCTCCGGGCCATTTTGAAAAAACAGTTGTACCTACACTCAGTCCTATTGAGGCATCAATCGTAACATGATTACGAGGATTGGAAGCAACGATAGCAGGAATGCCAAGGCGTGATGTTTCGCATAACGCTTGCAGATTATTTGACCATTCTGCCATGATTTTGGCTGTAGTATTGGCTCTTAGAATGAAGTGACGAAGGTGATAATTCATTACGCCTTTTGTTGTTCCAGCGGCTGACATGGTAGGAGCTGGCAGAGGCTTACGGGTAAACATATTGATGGGTTGCATCAAATCTTCTTCATTAAAACCACTCGAAATCTCCGCTTTAGGTGCATTAGGTTGAAAAGAATAATCACCAGCCAAACGGGTGCTACTAATAATCATAAACCCTATTTTCTCTTCTAAAGTCATTTGAGCAACCAAGTCTTTTACTCTTAAGTCAATGGGCAGTCGCCAGTCTTCGTATTTATCAAGTTTAGCATTCTTGTTTAAATCCTTAAATACTAGATTTTTCACTTTCAAAAGACTAACACTTCTATTGCCAAGTTCGGGCTGTATTATTTTCTGAGCATTTGAGCCTAGCGTAAAAAATGTTTGAAACACCATTACCGCTGTAGCTTTTAAGTAAATATTCATATCTTAACTTTAGTTTTAATGAACCAATTAGAAACAATCACCATTATTGTAGTTAATTTACCTCTCAATACAAGCTTTACCATAGCGAAAGGCTTATTTCATAAAGCCTACTATTATAAATTTATACTTATTTTTTATAAATAAAGTTATATTTTATAATCGTATAGAGATGACAAACAATCTTAACATTTAAAACCATGAGTGACTCGAAATTCCCAGAAAAATCAATCTTTATTTGTGATGGAAGCAAATGCGGAAAACACAAAGAAGTACGCAAAATTTTTAAAGACGCCATTAAAGAAAATGACTTAAAAGATACTGTAGAGATTTTTAAAATAGAATGTACTGACAGATGTAAACAAGCACCAGTTATGTGCTTTCAACCACAAAACAAATGGTTTACTGAGGTTTCGATGTGGAAAGCCGAGAAGATTTTTAAGGAAATGATTTTAACTAATTAACGATTCAACTGCCTGAATTGCTCGGGCGTTTGATGAACATCTTTTTTGAACACCCTTATAAAATATGAACAATCGTCATAACCAAGGTGATAGGCTATTTCACAAATAGACATACTTGAGTGCAATAAAAGCCTTTTGGCTTCTAAAATAATACGATTGCGGATTAGTTCTCCTGCTGTTCTGCCTACTATTTTATTACAAATGGCATTCAAATAATTAGCAGTGATATTTAGTTGACTAGCATAATTTTTCACAGATTTGTATTTCAGATAATTGTCTTCTATCAGATTTTCAAAACTTTTGAATTTTGAGATGCTTAATGTAGAAGTATCGTCTTTGTAATTAGGTTGGTATATCCTCAGTGCCTGTATCAGAATTTGCTTAAGAATCGTTTTGATGAAAGATTCATAATGTGCTTTTTTATCTGAATATTCTTGAATAATTTCTTCAAAAAGGGTTTCAATCACTTTGCTTGTTGACTCAGCAAAAACAATCATTGGCTCATCATTCGGACTATTATTGAAAAAGGGTAATCCATTCAACGAAAGATTATTTTCATCTACTTCATAGAATTCTTTCTTAAAGAAAAAGGAATACCCTTCAATATCATCACTAAGGTTCCATTCATGTACCTGCCCTTCATTCATTAAAAAAAGTTGGTGCGGTACTACCTCGTAATGCCTGAAATCAATATCATGAGTACCCGACCCTCTTTTTATATAAATCAAATTATAAAAATCATGTCTATGCGGAAAATCAGCAGGAGTCAATGTTTTAGCATGAACCTCTAATCTTCTAATATCCATATTCATCATGATATGCGTACCACAACTATTTAGTTGCTCGATGGTGATGATTGGAATTGGTTTTTTCATTTTATAGACAGAAGACTAAAGACTAGAAGATTAAGAATATAATTTTATAAGATTAAGATAGAAGAAACAAGACAAAAGAAGTAAGTTTTATAAAGACTAAAAAATCTTGTCTTATATCTTATGTCTTGCGTCTTCTGTCTATAAAAAAACTTAATGTGGTAATTTATCTCTTAAATATCCGTACACCCACGTACCAGCAATAGCACTTATTAAAGTGACACTTACTACTGCAAAACCGCTACCGATTTGAGCGAACAATGGCCCTGGACAAGCACCAGTAATGGCCCAACCCAAGCCAAAAATTAAGCCTCCATAGATTTGCCCTTTATTGAAAACCTTATCATGGAAAATGATTTTTTCGCCAGAAAGTGTTTTTATCTTAAATTTCTTAATTAGAAATACAGAAGTCATTCCTACTATCACAGCCGTACCAATCACCCCATACATAAAAAATGATTGTAACCGAAACATCTCTTGTATTCTGAACCATGAAACTATTTCAGCTTTCACGAATACTATCCCAAAGATGATACCTACTAGCATATATTTAAAGTTGCTAGCGAAGGATTCTTTTTTAATTTGTTCGTTTGGTGCATCACACACAAACTCTTCATTCATTAAAACATCTTGTTTTTGCATGGTCTTAGAAAAGTTTAAAGATAAGAGGTAACAGCAGGAATGTCATCAAAAAGCCCCCAATCATAAATGAAATAGTAGCAATTAATGACGGAAGCTGTAGGGTTGATAAACCCATGATAGCATGTCCAGAAGTACAACCGCCTGCATATCTTGTTCCAAAACCAACCATAAAACCACCCAATATAAAAAAGAAGAAGCCTTTCAAAGTAAAAATATTGTCAACGTTAAATAAATCAGCAGGCATTAAGTTTGAAAAATCTGTAATACCCAAAGCTTTCAAATCCGTAACCGTTTGTTCACTGATGACAATTGTATTTGGATTGGATAAAAAATTGGTAGCGATAAATCCACCAATTAATACGCCTGCTACAAAAAACAAATTCCATATTTCTTTCTTCCAATCATATTTGAAGAAAGAAATATTAGCAGGAAAACAAGTTGCACAGATATGACGTAGAGACGATGAAATCCCAAAAGATTTATTCCCAATGATGAGCAAAGTCGGTACAGTTAGACCAATTAGTACTCCGGCAACTGCCCAATGCCAAGGCTGACGAATTAATTCTATCATTTTTCTCGATGTTAAATATTATTTTAATTTAGAAGGACATACAAAATCTGTTGTAGGAACAGCTGTTTTAGCAATCTCATTAAAACCTCCAGCCACATCTACTACATTATCAAAACCTCGGGCTTTTAAAATAGAGCTTGCCATCATAGAACGATATCCCCCCGCACAATGAATATAATTAGTTTTTGTTTTTGAAAATTCAGCCATGTTATCACTTAATACTGCTAAAGGAATATTCATAGCTTCGTCAATATGCTCGGCTGTATACTCTGTTTGCTTACGAACATCCTTCACAATTAATTGCCCGTTAGCTTCTTCAAATCTTTTAGCAAATTCAGTCGCTGATATAGATTCTATACTATCTGTTTCTTTACCTGCCTTTATCCAAGCCTCGATACCTCCTTCCAAATAACCAATCACATTGTCGTAGCCAACTCGTGAAAGACGTGTAACAACATCATCGATATTTTCTTCATCTGCAATAAACAGAATTTCTTGTTCGATGTCAGTAATCAAAGTGCCAATCCACGGAGCAAAATCCCCTTTGATACCAATATTAATTGAATTAGGAATAAACGCATCTTTGAATACTTGTGCTGAACGAGTATCCAACACAACAGCTCCAGTTTCATTGGCAGCCGCCTCAAAGGCTTCTACCGATAAAGCCTGTACATTATTGACAATTTCCTTCATCGTTTTGATACCTGTTTTGTTCATCATTACGTTTTTAGGGAAATAATATGGGGGAGGCAACAAGCCATCGGTTACTGCTGCGATAAATTCTTCTTTGGTTTGTTCTTTCAAAGCATAGTTAGTCGCTTTCTGATTACCCAATGTGTCAAAAGTTTCTTTGCTCATATTTTTACCACAAGCCGAACCAGCACCATGCGCAGGAAAAATAATTAAATCATCTGGCAATGTCATTATTTTATTTCTTAACGAATCATATAAAAAACCTGCTAAATCGTTTGTCGTGATACTTCCCAATTTCTGAGCTAAATCTGGACGACCAACATCCCCAATAAAAAGGGTATCTCCAGAAAACAGACAATGCTGATGACCGTTCTCATCTGTTAGTAAAAAACATGCAGACTCCATCGTATGTCCTGGCGTATGGAGTACTTTGATGCTTACTTTTCCAATTTGAAAGACCTGACCATCTTCTGCGACAATACAATCGAAACTAGGATTGGCATTGGGACCATAAACAATAGAAGCACCCGTTTGGCGAGATAAATCTAAATGCCCTGATACAAAATCTGCATGAAAATGGGTTTCAAAAATATATTTAATTTTTGCATTATTTCTAGCAGCCTTCGCAATATAAGGTTGTACTTCACGAAGAGGATCAATAATGGCGACTTCACCTTCTGATTGAATATAATAAGCACCTTGTGCTAAACAGCCTGTATAAATTTGTTCTACTATCATTGTTAATGAATACATCAATGAAATGTATTAGTTTATTGATTATTGATAAATAATATTAAATACTTAAAGTTTTTTCTTTAGAATTAGCACTGAAACGATACAATAGAATGCAACTGGCAACCACAAAATGGAGAGTGAACTATAAAAAAAGGAAGCGATTCCCCCGACTATGAATCCTATAATATTCAGCATTTTAACACTGAAAGCTTTCAAAAAATCTTTTCTACAATCTGCTGAAAACCCTCCAAAAAAATATTTAGCCATATCAAGTCCAGAAGCCATTACTACACCTGTAATTTGCGAAGCTCTAATCTGATTTTCGCTATGATTAGCTCCAAAAGCATTTTGCGTGCTGGAAACTAAAAAGAGCAACCAAACCACTAAATTCTGTGACCAAAGAGCATATAACAAAATAATAAGATTCAAGAAAATAGGTAACGCTTTTATATAAGCTTTATCGGTTTTTTTTCCATAATAAAAACATGAAGACGCCCAAAATGAACCTAACCAATACATAAAAATATATGAACTGGTAATAAGGATGTCTTTATACGTTTCTGTTTTATTGGACAAAATACTTGTACTATAATGTCCAGTAACATTTGTTACAACCAATCCTAAAAATTGTATGCCCAAAATATTAATAATTCCCGAAACAAACGAAAAGGAAAAGGAGGATATATATGTTTTTCGAGTAATCATTAATGGTATTATTAAAATTAATATATGTTGTTTTTTTCATATAGAAATGTAAAAAAAGTTACATATTGCAATCGCAATTTTCAATACATTGTAACAGTTTAACGATTTCTTTCTCTTTCAAATCATAGTATACATTCAATCCATCTTTTTGAGATTGAAGTATTCCCCGAAGCTTCATATTAATTAAATGATGAGAAATCAGCGATTGTTCGCAGTCTAGGGCTTTGCAAATATCGTTTACGCCCATTTCTCCTTGCTGATTCAGCAAATCTATAATGGCTAAACGAACAGGATGTGCCACAGTCTTTAAGATATAGGCAGCCTTCTCCATTTTCTGTTTACTGGCTTGAAATCTTTCTTTAGGGGTGTTTTCTAATATTTCCATTGCTGTCTTGTTAATCACAATACAAATATATGATAATATTTTCATATAGAAGTATAGAATTGTTCAATACGATGCTATTTAGGTAAATTGTACTGTAAATTTGTTGATTTGTTCGATAAAAACCATACTTAACCTTCTTTACTTTCTTGAATATCTTTTAAAATTTTATGGTCAATATAAAAAGTACCAAACGGTAAAATACTGGCTACTAATACCTTCCAAGTTGTGGTCGAAAACTTCCAGTTTTCTTCTACACCCACACTTAAAGCATTTAAAATGAAAAGGATAAATAATGCCCCATGAATAGGTCCAAGTATTTTTGTTCCTGCTGGACTATCAAAATAATATTTCATCGGCGTAGCGATAAAAAGTAATAATAAAAATGATACTCCTTCAAGAAAAGCAATGATGCGCAAACGCCCAATATTGGTAGATAATAATGTTTTCATCTTAAAATGGTCTAAAAAGTGGTCTATGTGCTAAAGGAGAAAATGGCCAAGGAATGGCTATGAAAATGATGAATAAAGCTAATGAAAACCAAACTAACATTGTCTTATATTTAACTTCATCGTTTTTTCTACGTTTTGCTAATGCCGAGCCAATGGTTAAAACTATGATGGCAATCGACATTAAAAGGATATGTATTAAACCGAAAAAAGTAAATTCTAAGTGCTGAATAGCCTGCTTAAAATTACTTAAAAAATATTTAACTGTTGGGCTTTTAATATAAAGATTAATCCCAACAATTAATTGAATATGGGCAATAGTAGCTGTCCAGTGTCTGACTAAATTGTCTGTTTTAGAAAAAACTGTCTGATTCTTTAAGCCCATATATACTCTGAATAGAGAATATATAATACTAATTAAGACTAGCCACCTTAACAGAGAATGAATAAATAAGAGTATTTGCATCGATATTTTCAGTTTTAATACTGCAAAGATATTCAAAAACATACTAAATAGTATGTTTTTGAATAAAAAATTATTCCAATCGATTAAAATAGTCTTTTAACTCATTTAAATAGGCTCGATAATAATCAGCGTTCTCATATAATTTTCCTAAATTTCTGATACCTCCATAGCTGGCAGAGACAAAGATTGCTACTTGTTTGCTATTAACATCTGCCCTTACCAAGTTTGAAGTTTTTGCTCTCTCAACAGCTTTCTCTATACTTTGTAAAACATCATCCATAATTTTAGTAAGTGCTTTGCTAAAGTTTTCATTCAAAGGAGCCATTTCTTGAATCAGGTTGTTAGTAGGACAACCATATTTAATGTGCAAATAAGGTTCTTGCATTAATAAATATTCCATCATGTGATAAATAGCCATTAATGGATTTTCAGCCGTCAAAAGTGGCTCTAATAACATTTTCCCCATCGTTTGCTGCATCATTTCGTTAATGACAGCAAGCCCCATTTCTTCTTTATTTTTGAAGTGGTAAAAAAAAGCACCCTTTGTTACTTTAGTAGTAGCAATAATATCGTCAATACTAGTAGCCTGATAACCATTGATATAAATCAACTCAAAGGCTTTTTGAAGGATTGTCATTCGTGTTTCAGCAGCTTTTCCCATATTA
This sequence comes from Arcicella aquatica, assembly GCF_034928825.1. Lineage (NCBI taxonomy): Bacteria > Pseudomonadati > Bacteroidota > Cytophagia > Cytophagales > Flectobacillaceae > Arcicella > Arcicella aquatica. The sequence goes on along the minus strand of NZ_JAYFUL010000010.1, from coordinate 154,464 downwards.
CTATTCCTAATTAATCTTATTTGATGATACAAAGATGGTTGATTTATTGAAAAATTCTCTCATCATGATAGGTTGTAAATTATTAACCCTTGCACACAAAGTTTTTAACTTTGGTGTGCAAGGGTTAATTTCTCAATACTATTAAAATATAGTTGACTATATTTTAAGCTTACTCTTCTTTACTAAATCAAATTTATCTCCCTTTTTCAAAAAGTACATTTTCATTTCATTTTTCTTTTGTTGGGTATCAAAAATCAACACCTGACTTTCGCCTAGTACTTCAGCTAATTTATTGTCTTGTACGTATACAGCTGTGTTTTCATCTATACCAATTCCTAATAACGTTGGATTTTGAAGAATTAAGCCCATCAAGCGATTTTCTCGTTGTCTCTTTACAAAATGCTGATCTACAATTACATTGGGTAATAATCCTAAGCCTTTTTTAGTTTCAACCTGCGAACCGTCAATTACATCCAGTTTACCTTCGCCCGTAATCATCTTTTCAGACATGATGGCTGTTCCTGCACTAGTACCAGCAAAAACGATTTGTTTGTGATAACGTTCGTGCATAGCCTTGAATAAACTTTCGTCTTCCAACACCTTCATAATCCGAACTTGGTCGCCTCCTGTAAAGAAAACGCCTTTAGCTGTTTTTAACTGACTCAACAATACTTCTTTAGACTCGACTGCCAACGGAGAAACTGGTGCATGAACAACTTTAATAGGAGATAATGCTGAAATATCTTTTTTGATAGATTGAAAACTGGCTTCTTGTTCGCCACTTGCCCATGTAATAATTAATATCTCGCCTTGGTCTTTACCACTTAATTCAACAAATTTTGTCAATACATCGGCAGGACGTTTTCCCCCTCCGATAATAATTAAACGTTCTTGAGCATAAGTAAAGCCTGAACACAATAAAATGATTGATAGAATTTTTAGAAGCATGTTTGTAAGAATTATTTGTTGAAGAATTTTCTTACAATATCGCAAATGTAATTTGTAAAAAATAGTATAAAGATATTCTGTTTGAGGATTCTTATCTCTGAGTTTTATATTAAAAATTAAAATGATACTTTAGAGAATTGAATAGATTGTTATTCTAACAATGTAAAAATCACTAAAAAAAGAGAAGGAAAAGTTATGCCTCCCTATTATGATATTTACGGGCTTTCAAAACAGAGAGACAAAGTAACCGTTGAAAAGTTTTTAGACTATTTTTCTTACAGAGATAAAATTGAAAACAGAGAAGAGCAAGAAATTTTTGTATACAAAAATGAGCAGTATGATGTAGAAGAAACTTGGACATCAATTAGAACTTTAACAGAAGTAATTGATTATGGTCTTATCCATAGAAACTATGGATTTGCTTTTTATATTGGAGATTATTTAAAAAAAGAAGTAAGTCATATAATATTAAAATTTACATTCGATGAAAAAATTATTTTTGGAATATCTATTGAAGAAAAACTATTAAAGAATGGTAGCTTAATTGACAATTATGACAAAGCATTTGAAGTAGAAAAATTAATTATTGAACTGACAAATGCAACAAAAACTTCTATACAAGTTGAATATGCCCCTTCAGATGATGAAGATGAATTTGACGATGATATTGAATTATGGAAAAATATGAACGAAGAAAAACGAAAGAAATAAGCACAAATCGTTAGTAAAACTACCAAGAGCAAAATGTAGCGGTAACCCTTGCGGTTACCGACATTCCGACAAAAGAAACGGTAACCGCAAGGGTTACCGCTACAATTATCCAAAATATTATTTTCTCAAGCCAATTCAAATCAGAGATTTTGAAGAAAAATACACTATTCCTTCAGTAATCTAATACTATAAATTGCCCCAGTACTTTGTTTATTTTTAGCAACAAATTTGATATTGATAGCTTTTGTATTCAATGCTTGTGGCAATTCATAATCAATATCTGATGGCTTTCTCGACTTTTTTGCTTCTAGTTGAATCGTTTTAAACAACTCACCATTGATAACAATATCAAATTCTCTTACTTTATTTTCATTCCCTACAGTAACTCTTAATTTCTTAGCAGTCTGCTCAATATTTCTTAAATCATAGCTAATCCAATCGATAGTGCTTCTCCAAAAAGCACCTAATTCTCCTCCTGTGTTTGATTGATTTCCTTGAAAATGATGGTCGGCTTCGGGTTGTTGTTCTCCTAAAGCAATTTGGTCTATGGTTTTCTGTTCCAATGCTAATTTCAATTGCTCTTTTTCCTTCATTTCCTGAATTTTACCAGCCAATTGTTCTTGATTCATTACAGGAAAATACATCATATAACGGGCATCGTGCAATTGATAAAAAGGAATTAAGGTGAGTGATTGGTATTTGCTTGGATAAAGTGCATCACCCATTGAAAACTGTAAAGCTGTATTTTTGATAGGCTGTATTTTCGATAAATATTCATTAGAATTACTTACTAAAATCGGTGCTTCATCTAAAGGATATAGTTTTCCTGAGGCTTCATGTCCCATACGACTATCGTTAGCAAAAAGTCCTTTTAGGTCTGTTGTATCTGTTTTGGCTGCTAATACGATTGGTCCGTGTACAAATGAAACCCAAGATGAACCATCTGGAAGTGTTTCAGCTATAGTTTCCATCGGGAAAACTAGCGATACTTTATCCCCTGATTTCCAAGTTCTATTGATGGTAATAAACGACGATGGTTTTTCATTCAGCACAAAGGATTTACCATTGATTTTTACTTGAAAAGCATTTTCTTTTACCCATTTCGGGTAGCGAACATAAAGCGTAAAGGTTTGTGGTTTTGTAAGTTTTAAGATAATTTCTGAATTGGAAGTGTTTGGAAACTGAGTATTTTGAGTAAGTACTATTCCTTTTTCTTTCCAGTTCACGGTTGAAGCCATGAAGAGATTTACATATAAATCTTTGTCGGTATGGGCGTAAATCATTTCTCCATATTTCCCGTGATTTTCTAACCCTGAGCCTACACAACACCAAAAGCCTTCTTGTGGTTGTGAATACACACGGTAGTGGCGAGGACGAATAGGCGTAAAATATACAAATCCTCCTTTAGTCGGATGTTGAGAAGACAAAATATGGTTGTATAAAGTACGTTCATAAAAGTCTATATAATTGGCTTTAGGTTCTGACAAAAACAAAGATTTAGTCAGTTTGAGCATATTATAGGAATTACAAGTTTCTGGACCTTGATTAGATTCTAACATTGGCGTAAAATCATTAATAGGATTAAAATGTTCTCTGAAACTATTTCCGCCAAAAGAAACACTGCGTTTTGAACTGACATTTTCCCAGAAAAAATTAGCGGCATTAGCCCAATCTTGGTTATTCGTCAAACTTGCTATACGCTGAAAACCAATCACTTTCGGAATTTGCGTATTAGCATGCAAGCCTGTCAGCGCATCTTTTTGTGCTAAGAGAGGATTTAAAATAGCACGATGAGATATCTTCTGAGCTATCTCTAAATATTTTTTTTCTTTCGTAATTTCATACAACTCAGCATATACCTCATTCATTCCTCCATGTTCAGTTTGAAGCATTTTTTGGATTTGAACTTCATTCAAGTTTTGAATCGTACCAGCAAACCAATCACCTAATTTTACCAAAACCGTTAATGCTTGTTTATTACCTCCTACCGTATAGGCATCGTATAAACCTGCAAATAATTTATGAATATTATACAGAGGCACCCAAGTATTGTTTAGTCCAAATCCACTACCATCTAAATCTCCTTTGGCAATCCTCGACCAAAATACTTTTCCCTGTGGAATACCTCCGACATAACCATCACCATTTTTTTCCTGACATAAAGCCAATTCAGACACCATGTAGTTTAGGCGTTTTTGCATTTCAGGGTTATTGGTGGAAGCATACATCAACGCCAAAGCTGATAAATAATGCCCCCCAATGTGTCCATCTAAACCAGAATTCTCCCAGTTTCCATATCGTTCTGCTTTTAATGGCAAGCCTGCATCTATGCGATATGGAGCTAACAGTCTATCAGGATTTAGGGCAATGATATATTTCATATCCACCTGCTGTGCATTCAAAAATGGACCCGCTTGCAAACGAACAGCTTGTAAAGGAAAACTTTGAAGCTTTGGAGTAGCAGAAGACGTTTCTTGTTGAGCATAACTTGTTGTTAAAATGCTGATGAAAAACAAGAATAGAGAAAAGTGTTTGATAGACATTGGATTGTTCATGGATTAAAAATTTGACCTGAATAAAAATTGGTTAAATTTAAAATGTGTATTTTTGACACAAATATAGGTACGCTTTTTTGATTATATAAATGGTACTTATAAAAGCAAGGCTTTTAAGCACCAAATCCATAACGGGGGACTCAAATCCCTCAATATGGATAAATGATTTTAAGTTTTTCACAAATCTACCTTTTGCATTTTTGGCGTTAGCAAATGAATAATGCCCCAAGCTAATAAATAGGCAAAACCACAGGCTAAGAAAATGATATTATAGCCTCCGTTTAGGTCACCAAGTAATTTATACTTATCTAAAATAATTCCAATAAAGTAAGGGAACAAGACACCTCCTAAAGAACCTGCCATTCCTCCGATTCCTACTACAGAACTAATGGCTTTTTTAGGAAACATATCTGATACAGTAGTAAAAATATTAGCACTCCAAGCCTGATGAGCGGATGCTGCTAAGCTAATCAAAAATACTGCTTGCCAAATGTTAGTAGCATAACGCGCTAACACAATAGGTATAACGAATATGGCAAAAATCAACATGGCTGTTTTACGAGCTTTGAAAACTGTCCAGCCCTTTTTAATAAACCATCCTGATAAATAGCCACCCCCAATACTGCCTATGGTAGTAAAAGTATATAAAACGGCTAAGTGTATGCTTGGCTTTTTTAAATCTAAAGCAAAAGTTGACGAAAAATAAGATGGTAACCAGAATAAGAAAAACCACCAGATAGGGTCCGTCAGAAATTTACCCGTAACAAATGCCCAAGTTTGTTTATATTTAAAAAGTTGTAGCCAAGGCACTGATGCTGTAGTACCTTCTTCTTCTTCTTCATTATCACTATGAATGTGCTGAAACTCTTTAGCTGAAAGGTTTTTCTTACGAGTGGGAATTTCATAAATAAACCACCAAAAAAGTAGCCATATAAAACCGATGGCTCCCGTGATGATAAATGCTTCTTCCCAACCATAAGCACCCAAAATCCAAGGCACCATGATAGGAGCAACTACTGCCCCAATGTTTGCTCCAGAATTAAAAATACCCGTTGCCAAAGCTCTCTCTTTTTTAGGAAACCATTCTGCAACCGATTTAATGGCCGCAGGAAAGTTTCCAGCTTCTCCAAAACCTAACGAGGCTCTTGCAATGCCAAAACCTAAAGTTGTTTTAGCTGCTGCATGAAAAATAGCGGCAATACTCCAAATAATAATAGAAATGGTATAACCGAGCTTTGTACCAATTTTATCAATAATGCGTCCGAAAATCAATAAGCCAATCGCATAAGCGGCTGTAAACGACATCACGATTTTTGAATAATCGCTTTCTGTCCAAGATAATTCTTTTTCGAGCGTTGGTTTCAATAGACCTATTACTTGTCTATCGAGATAATTGATGGTTGTGGCAAAGAATAATAAAGCTACAATCGTCCAACGGTAAGTACCTGAATTTTTCATAGAGAATGGTTAAAACTTAACAACTTCCCAAAATGCTTTTTTGGGCTTAAGGTTTTTATCAAATAAAAGCGGGAAGTCTTTTCTACCTGTTACAGGAAAATTATCCAACCAAGAATATTGGTCTGAAAGATTCCAGAATGTTACGCTGGTAATGTTTTGTTTATGCTTTCTGAAAACATCAAAAACCATTTTATATTGCTGTATCTGCTTCTGTTCCATTTCATCCGTGAAAATACCTACTCCATCGTTTTCCCTCCTTTCACGTCTTTCATGTTCTTTTGGATACACCGAAATATCTAGTTCAGTAATCTGTATTTTCAAACCCAAACTCGCAAATTTGGTAATTGATTCTTCTAATTCACTTTGTGTAGGTTCATCAATAGACCAATGGGCTTGTAAACCAACGCCATGAATAGGTACTCCTTTTTGTTTGAGCCCTTTTAATAATTGATAGATTTTTTCTCTTTTAGCTTTACTTTCAGTGTTATAGTCATTGTAAAAAAGTAATGCATTGGGGTCGGCTTCATGAGCATATTCAAAAGCTTTGGCGATGTATTCTTCTCCTATAATCTCATAAAATTTAGATTTTCTATACATTGAAAGTCCAGTGTCGGGCACAGCTTCATTGACTACGTCCCAAACATAAATTTTGCCTTGATAATGTTTTACTACCTCAAAAATATGTGCTTTTAAACGAGCTAATAGTTCCTCTTTCGTAACGACTCTATTATCTTTTTTAAAGAACCATGCAGGTGTTTGGTTGTGCCAGCACAAATTATGCCCCCGTACTTTCAAGCCATTTTGCTGAGCAAAGGCTACCATCTTGTCTGAGGCTTCCCAATTATACACATTCTCTTGAGGATGAATGGGCCCCATTTTCATAGAATTTTCAGGCGTAAGGCTACTGAATTGTTGTACAATAAAGGAAGATTCTGCACCCTCATTCACCATCCGAGGGTTTACTGCTACACCAATGGGGAAATAGGCTTGATAATAATCTTTGAGTCCCTTGACCTTTTCGCTTTGAGCGAAAAGGCATAAAGAGCTACAAGTATATAAAACGGTTAAAAGGGTTTTCTTCATTTATTTGTAAGCAGTGATTGTTTGAATACTTCCATCTGGATTATACTTCAACTCTGTCACTTTTACATTTCTTAAATGTGTTTTTCCAGAAAGCTGTACATCATGATAGAACAAATACCATTTTCCTTTGATTTCTACAATAGAATGATGGTTTGTCCAACCATCAACAGGATTCAATACTACTCCTTTGTAAGTAAATGGTCCATAAGGATTATCTCCTATAGCATAATTGATAAAATGGGTATCACCTGTTGAATAAGAGAAGTAATACTTGCCTTTGTATTTATGTAACCAAGACGCTTCAAAAAAACGTTTGGTATTGTCGCCTGCCAATAATACTTTACCATTCTTGTCTAGAATCTGTACATCTTTTGCTTCCTCGGCAAAGCTTAGCATATCCTTACTTAATTTGGCTATTTTAGGAGCTAAAGCAGGTTGTTTATCATCTTGCAATTTCCCTTTAGGGTCATAGCTTCCTGTTTTCCAACGTTGTAATTGTCCACCCCAAATACCTCCGAAATACATATAATAACTACCATCAGTATCTTTAAACACACATGGGTCTATGCTATAACTGCCTTTAATGGGTTCTTTTTCTGCTTTGAATGGCCCTACGGGACTTTTGCTAGTGGCTACGCCTATTCTAAAAACATCATCTTTATCTTTTACTGGAAAATATAAATAATAGGTTCCGTTTTTAAACGCAGCATCAGGAGCCCACAACTGACGACCTGCCCAAGGAATATTTTTAATATCTAAGGCAACGCCATTGTCTGTTACTTTCCCTCCTACTTTATCCATTGATAAAATATGAAAATCTTTCATATCAAAATGTCCACCCTCATCGTCTTCTTTCACGCCCGACTCAATATCATGTGAAGGATAAATATAGATTTTTCCATTAAATACATGGGCAGAAGGGTCGGCTGTGTAAATATGAGAAACCAAAGGTTGCGATATAGGCTTTTTCGCTTGTCCGAAGACAGACAAAGATGCAGCCACTAAGCATAAGGATAAGAATTGTTTTTTCATGGATAATTAAAATTAAGAGTGTGTAATAAGCAATTTTCAGTGCTTCACGTATTTATCAAACATTGATTTAAAAGCAAATATTATAATAATATCTGCTTTTTACAAGATTATTACAATAAAAAACTAGAACACATAAGAACTGTTTAAAACTATAGAGTCAATCGACTCTATAGTTCATGATGATTAATGGTCAGGTAATGATTAAAACCCGATTGAATTTCCGCCATCTACAGGCAACGAGGCTCCTGTAATATATTTGGCAGCTTCTGAAGACAGGAATACGGCAGCCATACCAATATCTTCTGGTTTTCCAAAGTACCCCATAGGCGTGCGGTCGAGTGCTTTATGCTTTCTAGCAGGGTCAGAATTCATTGCAGTCTGTGACATTGCCGTTTCGATAAACCCTGGGGCAATCGCATTTACACGCACATTGTCGATAGAAAACTCCATTGCTAATGCCTTAACCATACCTTCTACGCCACATTTTGAAGCTGTATACGCCACCACTCTGTCTATCCCATAATAGGCAGCCATCGAAGAAATCATCAAAATTGAGCCCTTCTTACGTGGTAACATTTTTTTAGCACAGGCACGGGTTAAAGCAAATACGGCATTCAAGTTAGTATGCACGATACGGTTGAAATCTTCATCGGTAACTTCTACCGCAAATTTTTTCATATTGATACCTGCATTGTTTACTAAAATATCAATAGCACCTATTTCACTTTCTATTTGCTCTACCAAGCCTTCTAAGTGTTCTAAAACTGTTACATCATTCACAATATAAAAAGCACTATCACCCAATTCAGCAACCGCATCTTTTAAGGCTTGCTCACGTCTACCTGTAATAACTACTTTCGCTCCTGCCGTAACCATGCATTGAGCAATGGCAAAGCCAATTCCACTTCCGCCCCCAGTAATCAGGGCAATTTTTCCTTCTAATGAAAACATGATTTTTTTAGCTTTAAGCTGATAGCTATGAGCCATTAGCTTTTTTACTATTGATTTTTTAAAATATTATAATAAATGTCTGTGCCTTACTAATTCAAGGTATCAAGAAAAAACTCATAGCTATTAGCTCATAGCTACCTCAATTGATACGTTTCTACTAATGTTTTTACTTCCTCCAGACTTCTTTCGGGTTTTGGGAAAGGAGCAGGAATTGGCATTTTTGAATATTGCTGAAAATACAACACACAAGCATCTCTCCACCAAATGGCTTCTCTTTCCTGTACAGCTAGTCTACCTGCTACATCTTCAAAAATCTCTTTATCAACATTCGACTTCACGGATGACCATTGCTGACGCATTTCTTTTACTGAGGCTAATCCTGTATAATATCTAGTACAAAGTTCATCCCAAAGCGTATTCCCTGTTGATAATTTAGTTTTCCAGCCTACATGATGAAACCATAGTAAATAGGGCAATGGAGTTTTGTTAGGGTCATTCCATTGATTTTGTACTTCTGGTGCATACAGCAAAAGGGCTTCTGTGCCTTTTTTTGTTCTATCAAAACCAAGACCTACACTATCAGCACGATGATAATATGCCGATGCCCAGTCAGGACGTGCACTTCTCTCTAACCAAGGCTCAGGGCCGTAATGAATGCCTTGTCCCATAATATGGTGAAGTCCCAACGGAGTAGTAAAATTCACATAGTTTTCACGCGAGGCTAACAATATATTCGTAACCGTTTTTACTGCTTTCTCATCTTGCATTAAGGTCATTTTAGTCCATTCATCTGCGATTTGTGCTGATGATAATTCATGGTTCCACGCCAATCTACCAAATGCATACCAATTAGCTTGCGACATAAAATGACCCGTCCAATTACGGTCAGAACCCGTATTGGCTACTCCAGCAATGGCCGTTAAATTATAATCATGCAAAGAACCATCAACCACTTTCGCTACTGTTGAGCCTTTACCTTTTACATAAGTATCTGATTCAAGACATTCTTTGAAGAGGGGCGCTAAATAAACCAAATTGGTAGAAAATCCCAGATACTCTTGGGTAATCTGAAATTCCATCGCCAGTGGTGTTTTAGGCATAGCTCCAAAAAGTGGGTGAAAAGGTTCACGTGCTTGGAAATCAATCGGGCCATTTTTGACCTGAACAATTACTTTTCTATCAAATTGTCCATCTAACGGTTTGAAGTCATTATAAGCTTCTTTGTAGCGATCACCTTTGGGGTCATCTTTTGAACTTGGTTTATACACAAAGGCACGCCAAATAACTACACCCGTAAAAGGTTTTAAAGCTTCCGCCAACATATTTGCACCGTCGGCATGTGTTCTTCCAAAATCCTGTGGACCAGGCTCTCCTTCAGAATTAGCTTTTACCAAATACCCTCCAAAATCTGGAATAATACTGTAAATTTCCTTTGTTTTGGCTTGCCACCAAGCACGTACTTGAGGGTCGAGTGGGTCTGATGTTTTAGCTCCCTTTAAAATTTTGGGAGCAGCAAAATTCACCGATAAAAATATTTGAATGCCATACGGACGAAAAACATCTGCCAAGGCTTTTACCTTTAAAAGGTATTCTTTGGTCATGAATCTTGCACTAGCATTTACATTATTGACTACCGTTGCGTTAATACCAATTGAAGCATTCGCACGCGCATAATCTTTGTAGCGAGGGTCGATATTTTCAGGTAATTCATACCATTTCCATAAAGATGAGCCTGCATAACCTCTTTCGATAGTTCCCAATGGATTATCCCAATGGTTCAACATCCGTAGTTTGATTTTAGGATTACTCGTGATAAAGATATTTGCTAACGATTTTCCTGTCTGTATACTTCTTAGCAATTCAAATGTTCCATACAATATCCCTTTTTCGGTATTACCAGAAACCACTACATTGCCATTCTGATTGATAATGGTAAATCCTTCATCATTCAATGCTTGATTTTTCGAAAGTTGAAGTACAATTCCACCTGCATTTTTTGAGGTACTCAATACTGAAACTTGCTTACCAAGCAATCCTTGTAAACCACTTTTTAATTCATCAGTAGCTACTTTGATGATTTCATGTTGAGTATTGGCTACAATAAATTTTGTAAAATGTGCGTAACTTTCTCGTTGTTGCTTATTACTGATTAAATCATATTTCAACCATAAACGATAACCATCATCGGCAAAGGTATTCATACTGACAAAAAACAGTAAAAATCCTATTATTTTTTTATACATAATTTTATAATGTTTTGGCAATAATGTGGATTATTTCAGACTGCGTTCTATTCCTAATTCTAAACCTCTTAATTCTGCCAAGCCTTTTAAGCGACCAATGGCAGAATAGCCTGGATACGATTTCTGCTTGCCTGTTTTCTCTAAATCATCCAACATCAAATGCCCGTGGTCTGGTCGCATCGGTATCGACACAACACCTTCATTGGCTTCTTTTCTTCGATTTTGCTCTAGCACAATGGCTTTCACCACTTCATACATATCCACATCTCCATCCAAATGGGCAGCTTCATGAAAATTGAGTGGATTTTCTTCTCGTTTAGTGGTACGTAAATGAATAAAATGAATCCGTTCTCCAAATCGCTGAATCATTTTTGGCAAATCATTATCTTCTCTTACGCCTAAAGAACCCGTACAAAAAGTAATACCGTTGGCTGTTACATCAGCCGCCGCCATTAGTTGTGCTAAATCATTTTCGGTACTTACTACTCTTGGTAAACCCAATAATGACTTCGGAGGGTCATCAGGGTGAATACATAAATTCACGCCTAGCTCTTGGGCTAAGGGTGCTATCTGCTGAATGAAATAATATAAATTTGCCCGTAATTCGGCATCACCAATATGTTTGTAATTATCTAAAAGTGCCTGAAAATTAGTTAATTCAAAGGCTTCTTCTGAACCGGGCAAACCTAATAAAACAGTGTTGGTAAGCAAAGCAAGCTCTTCGGCAGACATTGCTTTCATCTTTTCTAATGCTGAAATTTGTACTGCTTCTGTATAATCTAACTGTGCATTGGGTCTTTTCAGAATGTATAAATCAAATAGCGCAAAATCTTCCCAAACAAACCTAAGGGCTTTAGCACCATCAGGCATTTCATAATTCAAGTTAGTTCGTGACCAATCCAATACAGGCATAAAATTATAGCAAACTGTTTTGATGCCACAAGTCGCTAAGTTCTGTAATGAGGTTTTGTAGTTTTCAATGTATTGCTCACGCGAAGGCAATCCTTTTTTAATGTCCTCGTGTACAGGTAAACTTTCTACTACTACCCACGTAAGCGGACTATATTGTGCATTACCTTCTTCTATTATTTGAATACGTTCCTTGATTTTTTCGACAGTCCAAACCTCTCCTACAGGAATTTGGTGTAAAGCCGAAACTACACCCGAGCAACCTGCTTGTCGAATGTGCATCAGTGAAACGGGATCGTTGGGTCCGAACCAACGCATTGTGTGCATCATACTCATATTTTGTAAGCTAATAATTTTAAAAAACGGTAAGCACAAAAGCCTTAGGCTTTTGTTAACTTATGTGCAAGTGTCTGGGCTTTAATGGATAATTCCGTTGCCAAAAAGCAATGTTCTTGCGTCATCGCCGTTTCTGTACGATTCACAATATCATTCACTAATTGTTCTCCATAAGGTAAAAACTCGTTGCTACAATCTATGTATTTAGTTTCCTTGTTGTTTACCAAGTATAAATTATTCCCGTGGTCATAGGTTGCTATGTCTATATTTTTACGAATCTCAATGTATCCTTCTGTACCCAGAATAGTAAGGCGACCATCACCCCAAGTTTTCAGTCCATCTGGCGAAAACCAGTCAACTCTCACATAGCCTGAACCTTCGTTACCACGCAACATCACATCACCAAAATCTTCAAATAATGGATATTGAGGATGATTGACATTAGCAATTTGCGAAGCTACCACTTCTGCTTTTGTTGAGCCTGTAAAAAACAAAAACTGGTCGCATTGATGCGAACCAATGTCACACAGGATACCTCCAAATTGTTTTTTATCAAAAAACCAAGCAGGTCTTGAATTAGCATTTATTTTATGAGGGCCTAATCCGATTGTTTGCACCACTTTCCCAATAGCCCCTGCCTTTACCAGTTCTCCTGCTTTTACAGTAGCTTTATTTTCAAAGCGTTCACTATACATGATGGAGTAGATTTGCTTGGTAGCTTTTTGTACTTTTCTTACTTCTGCCAATTGTTCTAGCGTTGTAATACCGGGTTTATCCGACATATAGTCTTTCCCATGCTTCATCACTCTAATACCTAGTGGAGCTCTTTCGTTAGCAATGATAGAACTCAATACCAATTGTATCGACTTATCTTCCAGAATTCCTGTTTCGCTCGAAGCCAACTTAGCATTCGGATACTTTTTGGCAAAATTAGCCGCTAAATCTGCCTCTTTGGCATAAAATGCAACCAATTCTCCTCCCCCACGAATTACTGCCTCAACCTGACCGTAAATATGGGCGTGATTCATGCCTATTACTGCAAATTTAATTTTAGGCGCAAGGTGTCTATGAATGTATGGTGAACTAATAGTTTCTATTTTGGTAGCACTAGCCATGAGTTCTTGCGAAACACCCGACATTAACACCATGCCCGCTGCGGAAGAAAGCGTATTTTTAAGAAAATCTCTGCGATTGTTTTGTCCGTTTTCCATCGTCTTTTTCGGTTTTTTCTACTTGTTAGATTGAGTTTTTTTAGCAATCTCCAAAGCCTTGGTTGTTGTGTAATATTTTGAAATCATATTAGGTACTTCCCATGAAGGTAATTTACCCGCTTTCAAAAATTCCAAGTATTTTTCGGCAACTCGCCCAAAATGGGCTTCATGACCTTCTTTATATTTTTCTGGTATCAACACTTCCCACCCTTTTGCATTTTTCTTTACAGCAATTCCTTCAAAATTCTTTTGCAAAGCTGCGACTGCTTTTAAAAGAGCAGGTTCATAAGTATCAGCAGGGTTGATAGGCTCGATATACAACGTTGGCTTATAACCTTGTTCTGCTCCCTGACGAATGATAAGATTAGCTTTTGTACCACGCATGATAGAATAATGCGTATCGCCACCACCCTCTGGTGCTTTATAAGCCCATATTACTGAAGTTTTGGCATGAATACCTTTTAGTTGATAATTGATTTCCCCATTTGCATATATTTTCAGGGTAGTATCATTAGCTAAATCTTTCTTCAAAAATGCAGGAAAACCATCTGTTTTAGTAATCGTTTTAAACTGACTCAAAGTCATATCCGTCGTCCAACGCTTGGCACTAGTTATGTTGACATCTTTTTGATAGTCAATCACTTGTTCAGGGAAACATTCCCATTGAATCAAATCTACCAAATGCGTTGTCACATCCACCACGCCTTCACCTTGTTGAGCGACATCCATAAACCAAGTTGGTCGCGTTAATACACTGCCAGATACATACTTATAAAAATGATGAACGCTTTCTTTCGTAACTGCGGGATTATCAGGCGTTCCTTTTTCTAACGTACCAAACACAGCGGGAATCCCTGAAAATGCCCTTTGAAGCATCGTGCTGATTTCATAGCGTTCTGTCATGATATCATAAAGCAGTACTTTCTTTTTAGCAGCATTGCTAAAAGTAGCTTTTAATCTCGTGAAATCTTTTGCATCAATTATCATCGGTTTGTCAGCAAGCACATTGAATCCTGCATTGACCGATTTCTCTAAATAATCTGCTTTGATTCTATTGTTTCCAGCTATCACTATTACATTCCCTGCTTTTTCAGCTAGCATCTTTTCAAGATAGTCGCTACCCGCATATACCTTTTCTTGCCAATGAGTAGGATTATCTGCCCGAGCGTTATAAGAATTGATTCTATCAATATGAAATTGCACGTCATTACCAACAGGTGAATAAACATGTACTATCGGACTTACATCTGGATACATATTTTTTTGAACTAGTGCCGCATGAAAATGCCCAGGGTCGAGGGTGATTATTTTTACTGCTGGCACTGATTGTGCTTGTGCATATACACTTGAACACAATCCTATTCCAATGCACAAAAGCGTTTTATTGATTACTTTCATTATTATCTCTTTTTAGTCTCTAAATAACTCATTGTTAAATTTTGATAGCATAAGGTGCTCGCTGCTCTCTTGCTAACAGTAAATTTGCCTCTGGGTCATTGATAAATCTTTCTTGTGTTGGATTCCAAAATAGTTTCCTATCAAGCTTCATCGCAGCATGATGCAACAAACAAGCAGTACATGAACGATGTCCTATTTCTGTGGGTGCTATTGGTTCTTTTCTAGAAACAATGCTTTCCAGCCAGTTTCCATGATGGTCTTTACTAACTGTCAAGTGTATTTCGTTATCACCAATGACAGAAGTTATTATTTTAGGGTCGCTTGCGTCCAAGGCTTTTGGGGCATTTTGTTTCGCTGTAGGGTCGCTTGAAGTAACGGCAGCGTCTCCTCTTGATACAAAAATCCATCCCTCTGTTCCTTCAAATTTAATACCGTTGGGCAATTCATTGCTTACAACCATCCTTACGCCGTTTTCATACATTGCCTCAGTTCTGAAAATTCCATGAACATTCCAAAGTCCTTTTTTAGGGAAATCTGCTTTACCCCAAATCTCAATAGGACCTGTATGTTCTGTATTCATAGCCCAGTGTGCACAGTCTATATGGTGCGAACCCCATCCTGTTATCATACCAGCACCAAACTGCTCGCAACGCAACCAACCGGGGCGGTCGAAACCTGATTGTGGATGTACTCTTTTTTCAGTATAATATACGTCTGGCGTTGTTCCCAGCCACATATCATAATTAAGGTTTTTCGGGATAGGCATTTGAGGTTCTTCATCACCTGATGGGTCACCCGGCAAACCCACATAAACAGTCTTTAAAGTGCCTATTCTACCATTTCTTACCAATTCTGCGGCATACCTAAATTGGTTTGATGAACGTTGCTGACTTCCTACTTGTACTATTCTTCCTGATTTTTTCACGGCATTAGCCATCATTCTTCCTTCTGAAATAGTCAAAGAAGCGGGCTTTTGCATATATACATCTTTCTTGGCACCTACAGCATGAATCACTATTGGGGCATGCCAATGGTCGGGCGTACTTACCAATACCGCATCAATATCCTTGTTGAGTAACAGTTCTCGATAATCTGTATAGGTTTTTACACCGTCAAATTCTTTTCCTGTTTTCTTTGAATAAAAATCATTTACTAGCTTTTTAGCTGATTCAACACGATTGCTGTCTAAATCACACACAGCCATTATCTGAGCATTATCGAATTTCCAAACGCCAGGCATATCATGCCCTCTTGAAATTCTACCTGTACCAATTGCCCCGATGTTTATTCTATTACTGGGAGCATTCTTCCCAAACACAGAAGCTGGAACAATGGTTGGAAAACCTGTAATGATAGAACTTGCTAAAGTTCCTTTAATACCTAAATCAAGAAATTGTCTTCTAGATATTACATTTTTCTGTTCTTGTGACATATCCGTTTTATATTCAAAAATTAAAAAGGTTCTTAATGCTTTACTTGATAACTAATGTGTTTTTTCATGCTACAAGCTTTTATTCACTATTTAAATCAGCATGCTTATTAACTCAATATTCAATAGTATCTTGTATAAATATTTTTATATTATATGATGTAAAACAATGCTTATGTCGCTGGTATCAAAAGTATCATAGCGTAGTATATCTACTGGTTTATGCTACCTAAATATTGTTATTTTAATTGAGAATGTAAAGATGGAAATTAATTTTTATTATGCAATCGGTTGCATAAATATTTTATAATTATTCCAATTAAATATTTTACTATTTAGTTTCACAAAAATAAGAAAAGCTATCAAAAGAGCCAAAAAGGGCATAAATAACCATTAAATGATAAATCAGGTTAAGAAAGGTCAAATCATTTATAAACATTAATGCTGTAATATTTTCAATTGTTGCATAAAATTGTTTTATAATTGTACCATAATTATCCAATGAAAGAAATCCCAAGCATGATATTCTAGCAATAGGAATCTGGAAGGGTCATAAAGTTTATATCATGAGTAAAGAAATAACTATTTACGACATTGCAAATCAATTAAAGTTATCGCCTGCAACTGTCAGCAGGGCTTTAAATGATCATCCTGCCATTAATGAAAAAACGAAGTTATTAGTCAATGCCAGAGCTACCGAATTGGGCTATCGTTCTAATAAATTTGCGAGCAATCTTCGTAAACAAAAAACGAATACTATCGGTGTTATTGTGCCTAGGCTGAATAGCTACATCATGTCTACTGTTATTGCAGGGATGGAGAAAGTGGCCAATGAAGAAGGTTTTAATTTGATTATTAGTCAATCGCTTGAATCACAAAAAAAGGAAATCGCCAACGCAAAAACAATGTTTAGCAGTCGGGTAGATGGCTTATTGGTTTCTGTAGCTTTTGATACTGATTCCTTTGAACATTTTCTGCCTTTTATGAAAAAGAAAATTCCTTTGATTTTCTTCGACCGTATTTTTGAGAATAGTGATTGTCCAGATATCGTCATTGACAATGCCAAGGCGGGTTATGAAGCCACCAAACACTTGATTGAACAAGGACGAAGAAATATTGTCCATATTACAGGTAATTTAAAAAGGAATGTTTATTCCGACCGACTTAAAGGATATCAACAAGCACTTACAGAACAAGGCATTCCCCTGAATCAAGATAATGTTTGGGTTACAGCCCTAAACCTAGAGGCTGGGCGAGAAATAGCTCATCGAATAAAGGCATTAGCCAACAAACCCGATGCGCTTTTTATTGCCAGTGATTTATGTGCTGTTAGTTGTATCGCCACTTTGAAAGATTTGAAAATAGATATCCCTAAAGATATTTCTGTAGTAGGTTTCAATAATGACCCTGTTGCACAAGTAATTTCACCTAAGCTAACTACTATTCATTATCCTGCTAAAGAAATGGGGGAAATGGCTGTAAAAAGTTTGATAAATCACTTAAAAGGCAATATGAATCTGGATACTACCACTACGATTACTTTACGTTCTGAATTGATTATTCGAGAATCAAGTTTGTTTTCGAGAGATTAGCTATCGAAGCTGTTTAAACTCTCCCTTTTGGGTTAAACTAAGTCTTTTAGAATAGCTTGTTCCAAAATTTACTCAACGTAGCGATGCTATGCTTCCCAAATTTTGAAAAAATCAATTCAAAAATACAATACTTTCACCTAAGAAACGGAAAGTTTAAACAGCTTCATCATTAAAAATTGCATTTTTAAAAAATATCATCGACCTTAGAGGAATGCAATTTAATAATTAATTTATGCCAAATCTGAACGTTAAAATCAATAAAGATAATACCTACGATGCCATCGTGATTGGCTCTGGAATGAGTGGCGGTTGGGCTGCTAAAGAACTTTGTGAGAAAGGCTTAAAAACATTAGTCCTTGAAAAGGGAAGAATGGTAAACCATGTGGAAGATTACCCAACCATGATGTTGGATCATTGGGAACTTGAACATCGTGGTGGACTTTCGTATGAAGACCAACAAAAGCAACACATCCAGATACGAAGTGGGTTTGTTGGTGAATCCACCAAACATTTTTTTACAAATGATGTCGATAATCCATACCAAGAAAAACAACGTTTCGACTGGATTCGGGGTAATCATGTTGGGGGGCGTTCACTCACTTGGGGAAAACATGTGTATCGTTGGAGCGATTTAGATTTTGAAGCCAATGCAAAAGATGGCATTGCTATCGACTGGCCTATACGTTATAAAGATTTGGCTCCTTGGTATTCTTATGTAGAAAAATTTGTGGGCGTAAGTGGCGAGAAATTAGGTCTTGACCATTTGCCCGATGGAGAATTCCTTCCTCCATTTGAATTAAACTGCTTGGAAAAACACTTTAAAACAGAAGTAGCTAAAAAATTCAATGGTCGCCCAGTCACAACGGGAAGGGTAGCTCATCTTACAGAACCACAGCCACAGCACTTAGCTTTAGGGCGTGGCAAATGTCAAAACCGTAACCGTTGCTCAAGGGGTTGTCCGTTCGGGGCATACTTTAGTAGTAATTCTGCTACTTTACCCGCTGCAAACAATACCCGCAACTTTTCTATTCGTCCAAACGCTATCGTTCATTCTATCATTTATGACGAAAAAACACAACGTGCTACAGGTGTAAGGGTAATTGATAGCGAAACAAAAGAAGAGATTATTTTCAAAGCCAAAATCATTTTTAGCTGTGCTTCTACTTTAGCCACCACTCAGATTTTATTAAATTCCAAATCAAGCCGTTTCCCCAATGGAATGGGGAATGATAGTGGTGAATTAGGGCATAATTTAATGGACCATCACTATAGAACAGGAGCCATGGGTTCCTATGATGGTTTTGAAGACCAATACTATAAGGGGCGTAAACCAACAGGCTTGTTTATTCCAAGATATGTAAATTTGAATGACGCTTCTAAAAATCCAAACTTTATTCGTGGTTATGATTACCAAGGAGCAGGTGGTGGCAGAGGTAACTGGGGAAGAGGTGTAAGTGAAGAGGGCGTTGGGGCAGCCTTTAAGGAGTCGTTATTTAAGCCAGGAGGCTGGGGAATGGCATTGATGGGTTTTGGGGAAGTATTACCATACCACGACAATATGGTAAGCTTAGACTCAGAGAAAACCGACAAATGGGGAATTCCACAATTGGTTTTTGATGCTGGATTGAAAGAAAATGAAATGAAAATGCGTGAGCAAATCAGGATAGATGCTGCCGAAATGTTGGAAAATGCAGGTTTTAAAAATGTAAAGACCTTTGATAATGCTGGTGGACTAGGCGTAGGCGTGCATGAAATGGGAACGGCTAGAATGGGAAAAGACCCTAAAACCTCTGTGCTCAACGGCAATAATCAAATTCATTCAGTGCCTAATGTATTTGTAACAGACGGGGCTTGTATGACGTCTGCTTCTTGTGTTAATCCTTCTATTACTTATATGGCACTTACAGCACGCGCTGTTGATTTTGCTGTAAATGAGTTGAACCGTAAAAATTTGTAACATCATGAATCGCAGAGAAGTCCTTAAAAATACATCCTTATTCTTAGGTTACAGTTTATCAGCTGGTGCCTTGTCCGAACTTTTTATTGCTTGCCAAAAAGAAGCGCAGTTAAACTGGAAGCCTGTATTTCTTTCAAACAATCAGGCAAACCTAATTGCGGAAATCACAGAAACGATTTTACCGAAAACAGAAACACCTGGAGCAAAAGAGCTTGGCGTACCTCAGTTTATCGATAAAATGTTAAAAGATATGCTTTCGGAAGAAGACCAGAAAGCATTTGTGGAAGATTTAGAGAAGTTTGATAAAAGTTGTGAAGAAGCCTACAAAAAGCCCTTCATTGAATGTACACAGGCAGAAAGAGAAGCCTTTTTATTAAAAGCAGATAAAGAAGGTGGCAAGCTCCCTCCTAGTGCTTGGGGCATTACTTTAGTAGCAAAACCAGCGCCAATTTCATTTTTCAGGAGGCTCAAAAGCTTGACATTATTGGGTTATTATACTTCTGAAAAAGTGGGTAAAGAAATACTTTCGTACGACCCTATCCCGGGAGAATTTATTGCTTGTATGCCCTTGGATAAAGTCGGTAATGCTTGGAATGAATAATATTACCTCTGAAGCTGTTTAAACTTTTCCTTTCGGATTAAACTAAGTCTTTTAGCATAGCTTGTCCCAAAATTTACTCAACGTAGCGATTGCTATACTTCACAAATTTTGAAAGAATCAATTCAAAAATACAGTACTTTCACCTCAGAAACGGAAAGTTTAAACAGCTTCTCTATCAAAAAGAGTATTCAAACTTACTTTTGCCTTTTGGGTGTATCACTCAAAAAATATAACATAATAAAATGAAGAGATTTTGTCTTGCCCTTGATTTAGTTGACGACCCACAGCTCATCACTGAATATGAAGCCTATCATCAAAACGTTTGGGAAGAAATAAAAGCTAGTATTTTGAACGCTGGGGTTATAGATATGGAAATCTATAGAATTATGAACAGACTGTTCATGATTATGGAAACGGAAGACGATTTTTCGTTTGATAAAAAAGGAGAAATGGATGCTAATAATCCTAAAGTACAAGAATGGGAAAAACTAATGTGGAAATACCAATCAGCCTTACCTATTGCCAAAGAGGGTGAAAAGTGGCTTTTGATGGATAGAATTTTTAAGTTAGTATAAAGTGAAATGCCTAAACTTTTGAAAAGTTTAGGCATTTCACTTTATAGCCTAGACAATTTTTATACTTTCAACTTTGCCAACTCATATTTTTCTTTAAATAAGCTGATTCCTATCATTTGCGATGATACAAATTTTAATTACTATTGCATTTATATCATCAGTTATAAACGACACTCCCATTAACCATGAAAAACAAAATCTTATTCGCATTAGTAATTGTATTAGTATTAATCCAATTTATCCGCCCTGAAAGAAATCTTTCCGACGACCAAACCTATAATATTTCTACTAAATATGTAGTAACAGACGAAGTGAAGGATATTTTAACGGTAGCCTGCAACGACTGCCACAGTAACAAAACAGCATATCCGTGGTACGCTAACATTCAGCCAGTTGCTTTTTGGCTTAATCATCATGTGGAAGAAGGTAAAGAAGAACTTAATTTTTCAACTTTCACTAAACTTCCCATCGCTGTACAAAACCATAAATTAAATGAAACAGTTGAACAAATAGAAAAGGGAGAAATGCCTTTACCTTCATATACTTATTTAGGTTTACACAAAGAAGCTAATCTGACAGAAGCGCAAAAGAAAGTACTTATTGATTGGGCAAAAGCTCAGATGGACACGTTAAAGGCTACTTATCCAGCGGATAGTCTTGTATTGAAAAGAAGGAAAAAGCCTGTGACCGATTAATTATGTAAGTTTTATCCATAATTATATAATATGTCTGCTAATACTTTACCATAATTTTGTGTTATTAAAATATCTCACAAATCATGGAAAGCGAAACAGGTATTCAACATAACATCAAAACTTTGGTTATCCCCGTTACGGGGATGACCTGTGCTGCTTGTGCTAGCAGTGTTGAAAATATCCTTCATAAGCAAAATGGCGTATTAGCATCAAGTGTAAATTTTGCAAGCGAATCGGCTAAAATTCAATTTGATACCAATCTTACTTCACCAGAATTTTTACAGGGAAAACTCCAAGCTATCGGCTACGGCTTAATTTTGGGAACACCCGAAAAAGCCAAAGAACAACAAAACCTCATTAAACAAAATCATTATAGAACACTCAAACAAAACTTAATCTGGGCTAGTATTCTTACGCTCCCTGTGGTAATCATTGGGATGTTTTTGATGGATATGCCTTATGCCAATTGGATAGAGTTGGTACTTACTACCCCCGTTCTTCTCTGGTTTGGCCGACAATTCTTTGTCAATGCGCTTAAACAAACCCGTGCTGGAAGTGCCAATATGGATACACTTGTGGCTTTAAGTACTGGTATTGCTTTTCTGTTCAGTTTATATAATACGCTGTTCCCTGAGTTTTGGCATCATAGAGGTTTGCACGCTCATGTATATTACGAAGCTGCTGCGGTGGTCATTGTATTTATTATGTTGGGCAAATTATTAGAAGAAAACGCTAAAGCAAATACTTCTACTGCCATCAAAAAGTTAATGGGCTTACAGCCCAAAACAGTTTTAATAATTGATAATGGCGTAGAAAAAGAAATAGCCATTGCTGATGTACAAGTAAGTGATAGAATTTTGATTCGTCCGGGCGATAAGATACCTGTAGATGGGAAAGTACTTTCTGGAAATTCATTTGTAGATGAAAGCATGATGAGTGGTGAGCCTTTGCCTGTAGAAAAAAGTAAGGGTTCAAAGGTATATTCTGGTACTGTAAATCAGCAAGGTAGTTTCAAATTCATTGCTGAAAAAGTAGGCGATGAAACATTCTTAGCACAGATTATCCAATTGGTACAAGAAGCCCAAGGCAGTAAAGCTCCCGTACAAAAATTGGTCGATAAAATTGCTAGTATTTTCGTCCCTATCGTTTTAGGTATTGCGGTGGTAACTTTTATCGTTTGGATGATTTTCGGAGGAGAAAATGCTTTGACGCACGCATTATTAACTTCCGTATCAGTATTGGTCATTGCCTGTCCCTGTGCTTTAGGCTTGGCTACGCCTACCGCTATTATGGTTGGTGTAGGGAAAGGTGCCGAAAACGGAATTTTGATAAAAGATGCTGAAAGTTTGGAAATTGCCCACAGGGTCAATGCCATTATTTTAGATAAAACAGGTACAATAACCGAAGGCAAACCTTCTGTAAGTGATTTAATCTGGCTGAATGACTCTGCCAACGAAACTTTCAAAAGTATTTTACTATCCCTTGAAAGTCTTTCTACACATCCTTTAGCAGAAGCAGTGACTCAATATCTAAAATCAGAAGGAACAAAACCTTTAACGCTTATTGATTTTGAAAATATCGTCGGCAAAGGAATACAGGCTACATTTGAAGGTAAAAAGTATTTTGTCGGCAGTCCGAAATGGATAGAAAATATCGTAAAGACTATTGATAATAAAGCAGTTATCTCTTTAGAAAAGTCAGGGAAAACTGTGGTTCTTTTTGCAACTGAAGTTCAAGTAATAGCCATCATTGCTATAACAGATAAAATCAAAAGTACTTCTGCTGAAGCCATTCAACAATTACAAAAACAGGGCATTGACGTATATATGCTGACAGGTGATAATGCTTTAACAGCAGAAAAAGTAGCAAGCCAAGTAGGTATTACAAATGTACAGGCGGGCTTACTACCCAATGATAAAGCACTGTTTATTAAGCAATTGCAAAAAGAAGGCAAAGTAGTGGCGATGGTTGGTGATGGTATCAACGACTCACAAGCGTTAGCCCAAGCAGATATTAGCATTGCGATGGGCAAAGGCTCGGACATTGCGATGGACGTAGCCAAAATGACTATAATATCTTCTGATTTACTAAAAATTCCAAATGCCTTAAAGCTTTCTAGGCAAACGGTATCAACTATTCACCAGAATTTATTTTGGGCATTTATTTATAATCTGATAGGTATCCCATTGGCAGCAGGCGTATTATTTCCATTCAATGGCTTTTTGCTAAATCCTATGATAGCAGGAGCGGCAATGGCGCTCAGTTCAGTTTCAGTAGTTAGTAATAGTATTCGTTTAAAATATAGATGATTGGTATCATCATTAAATCACAATCCAAGATGGCAACTTTAACATTCAAAACCAATATCAATTGCAATAATTGCGTAGCTAAAGTAAAACCTTTTCTCAACCAAGTAGAGAATATAGAAAATTGGCAAGTGGATATTGAAAATCCTGATAAAACCCTTAAAGTATCGGGTGAAGACGAACTGACGAGTCAAGAGGTAATTGAGGCTGTGCAGAAAGCTGGCTTTACGATACAACCACAGTAAACGGTTCAACCTGAGTACAAATGTTTATCCTTCATTTCTATGAAGGATAAACAAGTACATACAACTCGCTTATTTAATAATCAAAATCTTAGCATTTTCTATGCATAATAATTCATGCAGAGCTTTCCCTGGAAAATGAATAAAATCACCCGTTTGAAAAATATTCGCCACTCCTTCAAGCTTAATTTCCATTTTCCCTGATTGCACTATCACAAATACGTCTGTTGGGTTACTATGCGATGGCATTTTATCTCCTGTTTCAAACGACTTATATATAATTTTTGCCCCTACTATTTCTTGGAGTACTTGCATCTTTTTCTCAACAAGTGGGTATTGTCCTCCTAATAAACTTCCGATTTCCATGATATTATTGCTATTAATAGTGGTGATGATATTTGATTTACTATGCTAGCTCAGTATGTTGAAGCCAATAATAAAACTATGAACTATCGCACTAATCCAGAAAATGGTTACGCCAATCCTGACTGGTTGAGCGGAAAGTATAGGAATAAGTACACTAAAAAAACAAAGTACACAAGCTGCTAATTGCCAGTCGCCACCGTTATAGACATTCATACTCACTAAAGTAAGAGGCGTTAAAATATTGGCTTGAATCATCAGAGAAAATCCATTCCAAAAAGCACGGTTATTTTCTTGTTGTTCGAAAAAAATAGTATATTGATTTGTTAGAGCATTCATAATTTTTTTGTGTTTGATTATGATACAAATTTGCAAGTAGCCTGTCACTCCAGTTTATGACCTAAATCATATTGTAAAAAATAATGCAGAGCATAGAAGTTCAATATCGTTTTACAAACAACCTGTAATTTTATGTTCCATCGTTATCTTTGTTTTAAAAATCTTGTATGCAATGATTCCTCCAGCTATTTTAGAAAAATTTGGTGCCACCCGTAAAATATTGGTGAAAACTGAAGTGCTTTTTGAAGAAGGGACGGATGCACATTTCTATTATCAAATTATCAATGGCGAGATTAAAGTATTGAATTGGTCGGAAGAAGGAAAGGAATTTATTCAAGGCATTTTCTCGGATGGTCAAGGTTTAGGCGAACCTCCCTTATTAGGGCGTTTCCCCTACCCTGCTACAGCCATGGCTACAATGACTACCGAAGTATATAAGTTATCCTATCAGGCAATGATAGCTTTATTACAAGATAATTTTGATATTCATTTAAAACTCACACATATTCTTTCAAATAGGCTACAATATAAAGCCATGATTATGAAAGATATGAGCACTCAAGATGCTGAACACCGCATTGTTTCGATGCTTAGTTATTTAAAGAAAAAAGAAGGTATTAAGGGAGTTTTTGAAGTAAATCTTACTCGACAAAATCTTGCTGATTTAACTGGATTAAGGGTAGAAACTGTAATCAGAACAATTAAACTAATGCAAGAACAAAAGAAATTAAAGATAAAAGGGCGAAAAATTTGGTTTGAATAGGTGTTTAAAAACCTATTAAGAGAAAAATTTTACCCGTTGCATTCAAGGAAGGCTTGACACTCTGACGTAGTGAAACACTACGCCAAGTGAGGGAGAATCTTTTTTATAAATATTATTAGTAATTACTTTTATCATTATCATAAATTATTTCAGTTACAAATGATTTAATATCTATAAATAAATGTCAAAATATTCCTATAAATCTGAAGTGGCAATTGAATATTCTTTCTTAATTCCAGATACACAGGTTTTATAAATGTTATAATTTTTAATTCCTGAGGTATCATTATTAAATAATTCTTTTTTTACTTGCCTTAAAATTCTTCTATTTGATTTTTCAATATTATTATCATTTTTCAAGGAATCACATTCATCATAAAAAATTGAAATATAATAACAATCGACAGGATAAGAATAAGGTGTAATAGGAAGGGTGTGAACCATCCCTGTTATTTCTGAACATTTTAATTTATTCTTTAATGAATCAAGTAACAATTGTTCTCTTTTTGAAAATATCAATTGTTCTTTGGTTGGAGGCGTTTTTCTTTCACTCCCAAATAAGATCATAATAACAAAGAATCCATATTGATAGACTGCGAATCCTATTATCAATCCTATTGATAATAGGATTCCATTATTTTTAGATATCATAAATATTAATTAAAATTGCTACAAATAAACATACGAAATAATTATGACACTATGACGTATTCAAACATTACCACAAGCGAGGGGAAAGTTTTTACCCATAATTTTAGCATAAAATAACTTCAAAAAAAGCTATTTTATCAAAACTATCAAAGCCTTATTACTGCCATAAAAATCAATTATTTAAAAAGCTAGTTAAGAAATCAGCACATTTTGTTAAAAAAATTAAGTATATTTAAAGATTAAGTGTCTTTTTTTATTGAAAACGCAATTATTTTAACTGAATGACCCCAAAGTTTTTATAT
Organism: Arcicella aquatica; assembly: GCF_034928825.1. Taxonomy (NCBI): domain Bacteria; kingdom Pseudomonadati; phylum Bacteroidota; class Cytophagia; order Cytophagales; family Flectobacillaceae; genus Arcicella; species Arcicella aquatica. The sequence continues at coordinate 127,814 of NZ_JAYFUL010000010.1, read as the reverse complement.
GATGAAAAGGAACTGTTAACGCTTGCGTCATCTGGCCATGAACAAGCTTTTACGATGCTTTTTCATGCTTATAAAAATAAGTTATATGGCTATTTGTATCGATTGACAGATTCTAACGAGATAACAGAAGACATTATTCAAGAGCTTTTTTTGAAACTTTGGAAGGATAAAAGTGAGCTAGTCAATATCGTTCAGTTTGATGCTTATTTGTTCAGGATGGCAAAAAATCAAGCCTTGAATGCTTTTAAAAGCATGGCAAGGCAGACACTTTTGTATGCTGAATATTTTGATACTCAAAGCATCGAAGTATATTCAACTGATAATATTATTCAATTTGATGAAACACAAAAACTGTTGAAGCAAATTATTGAAAACCTTCCTCCCCAACAAAAACTTATCTTTAAATTAAGTCGTGAACAACATTTAAAACACGATGAAATTGCAGATATGCTCAATCTGTCGCCCTCTACAGTAAAAAACCACATCATTCAAGCCCTCAACACAATAAAACATAAGCTTAAATATCAAGCGGCATTCTACCTTTTTTACATGTTTTGGATTGCCATAAAAAAATAATTTAAAAATTATTTAACATCGACTAGTCCTATCTTTTCCCAGAATTGTCTTCTATTTAGTTAACATCAAAAAACAGTGGTTTTATTGATTGTTGACTTATCAATATTATAATCTAAAAGGGACAAAATCCATTGATGTGATATGCCTTCAGAGAGAATCAGTTTTTTAGTGGAAAGATATTTCAGTAATTCTTGTACTGAAGCAGAAAAGTATGAACTGATGCAATGGGCAAATACGGCTTCTGAAACTGAACTTGAAGAGATTTTGCATAGTTCATGGCAAAACCATGAATCAAATCTGGAGATGCCAACAGAAATGTCTGACAGGATAATGTCTAAGATATTTACTCAAAATCAAGTTTCTGATGAGGATGATGAATATTCAGAGGAAGAAGATAAACCAAGCATTGGCTTTTGGCGTGTTAATTACAGCATAGCGGCCTCGATTGCCTTAATTATTTCAGTTGGGTTGTTCGCATGGTTTCAATACAACACGGTTGATAAAAGAACTGAAAACAGAATAGTTCAAGTAAAGGAATTTGAAAAAAATGATGTATTGCCCGGTAGCGACAAAGCGATTCTAACATTTGATGATGGTACTAAAGTAGCTTTGGATGATTCAAAAAACGGAAGCCTAGGGAAACAAGGGGAGACCAATATCCTTAAGCCAGAAAAAGGACAATTAGTATATCAATCTACCAAAACCGCTGTCGCCCAACCAATGTATAATACCGTCACGACGCCAAAAGGTGGGCAGTATCAGGTGGTGCTATCAGATGGCACCAAGGTATGGTTGAATGCGGCATCAAGTCTAAGATTTCCATTAGTTTTTGAAGGGAATGAGCGGAAAGTGGAGATGACTGGCGAGGTATATTTTGAAGTAGCAAAAAATGCGAAAAAGCCATTTAAAGTCATCAGCAACGGGCAAGAGGTTGAAGTATTGGGAACACATTTTAATATCATGGCTTATCCTAACGAAAAAGCCATTAAGACTACCTTATTAGAAGGTTCTGTAAAAGTTAGCAAAAATGACCATTCAACGATATTAGAGCCTGGTCAACAAGCAAAAGTGGGCTTTAATAATAATATTTTCAGAACGATAAATGATGTTAGTCTGGAAGAAGAGCTTGCTTGGAAAAACGGATATTTTCAGTTCAATAATGCTAGTTTAGAGATGATTATGCGACAGATAGAACGTTGGTACGATGTTGACATTCAATATATTGGCAAAATACCTGATGAACATTTTACGGGCAAACTCCAACGAAATACCAATTTGTCGAACGTATTGAAGATATTATCAATGAGCGAAGTTCAATTTAAGATAGAGGGCAAAAAAATAGTGATAACACCATAGTTTGGGAAGCTTAAAAATACTGAGTATAAATAAAAAATTGTTAAACATATTTTCAGTGAAAGTGGCACTCAATCCACAAAAAGGCATTAAACAACGAAAAAGCGAAAACGCGGCAACGTTTTCGCTCTAAATCGGAGTTTGATTAAAATAATTTTTCCAAGTATCTCATTTAACCCCAAAACAAAAGTATGAATCGCAATCCTATTTTCCAAATTAGGCTGGGTTTGCCGTGTAATTCGGCGTCCTGTCGTGGACAACAATTTTCCACTAAATTTTTCAGGGTCATGAAACTAACCTTTATTTTATCATTGACGATATATTTACAGGTAAGCGCTGTTGGGTTTTCACAAAGGTTTAATTTAAACCTTAGAAATACCGCTATCAATAAAGTATTCAACGAGATTGAAAAACAAAGCGATTATACGTTTTGGTATAAAACAGATTTGTTGTTAAATGCGGAAAAGGTATCTATCAATCTTAAAAATGCTAAGCTTGAAGAAGTCCTTGAGAATTGTTTTGCCAATCAACCCCTCGATTATTTGATTGTTGATAAAACCATTGTCATCAAATCCAAAAAAGTTAATCCTAAATTAGAACTTCCTATTGAAATACTATTACAAACTGTTAAAGGAAAAGTAATCTCCTCTACTGATTCAAAACCATTAGTAGGCGTAAATATTGCTATAAAAGGCACATCCAGAGGAACCACAACAGATCCAAACGGAGAGTTCTCCTTAAATGCTACTAAAAACGAAACCCTTGTGTTTTCTTATATTGGCTATAAATCAAAAGAAGTATTGGTAGGTAACCAAACATTTATCTCGATTAATTTACAAGAAATAGCTACATCTTTGGCTGAAATTGCAGTGGTAGGTTACGGAAACCAATCACGTAAAACACTTTCAAGTGCTGTTAGTACTATTAAAACTGAAGAGCTTAACAAAGGGGCAATTACAGACCTCGGACAATTACTACAAGGTAAAGTACCAGGGTTAAATATCACCGCCAATGGTGACCCTAACAAACCTGCTGCTGTGATTTTGAGGGGTGCTTCAACCTTGAATAGCTCACAAGGTCCATTTTATGTAATTGATGGAGTACCGGGTGCTGATATTTCAACTATTGCACCAGACGATGTTGCTTCAATTGATGTGCTGAAAGATGCCGCAGCAACAGCTATTTATGGAAACCGTGCTGCCAATGGGGTAATCATGGTGACAACTCGAAAAGGCAAGAAAGGACAAACACAAGTTTCGTACAGTTCATTTGTAGGTCTCGAAAAAGTATCTAATAAACTAGATATGATGACGGCTTCAGAATTGCGTGCGTTTATGCAAAAACTGAATATTTCTTTCTCTCCAAAAGACGATAAAGGTGCTGATACTGATTGGCAATCTGCTATCCAAAAGAAACAGGCTATTTCAACTAACCACAACCTTTCTGTAAGTGGTGGTGGGGAGCATACTTCTTATAGTGCAAGTTTAAATTATGTAAAGAAGGATGGTATTTTGTTGAATAGCTCTTTAGAAAGAGTAATCGCTCGTTTGTCGATTGAGCAATTAGCTTTGAAAGACAAATTAAAATTTGCTTTCTCCATCACTAATTCAAGCAGTGATGCTGAGGATATTCCTTATAGAAATACGGTTCTTTTACAGTCAACATCTTATTTGCCTGTATCGCCAATTACAAATGCTGATGGTACTTATTTTGAGAATTTAGAAAACTCTGGTTATTACAATCCAGTTGCGATGGTTAATAATAGCCAAATGAGAACCAAGTATAGTAATTTGATTGGAAGTTTTAAAACTCAGTTAGAATTGCCTTTTGGTCTAACTTATAATTTAGACCTTTCTTACATGAATTCTAATACACTACAAGGTACATATTACAATAAATATTATACAAGTACTTATAACAATATGTATGACAACCCAGATCCTGGTCTAGGTTTTCACTATCAGCAAACATTTGGTAAGGACGGTCAAGCTAGTAGAAGTTCATACCAAAATACGAACAAAATTTTAGAAACATATTTAACTTGGAATAAAGAGTTTGGCAATCACACAATTAATGCAGTACTAGGTTATTCTTGGCAAAACAATAAAATTGGTGATGGTTTCCAAGTAACTACCAGTAACTTACCGGTTGATAACATAGGTTATAACAACTTAGCACTAAGTAATCCTTATGGAATCTCAGGTTATCAGATTAGTTTTGGACCAGACGGTGTTTATCAAGAGACTCAATTAATTTCAGACTTTGCTAGATTCAATTATAATTACAACAATAAATACTTATTACAAGGCTCAGTAAGAAGAGATGGTAGCTCAGTATTTGGCAAAAATAATCAGTGGGGATATTTCCCTTCAGTGGGTGCTGCTTGGAGAATCAGTCAAGAAGATTTTATGGCAAATCAGGATATCTTGAGTGATTTGAAATTAAGAGCAAGTTATGGTGTAACAGGTAACGCTTCAGGGTTTAATGCTTATACTTCTCAATTTATTTCAGGAGGTTTAGGAACATATTACTATAATGGTACATTAGTAGCAGCAAACGGGCCAACTAAAGCGGCAAACCCAGATTTGAAATGGGAAAAAACAGCCACAACGAACATCGGTCTAGATTTTGCAACGGCTAATAATAAAATTAGTGGTTCATTAGAATTGTATAATAAAAATACTACTGGAATGATTTATTCTTATAGTGTTGACCCAATTCTTGTACCAGTAGGAAGTATTGTTGCTAATGGTGGAAGTATCAACAACAAAGGGATTGAATTAACTGTTAATGCAAAAGTAATCAATAAGGGCAAATTTAACTGGGCAACTACCATTAACCTTGCACATAACAGTAACGTAATTACAAGTTTAACCAATCCTTTATTTGCAGGTGGAGATTCAGTACTTTTATCTCGCCCAGAAGGTGGCGGACAATCAGGACGTTCATTACAAATTCTAAAATCAGGAAGACCTCTCGGACAATTTTTTGCTTTAGAATATGCAGGAAAAAATGCTTCAGGAGTTTCTCAGTTTGTTGGTGCTGATGGTAAATTAACGACTACACCGAAAGAAGGTGTTGATTATCATTACTTAGGTAGTGCACAACCAAAATTATTATTAGGTTGGAACAATACATTCAAGTATAAAAATTGGGATTTGAATGTATTCATCAGAGGCGTTTTTGGCAATAAAATTTTCAATGCTACGCGTGCAGACTTATTCAGACCAAACACAGTACAATATGCTAATATCTTGGCAGATGCAGCCAACGAATCGGCTTCAGATTATAATGCATATTTTTATTCATCACGTTTTATTGAAGATGGAAGTTTTATCAGATTTGATAATGCTACTTTGGGTCATAACTTCAAAAACTTAGGTTCAGCAGTTAAAAACCTAAGAGTTTACGGTTCTGTCAATAACCTTTTTGTGATAACAAAATATACAGGTGTTGACCCAGAAGTAAACCAAGGAGGTATCGCTCCAGGGGTAGATTATAATAACTTCTATCCAAAAACGCGTACTTTCTTAATAGGTGTAAATGTTTCATTTTAATTGTTAAAAATCTGAAATTATGAAAAAGTCATATTTATATACATTACTATCAGTACTACTTTCGGGTGTACTGTTCTCTTGCCATGATTTAGTCGTGCCAGTAACGACTGAACTAACTCCAGACGTTTTTCCGACCAATACTGAACAATATATTTCGGCATCTGGTCCTGTATATGTTTCACTAAGAGGTAATTATGCTGTTGAACATTTCCAACAACAATCTTATAGTACGGATGAATCTATTATGCCAGCAAGAGGTGGAAACTGGTTTGACGGTGGACAGTGCCAAACGATGCATTATCATACTTGGACAAAAGACAATGGTTTTATTAACGGGAACTGGACTTGGCTATCGACAACTATTGGCGTTGCCAACCAAACGTTAAATATTCTATCGACAACCATGCCAGCAGGTGCCACTAAAAATACAAGTCTTGCTGAAATAAAGATGGTAAGAGCTTTTACGTATTTTTTGATGATGGACAGTTACGGTAACGTACCGATTGATACGGTTTATGGAGATTTTACGCCCAAAACCAATGTAGCTAGAGCAGATGTATTCAAATTTATTGAGAAAGAAATTAATGCTGCTATTCCTTATCTAAGTGAAACTTCAGGTGTGGCTACTTATGGAAGACCTAATAAATGGACGGCTTATGCTCTATTAGCTAAATTGTATTTGAATGCAGAGTATTACACTGGAACAAAGAGATACGATGATTGTATTGCTGCTACTGACAAGATAATCAATTCGGGTTTATTTGCTATTGAACCTAGAAGTACATATCTAAAAATGTTTTATCCTGATAATGGTCCTTCTAAAAAGGAATTTATTTTTGCGATTCCTTATGATGCAACTTCAACCAATAGCTTCCCGTTTAGATCAACAAACTTGCATGCTCGATATAGCATTCCAAGAAGTATGCGTGCAAAATTTAAGTTGCCATTTACACCAAGTGGTCCTGAAAGTACTTTGCCAGAATACTATGCCTACTTTAACGATGCTAATGATGTAAGAAACGGTCAGTGGTTAACTGGATTACAGTATATGGATGATGGTTCTCCAATAACTGTTCAAACAACAAAATTAGGTCTTGACCAATTCTATAAAGGTAGCGATGGAGCTACTCCGGTTACTTATCAAGTAAATTTAACACCAGAAGTAATTCTTCGTCAAGATGTTGCTGCTTTTGATGCAGGAAATGATGAAATTGCTTGGAATATGGGTTATCGTAACAATAAATTTTATGCTGATGGTACTTCATTAAGCAGAAATCAAAATAATGATATTCCTATTTTCCGTTATTCTGATATACTGTTGATGAAAGCAGAAGCTATTCTTAGAGGTGGCGCAGCGACATTAGGTCAAACTGCTCTTTCTCTGACAAATCAAGTAAGATCAGAAAGAACTACTTCTGCTTCATTAACAAGTGTAAATTTAGAGTCACTTTATGGAGAAAGAGTAAGAGAGTTTGCTTATGAAGGATGGCATAGAAATGATATGATTCGCTTTGGTAAGTTTGAGGGTAAATGGGGTTATAAAACAGATTCAGATGTTAATCACAGAATTTTCCCAATCCCAAGAGTTGCCTTACAGCTTAACCCAAATTTAAAGCAAAATCCTGGTTATTAATTAAATCGACCATTTTAAGGTCTTATCTATATTTAGTGTTCACAAACGTATATTATCTATAGTTCAATTGTGAAATGATTTTATTATAAAATTTTATTACCCGTTATGCGCTAACTCCCGCCAGAGCTTAGCGTATAACTTACAAACAGATACTTACTCATGACTAGACTAACACACCAAATTTTCTTATTGGTCATTGTGGTGCTTTTTAGTAGCCATTATGCTGTGGCTCAGCTTAATAAACAAGAAGCTTTAGCACTTATTAGCAGGGTTATTCCTAAACAAGCATATAACTTTGAAGTAAAGTCATTACCAAGTACTGCCCCAAAAGACCTTTTTGAAATAGAGAGCAAAAATCAAAAAATTGTTTTGAGTGGAAACAATGGCGTAGCTGTAGCTTCTGCTCTATATTATTACTTAACAGAATATTGTCACTGCCAGATTACGTGGAATGGTACAAATCTGGATTTACCTACAACTTTACCCAAGCTTTCTGCTAAAATTACTAAAAAAACACCCTACCAATACCGCTACTATTTGAACTATTGTACATTCAATTACAGTATGTCTTGGTGGAATTGGGAAAGATGGCAAAAAGAAATAGACTGGATGGCGATGCATGGCATCAATATGCCTTTGGCCATTACAGGCGAAGAATATACTTGGCGAGAAGTCTATAATGAAATGGGATTTTCGGATGCAGACCTAAAAGATTTCTTCAGTGGTCCTGCTTATTTCTCTTGGTTTTGGATGGGAAATCTTGATGGATGGGGTGGGCCGTTACCGCTTAGCTGGATGAAATCTCATAAAGATTTACAAGTAAAAATATTGTCAAGAGAACGTGCCTTGGGCATGAAGCCTGTTCTACCTGCTTTTACGGGACACGTACCTTCGGCTTTCAAAAAGAAATATCCACAAGCCAAACTAAAAGCAACCAACTGGACAAATGGTTTTGGCGACACTTATATTCTTGATGCAGAAGACCCTCTTTTTGCAGAACTTGGCAAAAAGTTTATCAAAAAACAAACACAGTTATTTGGTACAAATCATTTGTACTCGGCTGATACTTTTAATGAAAACGAACCTCCGACTGACGAACCAGCTTTTTTATCTAAGCTGACGGCTAAAATTTATGATGGCATGAAGCAAGCCGACCCTGAAGCTATTTGGGTAATGCAGGGATGGTTGTTTTACAGTGATAGAAAATTTTGGAAAGCTCCACAGATAGAAGCTTTATTAAATGCTGTACCAGACGACAAGATGCTTTTGTTAGACTTGGCTACAGAAATAGAACCTGTTTGGAAAAGAACAAATGCTTTTCATGGTAAGCCTTGGATTTGGAATATGCTCAATAATTTTGGAGGAAATGTTAATCTTTTTGGACGCATGGATGGTGTAGCAAGTGGCCCTGCTGTGGCTTTGAATGACCCTAATTCGAAGAATTTACAAGGAATAGGTCTAACAATGGAGGCAATCGAACAAAACCCTGTGATTTATGAATTGATGATGCAACATACTTGGCAAGATACACCTGTTGAGCTAAACGATTGGTTAGTAAAATATGCAAAGAATCGTTATAAAACAGATGATAAAACCTTGGTAGATGCTTGGCAAGTATTAAGACAAACAGCTTATAATGGAAAGGATATTAGAGATGGTGCAGAGTCAATCGTTACTGGTCGCCCTACATTTGATTCGACTACTGTTTGGACAAGAACAAAGCTCAATTATCCTCCGAAAGACTTTTTGAAAGCTTGGGATCTATTTGTACAAGCTTCTCAACATGGAGTTGATTCGGACGGATTTCAGTATGACCTTGTAGATATTACACGACAAGTGTTGGCAAACTATGCGTTAGTTTTGCAGAAAAAATGGAAGAATTCTTACAAAGCAAAAGATGAAGCTCAATTCAAAAAAGATGCCCAAGCATTTATTGATTTGATTGCAGATATGGATGAGCTATTGGCTACCAGAAAAGATTTTATGCTTGGTCCGTGGATTAACTCGGCTAGAAGTTGGGGAAATACTAGTGAAGAGAAAGCCTTGTATGAACAAAATGCAAGAGACATTATCACACTCTGGGGCGATGCTAACAGCCCTTTGCATGAATACGCAAACCGCCAATGGAGTGGTTTATTGAATGATTTTTATAAACCAAGATGGCAAATGTTTTTTACAGAACTGAATCAATCATTAGCTACGAAGAAAGAGCCTGATTTAACAAATTTTGGAAATACCATTCGTGAATGGGAATGGAATTGGGTAAAAGCACATAAAGATTTTCCTGTTGTACCAAAAGGAAATAGTCATTCATTGGCATTGAAAATGTATAAAAAATACCGTGATGCCCTAACGGTAGCTTATCCTTGAGGTAGTCATACATTCTACGACTTACCTAAGCATTCAACAACAAACTACCAAAACTATGAATAACAATCCAAAAAGTATAAGACTCGTTTCCCTAGATGCACTCAGGGGATTCGATATGTTTTGGATAATGAGTGGCGAACACATTATTCACGCTTTAGCAGAAACAACGCATATTCCACTGTTTGAATGGATGTCTGAACAGTTACATCATACTGCTTGGAATGGGATTACGTTTTACGATATGATTTTCCCGCTTTTTCTTTTCATTGCTGGGGCGTCTATGCCCTTTTCGATGCAGAAGAAAGTAAGTGAAGCTTCTGTTGAGTCTGCCTATGAATTACCGAATGTAGTAAAAAGGTCACTATACGTTGCAATGGTGAAACGAACGGTAATATTGATATTTTTAGGCATTGTAGTAAACGGACTTTTTAAGTGGAATGGTTACGAACAGACACGCATTGCCAGTGTATTAGGCAGAATCGGCTTGGCTTGGTTTTTTGCAGGAATTATCTACCTGAATAACAACACATTGAAGCAAATTTATTGGTTTGTATTTATTCTAGTAAGTTATTGGTTAATCATGAAATATGTGCCAGTCCCAGGTTTTGGTGCAGGGGTATTAACTAAAGAAGGCTCGTTGGAATCGTATATTGATAGAATTTTATTACCCGGACGATTACATAGCAAAGTACATGACCCAGAGGGAATTTTGTCAACCATTCCTGCCATCGGAACGGCTATGTTAGGAGTATTTACAGCTACCTTTCTAAAAGCCAAAAATACTTTTTCAAATTATCAAAAGGTATTAGTGATGGTGACAGGTGCATTTATATTAATAGGCATAGGCTTATTATGGGATTATTCTTTTCCTATTAACAAACGCCTTTGGTCAAGTTCATTTGTGTGTTTCGTTGGAGGATGTTCAATCTTGCTTTTTACGTTGTTTTATTTGATAATTGACCTTTGGAAATTACAAAAATGGGCGTTGCCTTTCGTTTGGATTGGCTCTAATTCTATTTTGATTTATATGGCATCTGAAGGCATTATTAATTTTGGATATACTGCTAATTTTTTATTCGGTGGCCTGATTTCTTATACGCCAGAGATTTGGCAACCTGTCTTTACTGCTTGTTCTATTACCATTACCCAAATTATATTGCTGTATATTTTCTTCAAGAATAAAGTTTTTTTGAAGATATAGTTTTTACAAATGACCTAATGAAAAATGGACATATAAAAATAGTTCTACATTTATTTTTTTTCACTTGACTCAATTAAGACATCTATTAAATAAAAAATGATAGTAAATAGCCATTAAGAAGTAGTTAAAAGTGATTATCTCTACAATATTTTTGATATATTGCCTGTTACAATGGAATAACTCAATTAAGTATTTATCAAAAATGACTACAGAAATCCTCATATCACTCATTACGCTTATCGTTCTTGAAATTGTCTTAGGTATCGACAATATCATCTTTATTTCTATTTTATCCGACAAACTTCCCGTTGATAAACGTAAAAAAGCTCGTTTAGTTGGTCTAAGTTTGGCATTAATTACCCGTTTAATTCTGCTTGCGGGGATTAGCTGGATTATGAAACTCGACAAAACGCTTTTTGTCTTTTCTGGGATTGATTTTTCTGGAAAAGATTTAATCCTGATTATAGGAGGCTTATTTCTGTTGTACAAGAGTAACAAAGAAATCTTTGAAAAAACAGAAGATGAACACGAAGACAAACCCTTTGTTTATACTTCTTTTTCAAAAATCATCGGGCAAATCATTATCCTAGATTTAGTATTTTCTATCGACAGTATCATCACAGCCGTAGGTTTGGTTGATGAACTATGGGTGATGTATGTAGCTGTAATAGTCTCTATTTCAATTATGATGATGGTCGCAGGAACGATTAGTACCTTTATTAGTAAACATCCATCTTTAAAAATATTAGCCCTTTGCTTCTTGATGATGATTGGTATTACATTGATTGCAGAAGGTTTAAACTTTCATATTCCTAAACAATATATATATTTCTCCATGGCGTTTTCATTCTTGGTGAATGTGATACAGATTAGAAAAAATGCAAAGTAATGATATACAAAAAGGGCTTGATTTTAAAAATCAAGCCCTTTTTGTATATCTATTATCTTACTTCTCTTTACGCTCAATCTCTCTAAGGTTTTCTAATTTTTTATTTCGAAGAAAGCCTGTAATATCTTCAAAATGTTCTTTTACTCTTTTGTTTCCAAACTCAAATACTTTAGTGGCAAGTCCATCTAAGAAATCCCTATCATGAGAAATCAAGATAATCGTGCCTTCAAAACTCTTTAAAGCATCTTTTAGAATATCTTTCGTTTTTAAATCCAAATGGTTTGTAGGTTCATCCAGAATCAACAAATTCACAGGTTCTAACAATAATTTCACCATTGCCAAACGTGTTTTTTCTCCTCCAGACAATACCCTTACTTTTTTATTGACACTGTCGCCACCAAACATAAAGGCTCCGAGAATATCTTTGATTTTGGTACGTACTTCACCTACCGCAATATTATCAATGGTCTGAAAAACAGTTAAATCTTCATCCAATAATGAGGCTTGATTTTGTGCGAAATAGCCAATCATTGAATTATGTCCCAATTTTAAGTCACCTTCAAAAGGTATTTCGCCCATAATGGCTTTTACCATCGTTGATTTACCTTCTCCATTCTTTCCTACAAAAGCTATTTTCTCCCCTCTTTCAATGGTCAATGAAGCATCTTTGAATACCAGATGGTCGTCATAGCTTTTACTTACATTATCAACAATTACAGGATAATTCCCAGAACGTGGTGCAGGCGGAAATTTAAGATTCAGTGCGGAAGTGTCTATTTCGTCTACTTCTACAATCTCTATTTTCTCCAACATTTTTACCCTTGATTGTACCTGTAAAGTTTTCGAATACGTTCCTTTGAAGCGGTCGATAAACTCTTGGGTTTCAGCAATCATTTTTTGCTGGTCATTGAATTGCTTTTGTTGCTGTTCCTGACGCTCTTTTCGGAGTTGTAAATACTGAGAATAATTTACTTTGTAGTCATAAATACGTCCCATTGTCAACTCAATGGTACGGTTGGTAATATTATCGACAAAAGCTCTATCGTGCGAAATTACAATTACTGCCTTGGCATTATTAATCAAGAAGTCCTCCAACCATTGAATCGACTCTATGTCCATGTGGTTGGTTGGCTCATCAAGTAATATCAAGTCTGGATTTTGTAATAAAATTTTTGCCAATTCGATTCTCATACGCCATCCCCCACTAAATTCGCTAGTTTGACGCGTAAAATCTGAACGTAAAAACCCTAAACCCAACAAAGTTTTTTCTACTTCTGCATCAAAATTGATTTCTTCAATAGAATAATATTTTTCACTTAATTCAGATACCTTTTCGATGATGTGCATATACTCATCTGACTCATAATCAGTACGTGTTTCTAGTTGAGTATTTAATTCATCTATCTCAGCTTTCATATTCAACACTGTAGAGAACGCTTTTGATGTTTCTTCAAAAACAGTGTTTTTATCTTCTGTAAGCAAGTGCTGAGGTAAATAAGCAATTACTGCATCATTAGGAGCAGATATTTTTCCTTTGGTTGGCTTATCAACACCAGCTATGATTTTTAGGAGGGTAGATTTTCCTGCTCCATTTTTCCCCATCAGGGCTACTTTATCTTTATCGTTGATGTTGAAAGTGACATCACTAAAAAGAGCTCTTCCACCGAACTCTACCGCTACGTTATCTATTGAAATCATTTTATTTTATTATGAAATACAAAGATAAGGAAAGTTTTTTGAGTGAGGAGTTTTGAGTTTTGAATGAGGAGTGATAAATTGTCATTGTCTGATATAGAGAGGAATCATAACTATTTTCTAATGGAATAGACAAGTATGTAAATGTGTTCTTCTAAAATTTTTACCCGCAGATTTATGGAGATTTTTTCGCTGATTTACGCAGAGATTAATATCGTGTAAATCTGCGGTTTTAATCTGCAAAATCTGCGGATAAAAAAATCTAGAACTACTAACTCAACACTCCACTAAATCATTCTTCAACTTTTGGTTTTGAAGCTGATTTAGCTTGGTTTAGTCGATAACTCAAAGTCAAATTGATTTGTCTTTGTCTTGGTAAAAAATCTCTGTTTGAATAGAAATTAACGCCTTCAATAACTGTCCTAATTCGTCGACTATTGAAAACGTCCAGAATATTCAAGGTTAATGTTCCTTTACCTTTTAGTACATCTTTATTCACAGCCAAGTCGGTATAAAACAGGTAGCCCCTCCTACCCTGCGGTAATTGCTGTGGTGCTTCATAATTCGCCCGTACTTGTAAATCTATCCCATGAGGTAAATTAAATTTAGAAGTTTGTCGGGCAAACCAACTGTAGGTGTCACTCTTATAGTTAGCTGAAACATTTGAACCATCAGTAACAGCTCTAAAAAAACTCCAACTCAAATCTAATTTCCACCATTTTTTAGGAGAATATGTCGTAGCAAACTCAGCACCAAATGAGTTTTGTCCGACTAAATTCAAGGGTAACGTCGTAGAAATACCCGCACTATTTACCGAGCGAATGGATTCTATTTTACCATTAGTTTGGCGATAATAAACTGATGACGAGAGTGAGCCCTTTTCAAAATATTTTACATGACCTAATTCAAAGGCATTGGTAAACTCAGGGTTCAAATTAGGGTTTCCACTAAAATAATTTCTTTGGTCAGAGAAAGTAACGAAAGGACTTAAATCATTATACGTTGGTCGGCGAACTCTTCTTGAATACGAAATTTGTAAGGCATTTTCATTGGGGAGATTCAAGGTAAAATGTGTGCTTGGAAACAAATTAGCATATTTTCGTGGGTTTACCTCATTGGTTTGTTTCAAGGTAGTAGTTACGTTTGTGAGCTCCGCACGTAGCCCTACCTGATATGAAAACATCTTACTTTTATTACCAATAATTCCATAAACTGCCGAGATATTTTCGTTATAAACAAAATTATTAGTTAACCCTACAAGTGGCACAAAACTGCCAGATGCATCTTGTTGCGTAACGCTATAATCGTTGGTCATATCTCTGAAACTTGTTCTTAAACCAGTCTCAATTTTGCCCTCCTTACTAATCGGTTGAATATAGTCTACTTGTAATAATATTTGTTTTTCTGCCTCATCATTAAGTGCTTTTTGTAGTTTGGTATTCGCTGGATTCGGTTTGCCATCTACCCAAAAACCATTTTGTGTAAATGTTTGGTCAGAACGCTCCCAATAATCCAAATAGCGGACATCGGCGACTAATTCTTGTCCTTTTTTGTCAAAATTCTTCTTATAGGTTATCGAGTATTCTGAATTAGGTTCTGTTTCGGTTTCGTCTTGTTGACGATAAGTAATGGTATGTAACGTTTCCGTTCTATTGTTTGAATCATCATAACGGAAATCTGTGATACGTCTCACATCACTCCTTCTGAATAAATACGAAGCCGTAAAAATATCTTTATCAGTCAAGAAAAAATCTAATCCTCCTTTTATGTTATTGTTCAATCCTTTTACACTTCCGCTGTTGGTTTGATTGAGCGTGAAAGTAGTATCATTAGAAAAAACGTTTTGAAATAATTTCCCATTCCCTCTTAAATCACGATACGAAATACCATAATTGATAAAGAAATTCACCTTTCTATGACGGTAATTCACATTGGCTGAAACTCCATAGTTGGCTGGTGTTCCCGATATTAATTCAAAAGAACCATTGAAGCCTTGTTTTTGTTCTTTTTTCAGAATAATATTAATAATGCCCGACATACCTTCTGCTTCATAACGTGCCGAAGGGTTCGTAATAATTTCTACTCTTTCTATTAAACTTCCTTGCAATTGCTGTAAGCCAGCCCCTCCTTTAAAACTTACTAAACCCGACGGTTTGCCATCAATTAAAATCCTGACGTTATCACTTCCACGCAGTTTTACTCCACCTTCGGCATCAACAGAAATAGAAGGAATATTACTGAGAATATCAGAAGCCGAACCACCAGCATTAGATAAATCTTTGCCTACATTAAATATCTTTTTATCCAAAGCCAATTCCATCGTACTTTTTTCAGCTTGTACTACTACTTCATCTAAAGTACTGCTTGACGAAGTCAACTGTATTAAGCCTAAATCTATCGTTTTCTTGTCTTTAGATATGGTAAAAACGGGCGACTTAAATGCTTTATATCCAATAAATTCTACCAAGGCATAGTATGTACCATAAGGATTGGCAATCGAAAAATCGCCAGCATCACTAGCAATATTGCCCCCAACTAACTTTTGGTCAGCATCATTATAAATTCTTATTGTTGAAAAACTTAATGGAGTAGCCGTTTGGGCATCTTTTACTTGCCCTTTAATAATACCTTGTGCTATTCCTAAAAAAGGTAATAAAGTAAGGAGTATTAGAAAGAAGAGATGTTTCTGAGTTTTTGTAAAATATAGCATATTGGATAATTAATCATTCATTTGATAAAAGGATGAGGTAGGTATTATTTACTGTATCGTAATCAAGAGCAATTTAGAAAAGTATTGAGACTTCTGTGGTGGTAATTGTAGGTAACAAATATTTAGTTCTCCCCTAAGTTTGGTTATTTTGCTATCTTTATAAACTTTTTCCAGATTTTGTTAGTTTATAAATCATACTGTATAAAATCTGATTTTATTTATTGCTCTAAACATATTGTAGTTTAATATTATCTAACAGTGTTAAATAGTTTATTTTAATTAAAATGGCAAGTAAGGACAGAATATTAAGGTTGAAGGAAGAGACCCGAAATAATATATTAGAAGCAGCATGCAAGATAGTGAAGGAAGAAGGATGGCAGGGGCTAAGTTTACGAAAAATTGCCGATGCTATTGAATATACCGCACCCATTATTTATGAATACTTTGCTAATAAAGAAGCAATACTTCAAGAATTAACAAAGAAAGGTTACTTAGTATTGAATAAAGATTTGATTCAAGCAAAGAAAAGTAAAGGTAATCCAGCTGAACAATTAGAGGCTATGTGGTTGGCTTACTGGAAGTTTGCTTTTGAAAATAAAGAAATGTATCAGCTAATGTTTGGCGTTGAAATGACAACTTGCCACATGGTAGCTTTTCCAGAAGTACAAACTCCTTATGACCTATTTACCGAAACAATTATTGAAGTGATGGGCGATAAAAATCCAAGTGAGGATATTATTTGTCAGAAATATTATACTTATTACTCAGTAGTTCATGGATTAATTTCAATTAATCTAGTAGGTAATGGTTTGCCAAATGACATTAATCTTCAGATATTGAAAGACGCAATTACGGGTATCACAAGATCTTTAAATTAATTTCTTATAGAAATTTTAGGAAAGAATATAGCATAAAAGATCTCAATAAAAGAGTATTTTTATTTAACGCCGTTAAATAATTTATCTTCATTAATGAACTAAAAATATTCAATATTGATTTTACATAATAAGGAGCAATATTTTTTTGCATTATAATCTAACGCTGTTAAACAATTTACTCACTATAATTAAGTATCAAGTAAACACTATTTGTAGTTCTTTTAACTACTAAAGTTTTTTGAATAATTACTTAACAGTGTTAAATAGTTAATCAATATTAAATACCCACAAATTTTAAACTAAATAATCCTTATGAATAAACTCCCTAAACACAGCAGTAATGTATTTCAAGGCAAATGCACTGCAAACAATCAATTATAACATAGTTTTAAACATTCCATTAAGTCAATCAAGTTTTAACAAATCAAATTAGTCATGAAGAATATATTCTTAAGTGTATTAATCCTTTATACATTATCTGCTTGTTCAGAAAAGAAACCTATAGCCCAGACCGTTACCGCTCCTTCATT
Source organism: Arcicella aquatica (assembly GCF_034928825.1). Taxonomy (NCBI): domain Bacteria; kingdom Pseudomonadati; phylum Bacteroidota; class Cytophagia; order Cytophagales; family Flectobacillaceae; genus Arcicella; species Arcicella aquatica. The sequence continues at coordinate 110,422 of NZ_JAYFUL010000010.1, read as the reverse complement.
ACCTGTTATCAACATTAACAGTACCTCAGCACTAACCAGTTCTGAATATCCAGCTTCCATTCAAGGAGCAGTAAATGTTGAGATTCGTCCACAAATAAGTGGAAATTTAGAAAAAGTATTTGTCGATGAAGGCGTATACGTAAGCAAAGGTCAATCACTTTTCAAAATCAATGATTTACCTTTCCGTGCCCAACTAAATAGTGCAATTGCTAGTCTTCATGCCGCCGAGTCGGCCGCAAACAATGCTCAACTGGAAGTAGATAAATTAACTCCATTGGTACAAAACAAAGTTGTTTCTGAATATCAATTAAAAACGGCACAGGCTAATTATAAAACAGCCTTAGCGAATATTGCTCAAGCCAAAGCAATGGTTAATACTGCTGAAATCAATTTAGGTTATACATTGATTAAAGCTCCAGTAAGTGGTTTTATCGGAAGGCTTCCTAAAAAACAAGGTAGTTTAGTATCATCTGCTGATATTGAAGCCCTGACCCAACTTTCTGATGTTCATGAAGTTCACGTGTATTTCTCATTGGGTGAAAGTGATTTTATTGCCTTTAAATCACAATATGAGGGTTTTTCAATCAGTGATAAAATCAAAAACCTCCCACCAGTTTCGTTGATATTGCCAGACAATTCCCTGTATTCAGAAAAAGGAAAAATCGATATGGTAGACGGACAATTTGATAAAAACACTGGAGCTATTACCTTGCGTGCTACCTTCCCAAATGCTAAAGGATTACTTCGTTCGGGTAATACAGGCAAAGTAAATTTAAGTGTTCAGCATGAAAATGCCTTGTTGATTCCACAAGAGGCTACCATCGAAATTCAGGATAAAATATTTGTTTTTACGGTTGATAAAAGCAATAAAGTAACCAAACAGCCCATCACTATTGCTGGAAAAAGTGGCACCAATTATTTGGTGAAAGATGGTATAAAAGATGGGAATAGAATCGTATTCAAAGGTTTCGAAAATTTGCAAGAAGGTACCATAATCGCGCCTGAAAATACTGATAAAGAAGTTGCAAAAAACTAATTCACAAGTTATTCAATATCCATTATGTTTAAGAAATTTATAGACAGGCCTGTGTTGGCTACTGTCATATCCATCCTATTGGTAATCCTAGGTGTTTTAGGCCTTGCCAAATTACCATTAAAACAATTCCCTGATATTGCTCCACCCGCGGTACAGGTAATGGCAATGTATCCGGGTGCAAATGCCGAAACAGTATTGCGTTCGGTAGCTCCTTCCCTTGAAGAATCAATCAATGGGGTAGAAAACATGAGTTACATGAGTTCGACCGCCAGTAATGATGGTTCATTAGTCATCACAGTATTCTTTAAATTAGGCACCAATCCTGACCAAGCAGCCGTAAACGTACAAAACCGCGTAGCACAAGCTACTAGTCAGTTACCTGCTGAAGTTGTGCAAGCGGGTATTACTACTGCCAAGCAACAAAATAGTTTGATGATGGTAGTTGATATGTATTCTGAAGATGAAAAAACGTATGACCAGACTTTTCTAGCCAACTATGCTCAGATTAACATCATTCCAGAAATCAAAAGGATTCCTGGGGTAGGGCAATCCATGATATTTGGAGGGAATAAAGACTATTCAATGCGTGTGTGGCTCAATCCTGCTCAAATGACTAGCTATAACCTTACACCAAAAGAAGTAATGGCAGCTATTCAAGACAAAAACCTAGAGGCTGCTCCAGGAAAATTTGGAGAAAGTAGCAAGGAGTCTTTTGAATACGTAATCAAATACAAGGGTAAACTCAATAAACCTGCTGAATATGAAAACATCGTAATTCGCTCTAATGCAGATGGTTCGGTATTACGCTTAAAAGATGTTGCGAAGATTGAATTTGGAGCCTATACGTATGGAAACTTTACAAGAGTAAATGGCAAACAGGGTATCAACATTGCATCGATGCAATTGGCGGGTTCTAATGCCAACGAAATCCAGATAGCCATTGCTAAACTAATGGAAAAGGCTTCTAAAGATTTCCCAAAAGGTGTAAAGTACCTTATTTTATATAATACCAAGGATTCGCTTGACCAATCTATTAATCAGGTAATCTCTACATTGATTGAAGCATTTCTTTTGGTTTTCTTGGTTGTATTTATTTTCTTACAAGATTTCCGTTCAACACTTATTCCTGCTATCGCAGTGCCAGTGGCTATTTTAGGGACATTCTTCTTTATGTCGCTTTTTGGATTCTCGATTAATCTACTTACTCTATTTGCTTTGGTATTAGCCATTGGTATTGTGGTAGATGACGCCATTGTAGTAGTAGAAGCTGTTCATGCTAAAATGGAACATCGACTACTTCCTCCGAAAGCAGCTACAACGTCGGCGATGAGTGAAATTACGGGAGCAATTATTTCAATTACTTTAGTAATGTCGGCCGTATTTTTACCTGTTGGTTTTATGAGTGGCTCAACAGGCGTTTTCTATCGTCAGTTCGCTTTTACCTTGGCTATTGCCATTGTTATTTCAGCTATCAATGCCTTAACGTTGAGTCCAGCGTTAGCAGCTTTGTTCTTAAAAGCGAATCATTCACACCATACGGACAGTCAACAAAAACCTAGTTTTAAAGAGAAGTTTTTTATTGGCTTCAACAAAGGGTTCGATAAGCTTACTAATAATTATGTAAGAAGCCTATATTTTTTGGTAAGAAATAAATGGCTAAGTATTGGTGGACTGGTAGTGATTATCGCAGCGACCATCGTTATGGTAAAAAGAACTCCAACAGGCTTTATTCCTTCTGAAGACCAAGGTTTTATTGCCATATCGCTTTCAATGCCTGCTGGTGCATCGTTAGAAAGAACTACCAATGTAATTCATCAAGCAGAAACAGTATTAGGCAGTATGGAGTCTAAAAAAACTTTGATGGGTCTATCGGGCTTTAATATCCTCACTCAATCTTCAAGTCCTTCGTCGGGTGTTGCTTTCGTGTTGTTGAAACCCGCTAAAGAAAGAGGAGCAGTAACAGACATTAATGCAATTATGAATGAAGTAAGACAAAAGCTTGGCGGTATCAAAGGAGCTAATTTCTTTGTCTTTACTTTCCCAACTGTTCCAGGTTTTAGTAATGTCGATGGACTAGACTTAGTCCTACAAGATAAAACTGGTGGTAGTCTAGTTAAATTTAGTGAGGTCGGCAATAAATTCCTTGGTGAATTGATGAAACGACCAGAAATCGCATTTGCGTTTACTGCCTTTAAAGCAGACTATCCACAATACGATATGGAAGTGGATGATGTAAAAGCCGAGCAACTGGGCGTAAACGTAAAAGATATTCTTCAAACAATGCAAGCCTATTTTGGTAGTGCTCAGGCATCCGACTTTAACAGATTTGGGAAATACTACCGAGTAATGGTTCAGGCAGAAAAATCTGCTCGTACAGAAATATCATCAATGGACGGCATTTTTGTAAAGAACAGATTAGGTAACATGGTTCCTATCAATACGTTGGTAAAATTAAAACGGGTTTACGGTCCAGAAACGGCTTCTCGTTATAATCTCTTCAATTCAATTGGTGTAAATGCCATTGCCAAACCAGGGTATAGTTCTGGAGATGCGATTCTTGCGGTAGAAGAAGTTGCGAAACAACACCTACCAACAGGCTATTCTTTTGAATTTTCAGGGATGACCAAAGAAGAACTTTCTTCAGGTGGACAATCTACAGTCATCTTTATGCTTTCGTTATTATTTATCTATTTCTTATTGGCTGCTCAATACGAAAGCTACATCTTACCGTTTGCCGTTATTCTATCCATTCCCACAGGAATATTTGGCGTATTTGTGGCAATAGGGTTAAAAGGAATAGAAAATAATATTTATGTACAAGTAGCCTTGGTTATGTTGATTGGTCTGTTGGCTAAAAATGCGATTCTGATTATAGAGTTCGCCTTACAACGCAGAAAAGCAGGGAAGACGTTAGTTTCTGCATCAATAGAAGCTGCGAAACTCCGTTTAAGACCTATTATCATGACCTCCCTCGCTTTTGTGGTGGGTTTAATTCCGATGATGGATGCCAAAGGGCCTTCGGCTCAAGGTAACCACTCTATCAGTATTGGAGCAGCAGGCGGAATGGTCTCTGGCGTAGTCTTAGGCTTGTTTATTATTCCAGTGTTATTTGTAATTTTTCAATACTTACACGAAAAAATTTCTAGAAAAAAACCAGAGATTAACTCTATCATTCATGAAGATTTGGTCGCTACTTATAATTAAGCATACAATGAAAAATCATATTAAAACCTTGTCGATAATGTTATTATTATCGACAAGCATTATTTCTTGTAAAGTTTCAAAAGAAGTTAAAATTCCCGAAGATGCTATTCCTGTTACTTTCAGAGATGTAAATATTCAAGATAGTACTACTAGCGTGGCAGATTTAAACTGGAAAACGTTTTTTACAGAAACTACCTTACAAAAACTAATCGATAGCGCTATTCATCGTAATAATGATTTGTTGGTTGCTCAGAAAAATATTGACATTGCACAGTTACAACTAAAGCAAGCTAAGTTTAATAATATTCCTAATTTGAATCTTCAGATTACCTCAAACTCTACGAACCCTTCCAACAATAGTTTGAATGGCATTAGTTTGAATCAGTTTTTGAAAAAGGAACATATCGAAGACTTTACTGCGGCAGCAAGTTTATCTTGGGAAGCAGACATCTGGGGCAAAATTGGTAATCAAACGAAAACCACCCTCTCACAATATGCTCAGTCGGAGGAAGCTAAAAAGGCCTTGCAAACAACCATTGTAGCGGCTGTTTCAAAAGGATTTTATACTTTATTGATGTTGGATGCACAAGTGGAAATCGCTAGAAAAAATCTGGAATTAAATGATAAAACTCTTTTTATGATTAATCTTCAGTTTGAATCGGGTCACGTTTCACTATTGGCCAAACAACAAGCAGAAGCACAAAGACTAGTGGCTGCACAATTGATTCCTTTGTTGGAACAAAATATCGTTATTCAAGAAAATGCGTTGAGTGTATTAACGGGAGGTTTTCCAAAAGCAGTTGAACGCAAAGTGATGTTGAGTGCTATTGCTTCCCAAAATCAACTTTCAGTAGGCGTGCCGTCTGCTTTAGTTGGAAGAAGACCCGATGTAAAAAATGCGGAATTGCTATTGCAAGAAGCCAATGCAAAAGTAGGTATAACAAAAGCAAGCTTATATCCGTCATTGACGATTACCGCAACTGGTGGCTTAAATGCCTTTGAAGCAAGTAATTGGTTTTCGCTTCCTACTTCACTGTTCGGAGTAGTTGCTGGTGGGCTTACCCAACCTTTGTTAAATGGCAAAAAATTGAGTACTCAGTATGAAATAGCAAAAGTACAAAGAGAGAAAGCCGTTATTGGTTTTCGTCAATCTGTTTTAATTGCTACAGGAGAGGTTTCTGATGCTTTGATTAAAATTCAAAAAATAGAAGAGCAAAATACGAAGCTCTCATTAAGAGTAGCAACATTACAACAAGCTATCAGCAATGCAGATATGCTGTTTAAAAGTGGCATGGCTAATTATTTAGAGGTAATTACTGCTCAAAGTAATTTACTACAAAGTGAATTAGAATTGGTTTCCTTGAAAAAAGCCAGACTAGAAGCAGATGTAGATTTATATCGTTCGTTAGGTGGTGGCTGGAAATAAGTAGTATCGCAGGATTTGTATTTAAACAAAACAGCTCAGCCGTGTGGCTGAGCTGTTTTGTTATTAATTAATAACCAGTATTTTGATACATTTTCACTGGATTTAATTTGTATTCGTCTGCAGGAATTGGGAATAAATAATCCTTCAAACCAAAGTTAGACACTTTAGCCGTTCCATAATCTGCCTGTGCTTTGCTTTGGATATATGAAACCAACTCAGTCGCTGTAAAGAAACGAAGTAAATCAAACCAACGGTGATGTTCAAATGCTAATTCAACTCTACGTTCATGAAGAATTGCCAATTTTAACGTTGGGTATCTTTTAGCGTAATCAGCATCGTTTTTCATTACTTCATACGTTGGCATTTTGGCTCTTTCACGTACTTGGTTTAAGTATTGAATAGCATTAGCTTCTTCTCCTAAATACATACTTACTTCTGCTAACATCAAAATTACATCTGCATACCTGATAATCGGCCAGTCGTTTCCACCTAAACCTGTAGCTCCTGCCAAAGCACTAGCATCTCTGAATTTAGTAATGTACCAATCTTTTACAGAAGCATCGTTGGCATATTTTATTGAGAAATCTTTACGTAAATCATTGGTTTCGTATTCTTTTACTAAATCAAGTTTTACATTTCCACCTACACCGCTACTTGGTTTTAATGAATTAATTGTTTCCCCTTTTGCTTGATTATTTGCCGCAATAGATGACGAATACGTTATGTCGCCTTGTTTGTTAACAATCTGGAAAATAATTTCTGGATTCGTTGACTTTTTATTTATATCAAACACATCTACATAAGGAATATCTTTCAAAGTCGTAAATGTTTTCATATTATAAGCTGCCGTTAAATACGTTTTTGCATTGGCTAAATTACTAGCTCGGTTAGCTTGGTCTAAAGTAGTAGCCATTGTTAAGTACACCTGTCCCAATAAAGCGTTCGCTGCTGCTTTTGACACTCTTCCTTTACCCGTAAGTGGCTGTTGATTAGGCAATCCACTTGCTACAGCCTCTTTCAAATCTGCAACAATTTGTTCATATACTTTTTCTTTTTTCTCACGGAAAGTATTAGCAACAATCTCATCAGAATTTAGTTGTTTAGTAACCAAAGGTACATCACCCCATTTTCTTACTAAATGAAAGTAAATCATCGCACGAACAAACTTTACTTCTGCATTGTAAATATCTTTATTGGCAACAGTGGTAAAGGTTACGTTATCAATATTTGAAGTAACCTGATTACAACGGGCAATTGTTTGATATAACGACAGCCAGTGGCTTTTTAAATACGTGTTACTTGGCAAAATAGAAAAATCATTGAACTGAAAAGGCTCCCCTGCGTTCGACTGGTTATCATTTCTACCAGCATCATCCGAACGTTCGTCGGTATAAAGTCCGCTGTTTTCACCAATATTATTTGAGCTACGAAGCGATTGGTACACACCATTGACTGCTAGAAGCACATCATTTTCTGTACGAAAATAATCAGAAGCAGCTACTGAGTTAGGGTCTGTTTGTAGGACAAAATCATCACTACAACTTGTAAGGGCTGTTGCCATTACAAGTAATACTATTAGTTTCTTTATCATTGTTATGAATATCGTTAAGGTGATTTTCGAGAAAGCATCACAAGAGATTACTTTCCTTGAAAATCAATTTAGAATGTCAATTTTGCACCAATATTATAAGCTCTCATCAAAGGATATTTTCCGTAATCAACACCTGGTGTAAGGTTCGCTCCGTCGTTATAATCAACTTCTGGGTTATAGCCTTTGTATTTAGTAATGGTAAATGCATTATCCACTCCTACATAAATTCTAGCATTTGATACTGATTTTTGTTTTCCTAACCATTGGGTTGGCAAAGTAAATCCTAAGGTAAGGTTAGTACAACGCAAGAAAGAGCCATCTTGTAAATAGAAACTTGAAAGACGTGTACTATTACTTTGTGTACCACCACGAGAAGCACGATATACCGAACCATCTCCAGGTTCTGTTTCTGAACGATAACGATTTGCTACCGAAGCATATTGATTACCAGAACCTTCCATGTTATAAACATAATAATCTTGACCGTCTAATACTTGGTTACCATAAGACCCATTGAAAGATGAACTTAAATCAAAGTTTTTATAGGTTGCTGATAACGCAAAGCCATAAGTAAATTTGGCATAAGGCGTACCAATCACCGTTTTATCTAAATCGTTTACTACTCCGTCACCATTAACATCTTCAAAATAAATATCCCCTGGCTTTAAAGTATTGCTGGATGCAGTTGAGCGAGCAGGACCTTTGATTTTATACCCTGCTGGGAAAGACTGTGTAGCCGTATTATACACTAAGTTATCAGCCGCTAAATTATCCATGTCCGACTGGCGAACCATTCCTTTTACCTTAAAACCATAGAACATACCTATTGGCTGACCTTGCTGTGTAATATGTGTTAAATACGAACGCTCAGCACCGTTAGTAATAATCGTGTTAGCACCACCAAGGTCTAATACTTCATTACGGTTGATTGAGATATTACCGCTTAAATTAACTCTTAAATCGCTGTTCTGAATGATACGTGTATCAATCTGCAAGTCTAACCCTTTATTCTGTACTTTAGAGTTTCTTAGGTTTGTTAACATCGTTGCAGCACCAGAAATCGCAGAAACGGGTTGATTAAACAATAAATCTGATGACTGACTGATATAATAGTTAGCCATTACAAAAATACGATTGTTGAATAAACCGATGTCTGTACCAAAGTTGAACTGAGAAGTAGATTCCCATCCTAAGCGTTGGTCACGAATGGTATTTGCATAAACAGCAGACTGAATGGTTCCATTGCCAAAAACAACTCCTGTGGGACTAGACATCGTTTGTAAATAATTATAGTTACCAATATTATTGTTACCACTTAATCCCCAGCTTGCACGTACTTTCACAGAAGTTTGCTCTCCGAATCTATCTGCATAGAAAGGTTCTTGAGAAAGATTCCAGCTAGCAGAAACAGAAGGGAAATTACCCCAACGATTCAAAGGACCAAAACGAGAAGAAGCGTCACGTCTAAAAGAAGCCGTTAAGAAATATCTATCTTTGTAATTATAAGCCACACGAGCTAAATATGAAAGTAAAGTAGCTGTTGATTTACCTGTGTTACTATTCAAGGTAAACAAGGTAGCATCTGCTCCTTTTCCAGTAATTTCCTCAATTCTATCATTCTGGAAACCCTTAGCTGTTACACTAATCACATCAATATCAAGCTCTTGGGCAGTATAACCTGCCAAAGCATTAATATTGTGATTTCCGAATTTACCATTATAATTCAAGGTAAACTCTGCCAATTTATCCATTTCAGATCTAGTCTGAGCAACAGCGTTAGCAGCAGCAATAGATTGCGCAGAACCTGGCGCATTAGCACCGTTACTCAAAGAGGTCGGTAAATAGAATTCATATTTTTCATTGTAAGTCTGTAAGCCTACATTTACTTTAGCAAATAAGCTTGGTACAATTTCATACGTAGCATTTCCACTAAAAGTACCACGAACACCTTTACGAGAAATATGTGTTTCAGTAGCCAATGCTACAGGGTTTTCTACCGATTGGTAAGCATACAATGCAGATTTAGCAGCCGCTTCATTTTTCTTTAAGCTTCCGTCTTCATTATAAGCAGCAAAAAATGGCATATAAATTAAAGCTCCAAGAATTGGTCCTTGATTGAAACGTCCTTCTTGTACTTCACGGTTTTCATTGGTAGTAACCGCTAAATTCCCTGCTACTCTTAGTTTTTTGCTTACCTGTCCGTCAATATTTGCACGGAAATTAATACGTTCCTGCTTGGTACTTTTAATAATACCAGGCTGGTTTAGATAACCACCACTGATAGCATAACGTGTTGAGCTATTTCCGCCTGAAAATGATAAATTATGACGTTGTGCTAGCGATGTCTGATAAAGTTCATTCTGCCAGTCAGTATCAATCTTTGGTTTAATCAATGTTTGTGTACCAAAATTATAGAATTCTTCAGGAATACTAACAGAAGAAGCATTTCCTACTTTAGCAACTCTGGTAGCGTTATCATCAGAGAACATCGCATCTGACCATGCTCTACCAGAATTCACGATTAAATCACGATAAGTATTGTTATGACCATCAATCAATAATTGCGCAAATTGTTCTGAGTTCAACAAATCTACTTTTTTACTTAACTGATTCAGACCATATTGTACATCATACTGAAACTGACCTGTACCTTCTTTTCCTCTTTTGGTAGTAATCAACACTACACCGCCTGAGGCTCTTGAACCATAAATCGCAGCCGAGGCAGCATCTTTTAAAATGTCGATTGATTCGATATCGTTTGGATTGATGAATAAATCATTTCCTACAGGATAGCCATCTACCACATAAAGTGGGTCTGAACTCGCATTGATTGACCCTACCCCACGAACACGAATTTTAGTACTTACATACGGTGCACCACTTACCTGTGAAACCTGCACCCCCGCTACTTTCCCTACTAAAGCCTGACCTACTGTTGGCGTACTAAGGTTTAATTCTTTAGCTTTTACACTTGAAATCGCTCCTGTTACATCACCTTTACGCACGGTTGAATAACCAATAGCTACCACTTCTTGTAACTCTTGTGAATTCTCGGTCAACTTAACATTGATTACCGCTGATTTTCCAACAAGTATTTCTTTGGATTCGTAGCCTACAAAAGAGAATACCAACGTTGTTCCTTCGTTCGCTGTAATTGAATATTTACCATTAGCATTTGTAACTGTTCCTTTTTTTGCCGTTTTATCAAAAACGTTTACGCCTGGCATCGCTTGCCCTATTTCATTCGTCACGGTTCCTGTTACAGGCACCGCCATTTGTCTCTGCTGTGTAAAAGCGTTTGCTTTTACCGACCCAATTACTTGAGAACCAGCCATTACAATTAACAGCAGGACTCTTAGCCATATCTGCTTTTGTAGTTGTTTTTGCATTTTAAATTGATTATTAATTGGAAACTAGGATTATATTCTTACCATTTTAAACTTGTCAGATGCACATTTGCTTTACGAGAAGAAGTAACAGCTATGCCTTTTTGGAGATTTTTAGTCAACGAGAAGCCTTCTAGCTCATCAGCTTTATCTACATCTATTACTTTTAATACTACTTCATGACCACTTTCTAAAGATTTTTCAAAATCCAAGAAAGTAAATCGCCAACGACGACCTTCTATTTGATTTTGAATTAATACCAACACCTTTTTTTCGGGTACCCACAGTAAGTTTTGAACAAAAGGGCTACAAGTAAATTTCTTATAAAGGACACCTTCTTCCGATGTCTTTTTAGCAGATTTTAGCGCTAACGGATTGTATAAACGTACTTCATTTTTTTTGTTACCATAATCGGCTGTAGCCACAAACCACTTGTTTTTGTATTGCACATATTCTGGTCGAGTTCCTTGAATACAAGCATCGTCGTCGATAGTATTCAATAGATTACCATCCAATGTTTTTGTTTTTTGCAAGCCTTCCCAATCCACTAAATAAATGACAGCCTTCCAGAGCGTCCCTTCTGGGTTCAGTCGAATGCTATTACCAATAAAAGTGGGTTGGTCTTTATGAAAAGCAATGCCTGTAGGATGATTGATGACGTCCTTCCCTTCTAAGCTTAATTTTATTTCTTTACCCGTGTAAGCAAGTGAATCATTGTGTAATACATATTCACGAATCATCCCTACTTCACGGTCGCCATAAATAAATGTTTTCTCATTTTGTATGCTGATACCTTGTCCAGCACCCAATGAATCTATAGTAAACTCTTTTCGAAGTGTTAGCTGAATATCTTTAGGCAACGTTTTTTGCGATAAAAAGCAAAAACTCAAAATACCTGAGAGGATGAGTCCACTCATTTCGATGATTGTTCTTTTCCTTTTCATGATGGGATGATAGTTGTGAGTTAGTGAATTGTAAGTTAGTGAATGAGTAATTTGTGATTGAGTGATTTAAAAAAGTACTATTTTATTTAATCACTCAATCACAAATTACTCATTCACTCATTATTCTATGGGTCAAGCGGTTCTAATGGATTAATTTGTAGGGCTTCAATAAGTGGATAAAATTCGGCTTCAGTTTCTGACAGACGTTTGCCTTTACGATAAGGCACATGATTTAATTCTTTTTCGCAACGTTTATCCAAATTCAATTCTTGGATATACATACTTTGTGATTTAGAAGTAGAAGTAATACAAGCTTTATCGAAAGGGATACCATAACGGAAAATCAAACGGGCTGTATTACGCATATTAGTGGTAGTGTGGCGTGCATGGGGTTCTACAATCACGGCATTGGCTGGTACATGAAGCTTCTCAACCATAAACTTTCTCATTTCTATGGCCTCATTATAAGGAGTTTTATAAGGATGAACATTCCCCCCCGAAACGACAACTAAGGGTGCTAATCCCTCAAAATAACGTAAAGCGGCTACTCTACAACGCAACATTCCTTCAGCACTTAAGGCAACCTTTGGCTCATCGGGACCGGCACCAGGCACTAAAATTAAAGCATATTGGTAGGCTTTCCAGTTGATAGTCTTGATACGCTCGAATGCTAATTTGTTTACAGTAGAAGCCATTGGTTCATAATCCGCCACTTGTTCACGTTCGTTAATTTCTAAGGAAAGTAAAGCGGACGTTAGAGAAGGCTCGAAAAACAAAGTTGCTTTTTTACTTTCTTCTTGAACAGTTGTGTGGAAATCACCAACTAATTGCGAATAGTTTTTATTACTAACCTTAAAACTGATAGAATCAATCGCTGGATAATTTGGTTTTTGTCCTTCTGTATAAACTCCAATCGTAAAATTGATGCCATGTGCATCTTGCTCCCACGCCTTAATAAGTTGTTCTTTAGCTGAAAGCTTTTGTGATAAAATATAAGTACCCGAAGGAATTAAATGATTCACCACAAGTTTCCCCAAAGCATTATTATCATTATACAATACGCCTAAACGACGACTAACTTCCTGAATATCAGCTTCACTTAATTTCATACTTTCGCTTAAGCAAAGGAATTTATTTTGGCATTGCTTAGAAGCCTGACTCAAAGTATGTAGCTTTTGCTGAGTGATTTTCTGTAAAGTAACATCTTTACTAAGCAATTGTTTTACCTCAGGAAGATTTTGGAAAAGTGTTAAGAGGTAATAATTTTTTGATTGAACAAAGCTTTTCCCATGTATCAATGTATAATTTACTTTCGCATTTTGGGCTTTTAATGCATGAACGCTACAAAATAATAGTCCCCAAAAGACTAAACTGTATATTTTTTTCATCAATTTGATAGTTATATAAATAAGTTATCTCTTCCGAAAAAGAGGTCACTTATTCATGTTTTTGGATAATAGTGTTATTAATGAAGTTGTCTTCTGTAAGGCATACTGTTTTAAAGCGTTGCGCACTTAACGTCGGAAGGTGTTATTGAAAAATGTCATCTTTCTGGAGCACTTTTATGTTGCAAAAGTACACTGGCTGTTTAACCTGAAAATAATTACAATAATATCTGTTTGTTAATAAAAATATAATTTTTGAATCATTTTATGATTAAATTGCACTAATTGGTGTATAGGTGCAAATCCTTCGTATTCAAGTGATTAGTAATTACTTTTTTTCAAAATATTCAGAAAATTTGCAATGTTAATAGTGTATTTGCTGTTAGTATAAAAACAAAACTCAAGGAAATTATCAATATGCCATTCACTTTTCAAGTAATTGCTCTTCTGTTAAACCTTTGTTTAGCAACACCTTCAGCACACAAAGCGAAAACAATCGCAGCAGTAGATGAAATCCAAACCCTCTATATTGATTGCCAACTTAATGGTGTTGTTAGCTACGATGCTTTTAAAGAATCGGTTGAAGGCGTTCATACTTTTCACCCTTCAAAACCCATCGTTACTATTGTAGATTTTTCTCTACCATCTAATGTGGAACGCTTTTTTGTGATTGACTTAGCAAAAAAGAAGTTGCTTTTTTCTTCCTTAGTAGCACATGGAAAAAAATCAGGTGATAATCTTGCTCGCTCATTTTCAAATAAAATAGACTCACATCAAAGTAGCTTGGGCTTTTATTTGGTTGGCAGTAAAATTACGAGTCCAAAACATGGTATGGCATTATTATTACATGGTTTACAAAAAGGAATTAACGATAATGCTCGTAGAAGAGAAATTATTATTCACGGAGCATCGTATGTAAGTCCTTCATTTGTTCACCAATTTGGTCGTCTGGGTCGAAGCTTCGGCTGTCCAGCATTGCCGAACGACTTAATCCCTAAAGTGGTGCCTGTATTGGCAAATGGAAGTTTACTATATATTCATAGTTAACAAGGTTGTTCATATTTGTAAATAGTAGATTTTTAACCGTGGTTAGCAATCTGCTATTCATCAACCTGTAATCTTATACTCCTATGCAGAAAACTAAAATCACATATCAGTTATTTTTAGTCTTGTTTGGTACTTTATTATTCCTTGTTGTAATGGAAGGATGTAATAAAAAGAAAAAGAAAAATAGAGGCGTTCTACCAGATTCAAGCATTTATCAGTCACAGAATTATAATGATTTATTACTAGATTCTTCCTCCATTACGGCTTTCCTTAAAACATTTTCTGTGTCAGATACCATCAAAGAGGAGATTAATGAATTTTATATACGACGTAATTACCAATTAGCTTGGATTAACAATAACGGCTTGTCGAATTCAGTCTCTACCTTTTATAATCAATTACAGAACTACCAAAAAGATTTCGCGGATAATAGCCTTGATAACAAACAGATGGAAGCGCTTATATTAGCCTTTCAAGCTGATGAGAAAGGATTCCTTGCTCAAAAAAATCAAGTCCAACAATTAGAATTATTACTGACGACAACTTTTTTCAAGTTTGCCGAAAAGGCTTATGGCGGTATCAATAAAAGTCCATACGACCTTGAATGGTTTATCCCTAGAAAAAAGAAAAACTATCAAGTATTGCTTGACTCATTGGTTTCGTTGGCTAAAGGCGAAAATATTCAAGAACCTGTGAATCAGTATTATTTGCGGTTGAAAGATAAGCTTAAACAATATAGAGTGATTCAAAAAAATGGTGGTTGGAAAAGCGTCGTTACTAGCAAAAAGAAAATAGCAGTAGGTGATAGCGATTCTTGTGTAGTAAATATCAAAGAGCATTTATTTCTGACAGGCGACCTCAGAGCAAATGATAAAACTATGCTGTATACGGATTCATTAGCCTATGCTGTAAAAAGATTTCAGCGAAGAATGGGACTACCACTAACAGCCAAAGTTGATCTTGCTACTATTAAAGAACTCAACCAAAGTGTCGATATTAGAATCAGACAAATCATGATTAATATGGAACGTCTAAGATGGGTTCCAGTAGAAATTGAAAGTGATAATTTGTTGATTAATATCCCAGAATTTAAACTCCATGTCATTGAAAAAGGCAAGCAAGTTTGGGAAATGAATGTGGTGGTAGGTAAAACAGCTAGTCAAACCAGTATTTTTAAAGGTAATTTATCGCAAATTGTATTAAATCCTTATTGGGGGGTTCCGACTAGCATCGTTCGTAATGAAATCTTGCCTAAGTTAAAGCAAAACACCTCTTATTTGTCCAGAAATCACATAGAAGTACTTTCTGGCAATAAGGTAGTTAATCCCAATTCAATCAATTGGCGAAAATATGAAGGAAATGTTCCTTTTAATTTCAGACAACTACCTGGAGATGATAATGCCCTTGGTAAAATAAAGTTTTTATTCCCTAATAATTTTAATATTTATTTGCATGACACTCCTTCAAAAGGATTATTCAATGAACCTAAAAGAGCATTTAGTCATGGTTGTATCCGTATATCACAGCCGCATAAATTAGCCCTTTATTTATTAAGAAATGACAAGGCTTGGAATAAAGAGCGAGTTGATAAAATACTGAAAACCGATAAGGAGTATGGCATTAAGGTTAGTCCAACGGTTCCTGTTTATATTGTTTATTTTACTTCGTGGGTAGATAATACTGGACAAATCAATTTTAGAAAAGATTTGTATGGTTTGGATGCCAAGCTTTCAAAAGAAATTTTTGGAGATAGTTAGAAACATGAGTCATCCCGAATTTTAAAATCATAAAAAAGTAGTCTAAAAACTAATTTCGACCGCTTTTTTATGATTGATGAACAACGAATTCCTACTGTTTGAGCGCTAGCGAGTTTAGGAATTCTTGATTTTCTTTTGTTACTTTTCTTTCATCAAGGAAAGAAAAGTAAGGACTAGACAATAAATGGAATTAGTTGATTTTTTGTATATCATGCGCACATACGTACATGCATGATAGTAAATTTTAACTAATTGGGTTTAATAATAAGTAGAAAACTTCTCAAATTGTCTCCAAAACGCACAATTTTAAGGGAAATTCGGGATGACTCATGTTTCTATACCTCTTCATTCTCTACACTTTTCTTTCGCCAGTAATTAGCTAAAATTGAGCCTGAGATATTCATCCACGGACTAAAAACGGCTGCTGGCAAGCCAACAGTACCAAGTTTGCCCATACCACCAGCTAAGCCAGAGGCCATTCCACCATTTTGTAAGCCTACTTCAAAAGCAATTGTTCTAGAAGAGTTTTTATCTAAGCCAAACAAGCGACTCAGCCAATAGCCAAAGAAATACCCTGAAGCATTATGAATCACGGAACTGATAAAAAGGAGGACTCCTACTTTCATCAAGTTATCTCGCCCTGCTGCCGTGGTTACTGTAGTAAAATAAATAATACCAAACATTGAAATATAAGGCATGATGGTATCAAGCTTTGGAAAATAATTAGCCGCTTGATGGTACAAAACACCAACCAGTATGGCTGCTAACAAGAAACTTAGTACTTCTAAAGACTGAAGAATTTCAGGAGGAAGCAGTGATGATACTAAAAAATGCCAAAGACCAAAGGGTAAAGCAATTAACCAAAGCGAGGAAATTACTACCATAATGTTTACTTTCTTTTTGCCTTCGTCTGAAGCCGTTTTTAAGTAATCATGTAATAAAGCCGCACTGATAGGGACAATAACGATTTTGATGATTTCCATCATCATATTGATAAAATGAATTTCTATTAATGTACCTGCTAATAGTTTCATGATTAAGGGTGTCAAAAACGGAGCAGCTAAAGTAGCCATTGCCGTTACTACAACCGATAAAACCAAATTTGCCTTGGCTAAATAAACCATCACATTGGATGCTAACCCACTTGAACATGACCCAATTAAAATAATTCCAGCAGCAATTTCTGGTTCAAAATCAAAGACTTTAGTAAGTAACCAACCCATAAAGGGCATGATAGAAAAATGACAAAGTAAACCAATCGCTACACCTTTGCCAGTAGAAGCCAATCCAGAAAAATCACGAATACTCATCTGAATGCCCATGCCAAACATTACAAACTGAATGATAATTAGTATAAGCCATTTGTTTCTTAAATCAATCGTTCCCCAATGTGTGAAGGCAGCAGGATAAACCATTCCTGCTACTACAGCGACGATAATCCATGCCGTATACTGATAACTTTTTAAAGCGGAAATGCTTCCCATTCCTAGGGTAAAACTTAGCACAGTCACTACAAGAGCTACTTTGCTGATTGCTGAATTTTCTTGTATAAACGTATATACCAAAATCAACAGAGTAATGGCACTGATTCCTAAAAGAAATTGCTGGATATTTTTCATCATCAAAGAATAGTAGCAAGGTGTTGAACAGCAATGATTGGACTCGCCAAGATGGGCACTTTTTTATCTGCTTCGTCTAACGTATCTACTACTCTTGCCATAGAAGCCTGCGCTAGCAAAATAACATCTACTTGATTGACTAATTCTTTTAAGGCTTTCGCTACAATCTCATCGTGTTTGGCTGAATCTCCACTCATTAACGCTTCAAATGCTCCTTCACATAATATTGAAACTAATTCTATTTCCTTTCCTGCTTTTTGAGCACGACGGACTACTAAATCACTAGTTGGGCCTAATGTAGTTGGTAACGTAGCTATTACGCCTATTTTCTTTCCAGTTTGAACAGCCAAATCAGCCATTGGTTGGTCAACTCTCAATACTGGAATACCCGTCAAGGCAGCAGAAGCTTCAACCGCAGAACCAATGGAAGAACAAGTAACCATGATAAAATCTGCCCCTGATGCTTCGGCCGAACCTACATAGTCGACCACTCTTCTAGCCACATCTGGTCTGAGTTCTCCATGTTTAATCACATTTTTAATTAAGCTATCATCTACAATATTAAATACCTGAATACCTGGCAAGTATTCATTACAAAGCTGTTGAAAAATAGGCACCAATGTTGCCGAAGTATGGATAAGACTTAATGTTTTTGTTTGCATTTTTATGTTGTTTTCTAAATTAGCAATTCATTATAATTTACCTTCTAATAAAATACCGAAGTATCGTTCATCACCTACTTGTCCTCCCTTAAAGTTGACCTCTATGTTATTAATAGAGGGATTTGCAGAACGAGCTTTGCACAATGGTGCACCAGCTACTAAGGGAACAAGCATTTCTACAGCTTCTATTTCCATGGCTCTTGCCGCATAGCTAGAAGTATCGCCCCCAGCAATTACTACTCTGCTAACATTGGTAGATTCTACTACTTTTTTGGCAATTAAGCCTAAGGCATTCCCTAATTTTTCTGAAGACAAAGTTGCCTTAACGTTTTCCTTACTTCCATTAGTATGCACAATCAAGTGTTGCCCTTGTTGAGCTATGTCGACTGCTTTTTGAATATATTCTTCAATTGGTAAAGCATCGATTTCGCTATCACAAATGATTTGAGCATCAATGATAATCTCTTTAAAGCCTTGTTCTAAAGCCCAAGAAATTTGTCTGGATGTAACAGGCGAACAACTTCCTGCAATTACTAATAATGGGTCAGCTTTTTCTAATGCTTGCCATGAAGTAACAGCTTGCAACATTTGAGTTTCATTCCAATACTTACCCAAAGCCATTTCTACGCCAGAAGAACCTACTGAAAATAACGGCTGTTCTTTATCGGCTAATTCATCTATTAGCCGACCGATATTCAAAAACTGGTCTTCGTACATGGCATCAATCAATACAACTTTTGATTGTTCATCCATTAGTTTTGCTAACCTTGTTGATAGTTCCTGAAAAGGTTTAGCTACTTGAAGGATATCCAATAATCCTATTTTTTTGTCTGTCTGCTTAGCTAGATGTAATCTTAAATCGCTTTCGTCAGCAGGCGTTACAGGGTGTTTAATCATAGCAGGGTGGCGGTCGAGCCTATAAATTTGCCCTGTACTACCAATGCCCATTCTAGCAAACAAATTACCAAAAGCACAATATCTTCCTAACGAGGGTGCCGCTACCAATAACGGAACACACGTATTTTGAAAAACAGCGATACCTACGTCAATGGCTTTTCCAATGCTTCCAGTTGTTGGGGAAGAATCGAACGTTGAGCAAACTTTATAATGTACGTGCTTTACTCCTAATTGCTTTAAGGCAGAAAATGTTGGCAAAAGTGTTGCTTCCATTTGTCTAGGCGACATAGAGCGAGACAAACCCGCCACGCCGATAGCATTCAAATCAGTATAAGCAGCCAATTGAGTAGCCGTTGGCGCATCAATAAATAGTGCCGTTTTTGCTCCTGCCTTACTCAAAAATTCTAGTGCATCAGTCGAGCCCGTAAAGTCATCGCCATAATATGCTAAAAGTAAATTATGATTGACCATCTTATTTTGTACCAAATTTTTCTACAGATTTAGCAAATTCAGGATATATTTTAGCGGCATCTTCAATCCCCAAACCATCAACTGCGGCTTGCCAAGCTTGTTGGAGTGCTGTTACGCCAGCAGCTGGCCCCATAGGGTGAGCTAAAATACCCCCGCCCGCCATGTATAGCAAATCGGTAGTTTGTGTGCGACGATAAGTTTCTGGAGCTTGTCCACCCCATTGTCCCGACGAAACTACTGGTAAAACAGAATATCCTCCTAACAAAGGCTTTAAGCAAGCTTTTATCGATTGAACCACAGAGTCATCGCTCTCCCAAAATTTATTCTGTATCCCATTTACATGCAGTTGGTCAACGCCAGCCAAACACCAAAGCTTTTGATAGGCAGTAAAGTCTATTCCTAATAATGGATGTCTGGTAAGCATTCCCCAACCATTTCTATGTCCATGAATTGCCAAAGTACCTTGGTCACATATCTTTTTAGTTCCTGCTAAGCCCACGCTGTTGATGCTAATCATCGCACAAGTTCCCCCTGCATTGACTACTTTTTCATAGCGTTCTAACATTTCATCTATTTCTCCACTGATATTGAAAGCGTACATAATTTTCTTGCCCGTTTTATCAGCGTGCTTGTTGATTACTTTCATTACCTCGTCAACTCGTTCATTAAAAGGAGAATTGGCCGTTGAAGAAAGCAATTCATCATCTTTGATAAAATCAATGCCTGCATTAGCGAGGGTTTCTACTAAAGTTGCCGTTTGCTGAGGCGTTAAGCCAACACTAGGTTTAATGATGGTTCCAATTAATGGACGATTTTGAACCCCAGTCAATTTTCTACAGCCTTCTATACCAAATTTGGGTCCTGAAAAATGATTAGCATAACTCGCTGGAATATCAATATCCATTAATTTCAACCCAGTAAATTGACGAATCTCGTATAAATTACCTTGTAGTGTGGAAATCAATACAGGTAAATTATATCCAAAATTCTCTATCGACCAAGAAACCTTGACGATAGCACGATGATATTGATTATTGGTACTTTCAGCCCCAGGAATAGCAGGCGTAGAAACTGTTTCTAAAAATTCAACAGATTCTACCCTTGCTGCAAATCGTTGTTTTAATTCCTCGGTTTCACCCGGTACTGCTGTAAAGGTGCCAGACGATTGTTCCCCTGCTAACACTGTTGCAGCGGCTTCTGGTGCAAAGGGTGTTTCTATAAAATATGTTGCTGTTATTCTTTCCATAAAAATTTTATCTACTTATTGGAATCCATACTTCCATTTCAGAATGCCCACGGTTACTCCAAGCATAATAGGGGATTAAACGTACCTTGGTTGAAACAGGAGCTTGTTCTGAAACCTCTCTGTATAGTTTATTAGTCCACGTATCTACACCATCAATAACTTTAGCTTCGCCTTCTAATGCGGTGATTGGACTATTTTCTATCGTCATTGAGGTTGTCTTCCATTTGCTTTTAGGAGAAATGGCTAGCGTATTTAATTTTAATTGACTATTATCAACTGACTCTAAACAATATACAATTGGTCCTCTTTTTACTGCTACTTGGTTTCTGATTTCTTCTGCCAAAGGATTAGCTTCAATTAATTTTACCGTCATAGGTAAAACAATCTCTATCTTATCAGCAACCGCCCATTTTCTATTTACTTCAACATACCTTCCTGCTTCAATTTTGCCTGTAAAAGGCTTACCATTAATCTTAATCGTCGCACCTTTACTCCATTCTGGTATTCTTACAAAAACTGAAAAAGCATTTTGTGGCACTTCTTTCAATGATATGCTAATATTTCCATCCCAAGGATAATTGGTCTCTTGAGTAAGGCTAATTTTTGAACCACCTTTTAAAGAAGTAGAAAGCGCATTAGCACCATACAAATTCAGCCATAATCCTTTCTCAGATATACTGTAGGCATAATTATTTATTTGGGCGATGGTTCTTACTGTATTTGGTGGACAGCAGTTTGATTTGCTGATATACTTTTGTCGACCACCCATCCAACGCAGTTGGTAAGGATAAGCATCAGAGGCACTCAGAGGATTGGTATAAAAAAACTTATCGCCATCTAAACTAATGCCCGACAAAATACTATTATACAATGCCAATTCCATTACATCTGCATACTTGGCATCGCTCGTGATTTGAAGCATTCGCCAGTTCCATAATAGATTCCCAATGTTGGCACAGGTTTCATTATGTGCTGAATGGTTGGGTAATTGATACGATTTACCATAAGATTGATGTACTTTCTGAACCGTATCAGGTTTATATGATGTTCCCTCTGGTGAAACACCATCGTACAAAGCGCCACAGCCTCCCGTAATGTACATTTTATGGTTAATGACATCGTCCCACATCAAATCTAACGTTGATAGTAAGGTACTATCTCCTGTTTCTGCAAAAATATCAGCCGCTCCTGCAAACAAATAGTTAGCTCTTACGGCATGACCAACTACTTTTTTCATTTGTCTGAACGGTACTCTATCTGAATTGTCGTCAGTGCCTTCTGAAAGCCCACGGATATTAATAAGCTTTTTAGCAAGTGTTAAATATTTTTGCTCACCCGTAGTTCTGTACATTTCAATAATACCCATGTAATGTGAGGGGCAAATAGCATTTCTTGCTTGCTCAGGACTTGCATTATTATAAAATCCTATCAGGAAGTCTGTCGCTTTTTTGGCTATATTTAGGAGCGTCGTTTTGCCTGTTACCCTATAATGTACACAAGCGGTAGTCATTAAATGTCCGAAATTGTAGGCTTCAAAGCTCAGTTTGTCATCAAACATTTTTTGCTCGCCTGTTTTCTTTTGTTGAATAATTGCCTTCGTGTAAATATATCCATCGGGCATTTGGGCTTTACCAATCACCTCAATGGCATGATCCATTAACTCATCCAATTTCTTGTCTTTCGTCGTGGCATACATACTCGCTACTGCTTCAAGGGTTTTATAAAAATCACCGTCATGAAACGATGGTCCTTTAAAAACACCATTCTCTAACCCTGCGGCTATTTCAAAGTTTTTGAAAGAATGACTTAGGTTAGCATCGGTATAGTTTTTCCATAAAGTTGGCACCATAGCCGAACGACAAACGGCAAAACGGTCTGCCCAAAAACCAGAAGTCCACGTTACATCGCCAAAATCAATGCTTTGTAATTTAGCATTCGGACTTTTAGAAGTATTCACCAAGCCTTTATTTTGTGCTTGCAAATGATAGAAAGAAATCATCACTATAAGTAATGTTCCCACTTTCTTGATTTTTCTCTTCATATTTCTTTAATCATTGAAAATTTCTCAACTAAAACCTCAGTTCTTTTGCTTTTAATCCTACCGATTCTTTTACAGCATTAAATGGCATCATGAAAAACGTATATTGATAAGGTTTCGCTTTTATTTGATACTGCTCTAAAGGTGCTGCCACATCACTCCAACTATCATTTCCTCCCACGCCCATCTGTACCAAATCAATGTTCAGGTTGATAAAACCTGCATCTTTTAAGTTAAAAGTATGTTTAGCTGTTTCGATATTTTGGTCGGTATAAGGTCTGGCACTCATGCTTAACAAACTATCGGCTACTACCAATAATCCTTCTTGTTTTTTGTTAGACAGATACATCCAGCGAACATCTGTTCTATTGCCATTCTCTTGCGGAACGGCATAAGGCTCCATAAAATCTTGAATATTTTGTTGATAAATTCCTACATCAAATCCATAACGACGGTCAACATAGTTTTCTAATGCTCCTCTGCCATACCACGTTATGTTGTCAAAAGTGCTTTCAATACCACACTGCATCCCAATCTTAGGAATGTTAGGGAGTGCAGGAGACGCTTTAAAATCATAGTTTACTTTTACGACGCCATCGCCATTAATTGTATAATTTACTTGCACTGATGCACTGTCATTTACTAAAGTATAATAGCTAGTAATTATTACGGCGTTCTTAGAGCTCATCTTCACGGTACAACTCTTTGTTTTTAACGCTACATTATACCATTGTTTTAACTTGCGCTGAGCCTTCCATCCACGACGGTCGTTATCAGTCAGTGGACGACTAAATTTTGGCAATAATGGATTAAAAATCTGTTCTTTACCTTTGAATAAATAGGATACTAAAGCGCCATTTTTCCTGTCGATTTTTATTTGAAAACTTTTCCCACTTAATAAAAATGCATTATCTGTTTCTTGTAAATCAACAGTAGCAATGGTTTTCTTCTCTGAATGATGTGCAATTAATGTAGTTAAGGCAAATTGGTTAGAAGCTACTTCAAAACCTTTGTCTGCCCATGCTTCTTTTTTGGCTAAGGTAAAGTGTAATGTTGCAAAGTATTCTGTGTTTGCTTTGAATTTAGGTAAATACGGTAGGATATTAACGAGCGTATCACTTCCTGCTGAAACGTTCATTTTAGGCAATTCTTTGGTAAAAAGCACTTTGCCATCTTCTATTACTGACAACAAAACCGTATAATCACCCAAAGATTTAGTAGCATGGCGATTTGTTATTTTAACAATTCCTTTCTCCGCATTTTCTAACCCAGATTCCACGCCTTGGAATACTCTTTTACATTCATACATCGCAGCTTTAGGTCTTCCGTCAGAAGCAACAACTCCTTTAATGGTAAAATTATCGAAGTATTTTTCCCCAAAGTCGCCACCATACGCATAAAACTCTTTGCCAGAAGCAGAATCTTTTTTCAATAATCCTTGGTCTTTAAATTCCCAAATACACCCTCCTATTACTCTTTTCGTTTTACGGAATAAGTCCCAGAACTCCTTTAAATTTCCTGCACTATTTCCCATCGCATGGGCATACTCGCAAAAGAAAATAGGTCTGGTATCACCATTTGGCTGATTCGCCAATAATTCAGGCGTGTACATGGCTGGGTACATTCTACTAACAATATCTACATAATATTGATCTAACGGATTCTGGAGACGATGCGAATGGTCATTAGGCTTTAAATATTTCGGATCTTTATTATCCATATACCCTTCCATATTGGGACTTCCCATCGCTGGTTCATAATGCACAGGACGAGTAATGTCAAAATCGTGTATCCAAGCAGCCATCGCAGCATGATTTGGTCCGCGACCAGCTTCATTCCCCAAGCTCCAAAATATAATAGAAGGGTGATTTTTATCTCTTAAAGCCATCCTACTACTTCGTTCCAAATAAGCCCCTGTCCAAGCAGCATCATTGCTTAGTTTTGAGCCTAGCCCATGTGTTTCCAGATTGGCTTCATCGATAACCATAATACCATATTCGTCACATAAATCATACAAATGTGGGTCGCTTGGATAATGACTTGCACGGATACAGTTAAAATTGAAGCGTTTGATGGTAAGAATATCCTGTAGAATATCTTCTCTGGATAATGCCTTACCTTTTGTAGCATGATGGTCTGGACGATTAACGCCATACAAATACGTTACTTTTCCATTTATTAACAATTTGCTATTTTCTTTTGAAAATTCAATTGAACGAAAGCCTAGTTTACAGCTTTTAGCTTCTAGCACCCGTCCCAGACTATCTTCTAAAGAAAGCACTAACGTATATAGATTAGGGATTTCGTCACTCCATTTTTCAGGGTTTTTAACTTTGCTTTCTAACACGCCAAATTTGGCATTATCTAACCTTGGATAAATTTCGTTGATGATAGATTCAACACTTTTTTCGAGAGGCTTCTCAAAAATAGGTAAATTATTCTTATCATATAATTGCGCTTTCAATTGATAGCCCACTACCTCTTTTCCTGTAAGGTTTTCTATTCTTGGGCGAATGCTAAGTAAAGCATCTTTATAATCCTTATCTAATTTAGTTTGATAAAAAAAATCTGCAATTCTGATTTTAGGCTCAGCATGAAGATATACTTCACGATGGATACCACTTAAACGCCATTGGTCTTGGTCTTCCAAAAAAGACCCATCGCTCCAACGGATTACCCACACAGATAAAACATTTTCCCCTTCTTGTAAATAAGGCGTAATATTGAATTCAGAAGAAAGAAAACTATCCTCAGCATACCCAACAAATTTGCCATTTAACCATACTTTGTAAGCCGAACTTACACCTCCGAAATGTAGGGTGACATTACTTTCTTTCCAATTAGCAGGAATTGAAAAAGTACGCTGATAACAGCCTACACCATTATAATCTTTAGGAACGAAAGGCGGATTTACAGGTCTAAAAGGATACACCGCACTTTTATAAATAGGTTTGTCATACCCCTGCATTTCCCAATTAGAAGGCACAGGGATTGTTTTCCAACCCATTACCCTACTTTTATAAAAATCTTTCGGAGCATCTGCAGGTTTTAAGGTAAAGCTAAAATCCCAGTTACCATTTAAAGTCAAATAGCGATTGCTCTTTTCTCGATTGCCCGAAATAGCACTCTGAATATTATCAAAAGAATAGGCTGTTGCTCTGGATGCATCCCTATTAATCCCACTGACGGTTGGGTCTTCATAAGGCTCAATTTGGTAAACCGTTGGAGCATTTGGCACAGCAGCTGGTGTTTTATCAACCAATTGTGCGAAGCTTGCAACATGTATGAAACAGCCTAAGAAAAATAAATATTTTAACATCTTCATTTGATATATACTAATAAACAGCTTCTAAGATAAAAGCAAACTAGATTTCAGTAAGGTATTCATCTTTAAATGAAAAACCCCAACCAGCACGATCATGTGGTTTTGCCATCCCATTCTTTATTTCCAAAGGATAATCAATCAATGGATCAATCCAGTCGAATGATTCTGCCCCTACTCCGTTTGAAATGGTACAAAGCAGTGGAATATCATAGTCTTTGTAATAATGTGGTAAAACAGGAATATTATAGCTACCCGCCAATGCTGCACTATTTCGCCAAGCCTCTACCCCACCCAATCGTAAAATATCGGGTTGCCAAATATCAATGGCATTTCTTTGTAATAACTCTCGAAGTGGTAAGGTAGAATACTCTCGTTCACCCATTGCCAAAGAAATACCAGCTTGGGTTCTTAATAATTTATATCCTTCAAAATCTGCATGGTCGATTGGCTCTTCAAACCACTGGATATTTAATGCTCGGGCTGCTCTAGCCAATGCTAATGCGTTTGGGACTGTCATACCTTGGTTAGCATCCATCATAATGTTGATGTCGTTTCCAACAGCTTCACGAACCAGTTTTAATCGTTCCAAATCCTCTTTCCATTCAGGCTTTCCTACTTTTATCTTTACTGCCTTGAAACCACGGCTTTTATAATTGCTAACCTCGTCAATTAATTCAGCTGTCGTATATGAAATCCAACCACCACTACCATAAATAGGCACTTCCCTCCTTGACGAACCCAATACTTTCCAGATAGGTTGGTTTAATATTTTACACCAAGCATCCCACATGGCAATATTAAAAGCTGCTTGTGCCCAACGATTTATACCTTCCATTCCAAAGTATTCGTTGGCATGGTTTAGCTTTTCGAAAACTTTTACGGTATCAAAGACCTGTTCTCCAACCAACATTTCACCGACGTCTTTTAAGGCTCCTGCAATGGCTCTAGGACTGTATTGAAAACTCAATAAATATGATTCACCAATAATTCCATTTGTGGTTTCGATTCTTAATACTAAAAAGGAGATTTCAGTCAACGTGTGCGTAGCATCAGAGATAGGTTTTGCTAATGTAGCTTTTGCAGTAAAAACTGAATTTTTTTGGATTGAATACATATTAAAAGCGATTGTATAAAAAATCAAAATTAATAGTAATATACCTGTATTATATATAATATTTTCACAAGATATTGTAGGATGTTTGCATGAAAGTCAATGCCGTTTTTCAGCATTAAGTAGATGCACAAATGTTTGAGATATATTAATGCCATTTTACTATTAGAGTGCGACTTAAGTCGCACTCTAATAGTAAAATGGCATTAATCGTTTTTATGGTTGACTCTCTAAGAGCTTCACTGGGCCTAATAAACCTGATTCGTACAAGGGCTTGCCTTCTAAATATTTCATCGGCGCAGTAGTTTTAGTAGTTCTTTTATCTTCAGACAAAAGCATATCACCCATTAACCTATTCGCCCACGTATTAGTTACTTCTATTGTTAATTCATTGTTGCCAACTTTCAATGCTTTGCTGATATCTACTCGATAAGGAGCTGTCCAGACAATCCCACAAGAGACACCATTTACTTTTATTTCGGCGAGGTTAGCGACCTTTACTAAATCTAGCCAAATTTGTTGGTTCTTATTTGGCAAACTATTCATTTGAAAGTTTTGATGGTAGTCGGCTGTACCTGCGTAGTAACGAATTAAAGAATCAGCATTTAGCGACCAATCACTTAAAGATTCAAATGTTTTTGAGACTGTTTGATTTGCTTTTGTACTGCTAAAATTTACATTCCAAGACTTGTCTAAAGTCTGAATAGGCTTGAATTCTTGCCAATTTTTAACTTTGTTAGGTTTTGTTATAGCTTTATCAGCTTTTGAAATATTGACAAAGTTGTCTTTAAAAATTACAAAAACTGAGGCATTTGCATCCAATTTTAACTTCAAATTTGTTCTACCGTTTTCAGTTTTCCAAGCATTAGGCGAAAAAGTTTTATCATTCACAGCATCGTACAATTGAATATTTTTCCCTTTTGCTCTTAAAGAAAAATCTAATACTCTTTCCTTATTTTCTTGATTAGCAAGAAAGTACAATTCCAAATCCATTGCTTTTCTATGCGTATAAGCAATGCCTTTGGCATAGTTTCCATGTTCATCTTTTACAATCACATCCTGCTCAATACCGATTTTGGCTAAAGTATTAGCCTCATAAGGACTTTTTACAACTTTCCCTTTCCCGATTGTTTTATAGAAAATTTTGTTGTCTCCATCTATCATTAATTCAAAATTTCCTTCCCAACATTGTTTTGCAAATGTTGCTACAGCATCGTTACTTTTTGTTCCGAATTCAACTATTGGTTTGTCACCAATAATCAATGTAGCTCCTTCCTTTACTAATGCTAATAATTTTTGAGCCGTTTGCGCAGACATTCCATTGGCATTGGGTGTCATTTGGTGTTTTTTAGGCAACACTAATACACTATAGCTAGTACCATCCCCAAATATAACTTTCCCATTGTTCACTTTAGCAGTATTTAAAAGCGCATCCTGACTAAAAGAATCATAGGCATATCCCTTTAAAGCATTTACCCAGTTTTCAGGGTCAGCCATGTTAGCCGAATGTGTAACGCTTGTAGGAATTTGTCTTAAAGGTTGTCCTTCATTGGTTAACCTTTTGGCTTCGGCATCAACGACCTCTTTGCCAAATAATCCGCTTAATGTTGGTACTAGTCGGTCTGGCAAAACCGAACGTCTTGGAATATCATCTCCTACAAAAACGGCTAAATCGGCAACTGGAGCCCCTATTTGTAATAATTCCTGACAACGTTGTGCATATTCAACCCAAGCTTTACCTGTTTTCCACCAAGTTTGGTCTCTCTGAAAATACAAACCAACACCATCCAAAGTCATACCAGGTTTTCTATCCATCCAAGGATTGTGCATGAAAACATGATACACTAATTTATTAATTCCTAAAGCATAATTTCGATCTTGTAGGGTTTTTAACATCGCAGGATGTTCGTTCCATGTCATTCTTAAAGTAGTGAATGCTTCTGCTTGAATGACGGGCTTACCATAAATATGTCCTGCCGAAATGGCATCGAGCATATCGTTTGGTTTGTCGTGCGTGGGGCTATTCAACCAAAATTCCCCCATTGGCACATCTACTAATTTATAGTGTGCTAATCCGTCACTCGTCATGGTTGGAGCAACACTTTCAGCAGTGAATTTCAACCCATTTGCTTTGGTTAATTCGGCTAGTGTCTTATAAAATTTATCAACCACCAATTCCGAAACTGTCTGACGATAATCGTACAAAAACTGTTCTGAAAATTGATTATTTTCTACTGGTAGTCCTGTAACGATGGGCAAATACGGCAATATATCATACCCTCTTCTTTTTTGAAATTCTTCTCTGAAAACCGATGACCAATTCTGACTTCCACATTCCCAACTATCTACATGAAAAACTTTCAAAGCTTTTTTACTCAGTTCTGGTCCAAGCTGACGTTGGGCTTCTCCAAACCAATTATCAAACTGCAACTTGATAGCAATAGGATTAAATTTATCACATTCTAACCCTTTACCTGCTCCGCCAGTAGCATTAGTATGTCCTGTTGAAGTATGACCGACACGCAGAATCGTCCAAGAACCAGCAGGGGCCTCCCAAACTAACTTCCCATCTGGCGTAAGTTTATCAGTGATATTGATGATTTTATTGAATGGAACACACAGGTTATCAGGCAGTTGCTCTGAAGAACTTTGCTTACTTATTCGCCATACTTCTGCTGATTTACCTTCAAACTGATGAATAATGGGTTCAGACGATAATTCAATCCCGACAGTTTTAAAACTTGGTTTCCACTTTGCTGCATCTAAATCTTCTGAGCCTGGTTCACTACCTGTTTTATCATATACAAAACGGAAGTGTTTAGCCGTTGTTGGCACGATTGAATGAGTAATATTAGCATCTGTATCTTGCCAGCCATGTCTGGGAGATTCTAGTCTTCCGATAGACCTAAAACTCTTTCCATCATCACTCACTTCAATCAATAAACGTTGAGCTTGATAATTGTTCCCTCCTGTTTTTACAACGATTGTCCTACAAGTAAAAGGATTTTCAAAAGCATACTGAATCCAGCATGGCTCATCGCTTTTAAAGCTCTCTTTGTTGCCCTCTTTTACTAAAAACTGTGGATTGATATCGGGTTTGTTTGAACTTACAATGGGTACAATGTTTTTAGTTGATTGCCCTGCTCCCGTTAAAGAAGGAAACGCATATACTGCTATGTCTTTGTAATAATGCTCGTTGCTACTAGGTTGTGCCAACTGTATCTCTATACGTTGATTCCCTTTTATATACACTTTTGACGAAACTACTTTTTGCATAGAAAGTTCAGGTGTAATCCACGGCCCACCTGCCAAAGCAAAACCATCACTAACATGCATTCCCATTTCTAGATTCAATCGAGCGGCTTCATTCATAGAATGTTTCACCATGTCCCACCAAAGTGGTGTTAACTGTTCGGCTACTGGGGTAAAAATTGGAGGATTAGTCGCACCTTTTATAGGCATTAAATAGGCTCCTCCTATTCCAGCTTCTTTCATGGCTTCCAAGTCTGCGGTAATACCTTCTTTAGAAACACTTGCCTGCATCCAATACCAAAATACCCACGGCTTAGCAGCCTTAATGCTTTGTTGATTTTGAGGAATAATAGTAGCTAATCCTCCTTTAGATTGTCCCCAACCATTATTTGCACTGCAATAAAAAAGCATGCTTATCAATAAAAGCCTACTGATTTTATTGATAAGTATATTCTTTTTACTCAAAAATGTATGTTTAGACTCGCTCATTTCTTAGTTTCTATAATAATCGTATCCGACTGTAAACCTTCTGCACTAGCTTTTAAAACTATCTTTCCTGTTGTTTCAGAAGCCTGTACAATAGCTAAACAAAGTCCGTTGAATGCTCTTCTATAATTGGCTTTAAAAGGTTCTAAACTAGCTTGATAGCCATTATCTACTCCCACAATTACACCTTCTCCTTCGATGCTAAAATTCACTAAATGATTGGCCTCTGGAACAAGATTTCCGTTTTCATCAACGATACTTATTTTTACAAAGGATAAATCCTTGCCATCTGCTTTTATCAATTGATGGTCTGCTGTTGCTTTTATTTTAAAAGCTTTTCCTGCTGTTTTAATTTCTTGTGTCAGAATTATTTTCCCAGCTTTTCTTGAAACTGCTTTAAGTGTGCCTGCTTCATAATTGACCGACCATTTTACATGGAATTCATCAGTTCCTTTTCGTTTAATCCCTAAAGATTTATCATTCAGAAATAGCTCTACTTCATCCGCTTGTGAATAATATGCCCATACATCAACGGTCTTGCCTTTTTCCCAATTCCAATGTGGTAATAAATGCAAAACAGGTTTATCTGTCCATTCACTTTGGTACATGTAATACACATCCTTAGGAAAACCCGCTAAATCAATGATTCCAAAGTAGGCACTACGCGCTGGCCAAGGATAGGGATGTGGTTCTCCTAAATAATCAAAGCCCGTCCATACATAAGTGCCTGCGATAAAAGGAGCATTTTTTACAGCTTCCCAAGCTTCTTCGTGGGTGGTTCCCCAATACGCCGCCACATTGTCATAGGCCGAAAGTGTCCAATCAGCATTTCTAGGCTGTGTTTTTACATCTCTTGATGAAAGTTCAATTTTTTCCTGAGGCATTTCATAGCGTCCTCTCGATTCTAAGGCAGAAGCTGTTTCTGAAGCAATAAATTTTTGATTAGGAAAGTTTTTGGGGAAATCTGGATAGCCCTCGTGTTTATAATTGAATCCTAATAAATCTAAAGCCCCCGATTGAAAGATGAAATTTTTAACGGGTTCATTTTCTGTCAATGCAGAAGTAACTATACGAGTACTATCTAATTTTTTCACAATAACTGCTAATTCTCTCGTAATGGTAATACCCGTACTATCAAACTGTTCTCTGATTTCATTGCCTATACTCCACATAAAAATAGCAGGGTGATTGCGGTCTCTTTTAATAAAATCCTCTAAATCTTTTTGATGCCAAGCGTTCCAGTCAGCTGAATAATCTTTCTTTGACTTCCTTTTTTTCCACATATCAAAAGCTTCATCCATGACGATAAAGCCCATCTTATCGCATAAATCTAAAAATTCTGGCACAGGAGGATTATGAGCAGTACGAATGCCATTACAACCCATTACTTTTAATAATTCGAGTTGGCGTTCCATCGCTCTCACATTTACAGCAGCACCCAATGCTCCTAAATCATGGTGCATACAAACGCCTTGAATCTTGGTGGGTTTTCCATTGAGTGAAAACCCTTTTGCTGAATCAAAATTGAAAAAACGCACTCCTAATGGTATCTCATACACATCTATTTCTTGATTATTCTGATAAACCTTCGTGACTATCTTATATAAGTAAGGATTGGTGATTGACCAAAGTTTAGGTTTAATAATCTTCAATTGTTGAAAATGTTTACCTGTACTATCTTTTATCGAAATGTTTTTAGATGTTTTGCTCGCTATCGTTTTTCCATCCGCATCAATAATACTTGAAGTAATGGTAACTGATTGAGTTTTGTTAGTTTTATTGAGTAGGTTTACTTCTATACTTACTTCCGCTTCTTCTGCATTTACTTTAGGAGTGGTTGCAAAAACGCCCCATTGGTCAATAGCAATCGGGGCAGTCATAATCATTCTTACATTTCTGTAAATCCCTGAGCCTGTATACCAACGAGAATTGGGTTGTTCAGAATTATCAACTTTTACGGCAATTACATTTTTCTCTTTCCCAAATTTCAAATACTTAGTCAGCTCATATCGAAAACTAGCATAGCCATTCGGTCGTTTGCCTAAATAATGACCATTAATCCAGACTTCACTGTTGCGATAAACGCCATCAAATGTTATCCAAATTATTTTATGCTGTGCGGTTGATGGCATTAAAAAACTTTTACGATACCATGCTAAACCTGTAGGCAAAGCACCGCCTTGAGTAGTAGACAAGTGTTCTGCACTAAATTGTCCTTCTATACTCCAATCATGGGGCAGATTCAATGTTCGCCAATGAGTATCGTTAAACTGATTAGTGATAGCCTTTTCGTTATTTTCAAATGAAAATTTCCAAGACTTATTAAAGTCGATTGTTTCTCTACTTTTTTGTTGAGCGAAACCTTCAACTGTGACTACAATTAGCAATAGTATATAAAAGAATTTCTTCATTAAAATTGACGTGGTTTAAATACTAATTCTTACTTCACAAAAGTCTTTTTACTTTTCCCTAAATCTTTAGAGGTTGCTATTGCTATCCCTCTTTGGTCTTTTTTATTGACAGCGCAGTAAAAATGGTAAACGACTCCTTTATGCTTAACGACATAAGATTTATGCGCAT
The DNA here is from genome assembly GCF_034928825.1 of Arcicella aquatica. Lineage (NCBI taxonomy): Bacteria > Pseudomonadati > Bacteroidota > Cytophagia > Cytophagales > Flectobacillaceae > Arcicella > Arcicella aquatica. The sequence goes on along the minus strand of NZ_JAYFUL010000010.1, from coordinate 76,959 downwards.
ACAATTCATCATAAGGTTCGGAAGATTGTACCAAATTATCTCCATTCCAATCTGTCCAATGAATCAAATCTTTTGAAGCGGCAAAACGGTTGAATGCGCCTTTTCTATCTTTCCAGAAAGCTCCGAAGTAAAACATTACCCAAGTATCGCCAATTTTTTGAATAACTGGGTCGCCAGTGATGCCAACAGGATGTTGAATGATTGGCTCATCAATCATTCTTTTCCAATCAAGCATATTATCCGAAACTGCCATCCCGATACGTTCGAACCAACGAGTTTTTACATTGTTCTTAGCAGAATCGCCATTAGCATTATAAAACATTACAAATGGATATCCTGTAAGTCTTTGCTTATCCTCAATGACAGTGCTTTTAAATAGTTTTCTATTTTCCCACCATCTTACATCAGCATCTTTTGCGGTTAAAATTGGTGTGGGTTTTCTTTTCCATTCATGTGCCGTTGTGGGGTTTTCGGCCGTAAAGGCTATTCCTGCCGATAAATCCCCTGCCTCATAGCCACGCATATTTCCTCCAAAATATGACATCCAATATTTTCCATCATACTTTTTCAAAGCATAGCTTCCCTCCCATTTGGTATCTCCCAAAGCTACATATCCTGCTTTTTGGCTTCCATCCCACTGTGTAGAATCGGTAAAGGACATGATTTTGCCTACATTTTCCCAATTCAATAAATTATTACTTTGGGCTAACCACGTTTCATACCCTTTTCCTCCAAAAATCAAGTAAGTCATATACCATTTCTTTCCTTTTTTAAAAACAGTTGGACAATCCATTTTCTGAGTATTATCTTTGGGCGTCATCACTAAACCGTATTTATAAGGAGTTTTGACTGCTTGATAAATGGCTTGCATTTCAGCATCAGAAATATCATTTTTTACTGTCTGAGCACAGGTAGCAATAGCGCATAGGACAAACAAGCCTATTAGGGTATTCGTGATTTTCATTTTTTGTTCTTTAAAGACTTTATTAATTCTCCACCACAAAATGGTAATTCCCTGAGCCTACTTTCAAGATTGTTTTACCATTACTAAATCCAATTTTCTCAATCCCTTTCATTGAAGTGGTTTCTTTAATGTTTGAGGTATTTTTTGAGGGTAAATAAATCATAGCAGAAGCATTAGCAGGGATGATGACCTTTAATTCAAAGGAATTATTGGTGTTATTCCATTCCGAGCGAATCTTTCCATAAGGCGAATCGTAATATCCTTTCACGAAACTAAGGCCGTCGACAATTTGTGGGTTTATTTCAATACTTTTAAAAGCATGTCCATTTTCTGGTTGTTTGATGCCTAATAGTCCGCTATAGAACCATTCCATTAAATGTCCCAACATAAAGTGATTGTTAGAAACCGAAGGCAATGCTTGCCAAGATTCTGTCAGAGCAGTAGCTCCCTTTGCTAATTGATAGCCATAGCCTGGTACATCAGAGCGATTGTTCATGTCAAAAATCACATCTGAACGCCCAGCATCTTCTAAAACCCTTAATACATAGCGGTAACCAATATCCCCCGCACTTAGGCTATTGTTTCTACCTTTAATTTCTTGAATCATGTTTTCCACTACCGCATCTTTGTCCGCAGGATCCACTAATTGCATATAAACAGCCATGGCATTAGCCGTCTGACTACCAGTAGCATACTGTTTGGTTACCCTATTGAAGAAGGTATCATTAAACGCTTTTCTTACTTCAATAGCCAAATTCCTATATGTTTGTGCGTCATCCGTTTTATGTAAAATAGTTGCTATTTTCTCTAGTATTGTTAAATCATAGTAATAAGTAGCCGTTCCCGTAACGCCCATCGGAGTTAGTTGTGATACCCCCGGAGGCTTTGGACCAAGGTCATACCAATCACCTAGTCCTTGTGATAAGATATGATTTTTTGCTTTTTTGCCTAAGTAGGTTATATAGCGTTGCATCATCGGGTAATTTTCTTCCAATGTGTTTTTTTCTCCGTACCATTCATACAAATACCACGGGACAATAATACCACTACTCCCCCATTCCGGCGAATCTCTGAATATATCATTACCACCCCATTCAAATTTCACATACTCTGGTGCAATGGCAGGAATTAGCCCCTCAGCAGTCTGAGAGTTTTTCATGTCTTCGATGCCTTTTTTCAATAAATTTTGAATATTGTAATTATATCGAACTGAACTCCCCATTAAATGGAGTTCTTCTAACCAGCCCAATTTTTCACGATGCGGACAATCAGTAAATACAGAAACCATATTACTCTTGATACCCCAGTCAATCAATTTATTGGTCTTGTTGAACAATTCATTTGAGCTACTAAAGTCACCAGCTGTTTCGGCGGCATTTCTAATATGTAATCCCTTCAATTCAATGACTGTTGGCTTATTACCAGTATTTTCTTGTCCTTCTGGAACGCCTCCTTTTACTTCTAAGTACCTAAACCCATAATATGAAAATCGAGGTTGCCAAGTTTCAATACCATCACCTTTTAGGATATATTCAAAATAATAAGGACTACCTGTGGCTTTTTGATTGGCAGAGCCATCTTCCTTTATCAACTCGGCAGGAATAACACGAACAGTATCGCCCATTTTCCCTTTTACTTTTAACTGAATAATTCCGGAAGCATTTTGGGCTAAATCGTATATCCAATTACCAGAAGGAAGTTTCTTGATACTTTTCGGTAAAAAGTTATCAAACACTTTTACAGGTTCTTGCATTTGTGAAGTGAGTTCAATATCTCCCTCTACAACCATGGCAGATTTCCACGTTTGGTCATTAAACGTTGGCGTATCCCATCCTTTTTGTGCTAAATTTGCATTATAGTTTTCTCCTCCATAAATACTTGAAAAAGTAATAGGACTTGCAGTCATCTTCCATGTATTATCACTCACGATTGTAGCGACAGAACCATCCGAATATTCTAAGGCTAAACGGCAAATCATTTTTGGGTAACCAAAAGAAACTTTCAGTTTTCTATAACGTTCTTTTACGGGGGGAATATAATAAAATCCATTTCCCAACATTACACCTACTACATTCTCACCTTTTTGTAGCTCTTGGGTTAAATCAAATGTTACATATTGTGCTTGCTTATCGTATTTAGTCCAACCTGCATCTAAAAAATGGTCTCCTACTTTTTTACCATTCAAACTCATTTCAAAATGTCCTAAGCCTGCTATAAACATCGTCGCTTTTTTTACAGTTTTGGTTATCGCGAAGCTTTTTCTGAAAATTGGTAAAATATTACTTCCTTGTATTTTGTCTTTTTTTCCATCAGTTGGCAAACTATTTACCAAAGTATCAGCTAATTTTTGGTTGGTAATCCAATGAGCACCTCTCCAATCGGCTTTATTTAATAAACCCATTTGCCAGAAATTAGCTTTACTCCATCCAGAAATATGGGCTTTGTTATCCCAAGTTTTCACCTTCCAGAAATAGGTCTTCGTAGCTAGCAAAGGCTTTCCTTGATAACTTACTTGAATAGAGTTGTCTGAAACAATTTTGCCAGAATCCCAAACATTGCCTTGATTTTTAGCCAATGACTCGGGGCTATCAGCCACTAATATTTGATATGCACTTTGTAAGACATTGCGTTGTGAAGATTGTATTTGCCAACTAAGTTTTAGAGAAGTAGTTTGTACACCAAGAGGGTTCAAACGACACTCGCAACGTAAATTACTGATTTGTAGCGTTTGAGCAATAGCATTCAACGAAAGTAAACAACAAAACAACAACGTAATTGTTTTCATACAAAATGTATTTCTCTTCATTTTTCTATATGTATTTTTTTGTTGACAGGCTATCTCAAAAAATAAAAGTTATGTTAATTTCTTGGAATAGTTCTGTCAGCGTACAAAGTTAAGAATAGCCAAAAATACATATTTGTACCATTTTCTCAATGTATTATACAATTTTATCTTTAAAAGGGAAGGCTCAATTGTACAATGTATGCATTGAAGTAAAATAGTGAAACAGCAGTGAAATATTGATTGATTTTTTGGAAAGATATAAAAAATCCGATAATCAACAGGATGTGATACTATCAATTATCGGAAGTATAAAAGGTGTATTCTTATTTACTGATTTGCTTTATCTAAAAACAGATTGGTAAAAATTCAGTACCTCCTGTGCTAATTCGTCTACACTAATCGAAACTGTATTGCTTACGTGCAATCGATACAGTTGGGTATAAGCTTGTTCATCACCTAATTGGAAGACCTCCCACAGTTCCTGTTCCTTATTTAGCCCTTCCGTGGTTTGATTCTTTATTATCAGTAGTGCTTTTAATGTTACAGGCCTCTATTCCCTTTATTTTTAGTATCTTATTACCTCCTATGCTTCATTTACTATACTATAACAAAAACGACTTTTATGGGGCTATCATTCCTATATGATTATTAAAATATTAAAACGACTTTTATGGGGTTAGTATTTCTATGTTATCCGCAAGACTGTCTTAGTTTCTATTAAAAACGACCTTTATGGGGTAATAATTTACTTAATATTCGATTTATCCTACTATTAAAATAAAATACTAATTGCTTAAAACGACTTTTATGGGGCTGAAAAGAATAGATACATTAAATTGTTATGATTCCTTGAATAAGCACATATCAAAATCTTAAAACGACCTTTATGGGGTGCTTTACTATTAGTTTTTATACACCTCAATATCAGACTGGCTAAACATCAAAAACGACTTCTATGGGGTATAAACTATTCCTAGCTTTTACATTTTATCCTTATTAAAACTTAGCTTGTAATAAATCTTTTTAGCAATGGTACTATTTAGATGAGAATTTAACATTAATAAATAGGCATTTGGAAAAACGACTTTTATGGGGCTGAAATAAATCATCTTTTAAGCTCATACAATTTTATAATAACGACCTTTATGGGGTCAGCCTTATTTTATCTTTAAAAAAAATTATAATATCATTCAACAGGACGTTTGAAAAAATATTCTATAACATTCATGTTTAAAAACGACTTTTATGGGCTTCATTTTTTTTATCGCTATTTTTTAAAAAATAAAAATCAAGAATTATTCACCATCAAATACTATTTGTTGTCTTTCTTTTATCTTTCTTTTCTTTTGTCTTTCAGGGTTTATAAATGACTGAAAGTGAGCTTGTTGAATCCTATTAAAACGACCTTTATGGGGCATATCAACGACCTTTATGGGCTATATCGACGACTTTTATGGGGTGCATCACGACCTTTATGGGGTTCATCAACGACTTTTATGGGCTATATCACGACTTTTATGGGGTTTCAAATAACGACCTTTATGGGGTGCGATAAACGACCATCTCTTTTTTGTTGTCGTTTTATTTTGATTTTATAAATTTATCTATTTTTTTTGTAAAACGACTCAACAAAGTTGTAAGTCGTGTATTCTATTTTTCATCTCAAACTGTTGGAAAGCGAATGAGCAAAGAGAAAAGTGATAAAAGAGACAAAGCAATCAATGCAATATCAAACGATCCTTATAGAATAATCAAAGGTAATCCAATTATCAATGCAAAATTTGATATTTCAGCCATTCAAATGAAAATCTTTTTGCATATGATTGCCAGTATTGATCAAGCAAAAGATTCAATTCCTATCATAAAAATAACAGTAAAAGATTTTCAGCGACTTACGGGTATCAATAGTAATAATATTTATGCACACGTAGAAAAGGAAGCAATGAAGATGAGGGAAAAACGTATTTTTTTCTCAAACAACAAAATCACCTTTGATGCCAACCTTATCAGTGCTTTTGTATATTATAAAGACGAAGGATATTTTACCTTAGAAATCCCGCAGGCACTCCACCCCTTCCTCTTACAAATCAAAGAGAATTTTACGGTATTAGATATTCGAAATATTTTAAGGCTCGATAGCGTATATGCTATGAGATTTTATGAATTCTGTAAAGAGTATGAGCGATTTGGTAAATTCAGGTTTGACGTCGAAGAACTGAAAGCAACTTTAGGGCTATCGGCTAGGTATAAAAACTATTTTGACTTCAAGAAAAAAGTAATAGAACAAGCAAGGAAAGAACTTTCTCAAAATGCAGAAATATATTTTGAGTTTCAAGAAATCAAAAATGGAAAGAAAGTTGAAAGCATAGAGTTTATCATTAAAAAGAATATCATTATCAACGATGATATTCAAACTATCTCTATCATTAAAAACAATGATTCCGAAGATAGTATTGAAAACGAAGAGCCTTCAATTGTTGAGCAAATTTTTGCGAAAGTCAAGGACTATGAAATTACGCTAAAAACAGTTGAACATTGGGTAAAGGAAGTGCCAGAAGAACAAATATTATTGGGGGTTGAGTATGTTTTAAAGGAAGTAAAATCAGGCAAGCAAATTATCAATGTTGGGGGGTATTTGAATCAAATGGTACGAAATCCTACTTTATTTGAAAAGAAGACATTAGACAAAGCCGAAGAGCTTAAGAAAACCCAACAGAAAAAAGAAGTACAAAAAAAGCAAGATGTTGTTGATAAAATAGAAGCCAAAAGAGAAGAACTAAAAATTGCTTATTCAAATGCTAAAAGAGAAGTTGCCTTAAAAATTTTGCAGACAAATCCAGGGTTATACTTATTAATTTTGAATAAATTACAAGGGAGTTTATTGGGGCAAATGAACTACAATAGTTACATGAATTATTGCGAGAAAAAGCTATCTAATGAATCTTTTATAAAATATTTCTCTGATGATGCCTCGTTCTTTGCGGGCGTTATGAATGTCATGTCTTCTGAATTTCCTGATATTGTAGCTGTAAAAGCTCAATTTGATAAAGTAGCCAATCGTTTAGGTGTACAATTGATATAAAAAAACCAAAGTGACACGCTGTCACTTTGGTTTTTTTGTTGGTTTGATATTGAAGCAAAACCAAAGTGACACGCTGTCACTTTGCTATAAAATGTCCAATAATTGATTAACTCTGTCAAGAATAGATTCGCAATCACTTTTGTTTAAGCTACCTTTTGCAATTTCTCTAATTTCACTTTGCAATTGAACTACTTGAGGGCTCAATTGCTTTTCTGGAGAAGGATGGTTGATTTTTGATAATTGACTATTAATCTCTTCGATACTTTCTAATGGACTAGTCGTTTCTAGTTTTGAAATAGCATTGATGGTAGATTTTGGTAGTTTTTGTTTTCCCGTCAGAACTTCTTGTTTTAAATCAGTTGATAATTTATTTAAACCAGATGCAAACTCCCCGTCTCTTTTTATCGTTCTGCTACTAACACCATATTCTGTAGCAAGTGCTATAGATACATCCTGCTGCCCTTCATTAGCAAACTTATCGCCACCTCGCATTGATTTTTGTTGAAGATAACGAAGCCCTCTTAAATAAGAAGCTTGTTCAGGGGTTAAGTTTCTGCGTCCTAATTGGAAATCAATCATGTAGTCTTTCACTTCATCTAACGAAGCAAATTTCAACAGATTGATACGATAATCTAAACGATTCTTCTTACAAATGTCATACCTATTGTGTCCATCAATCAACACAAATACAGGCGTATTGCTATCATCAATCTGAGCAATGGCCGCTGTAGTTTCCCAAATTGATAGCGGGTCTTTTACACCATGTTTTAGAATGTTAAGTTCTAATTGATTTAATTCATCCACTGTAAGTGGCGGAATTAAATCACGCAATTGATCGATGACTACAATTTGACTCTTTATATTTTCTTCTGATGATAAAAGAGAAGGGCGAAGGTCGCTAGTTTTCTCTTTCATAATATTCATAAAATCTTTTTTTGCCATATTAAAGAACCATTATTTCTGTTGCTAGATTGTGATATTGAATCCAAGAGGAAGATTTGGGTGCATAAGTAAACAAATCTTCTTTGGCTACTTGCGACTGCTTAATCACGGTTGAGCCTTCAATAATAGTGTTGTAAATGTGAAAACTTTTAAATTTTTCTTCAATGTGTGTCATCATACTTTTGTGTACACTTTGGTTTTTATGCACCATCGTAAATACAATGCCTTTAACCGTTAGAGTCGGATTAATATAAGCACGCACTTCAGCAATCCTGTTAAATAAACTTTCTACACCATGATAAGCACTGGCTTCTGGTTGAATGGGTACTACGCAATAATTAGAAGCTACTAACGAACAGGTTGTACAAATACCTAAACTTGGTGGGCAATCAATTAAAATGTAGTCAAAAAACTCTTTTACTTCATCAAGTTTCAACGAAAGGCGTCTGTCAGCACCAATAGCATTGGCTAATTCGGATTCTTTATAAGCCATTCTGATGTCAGATGGAGCTAAAAATAAACTATCAGTAATGGGAATAACAGGAAGTTCTGTATTGCTCAATAAAGCATCAATTACCTGACTTTGGGGTTCATGAATACCAAAACATTGAGATAAATTCCCTTGTGAATCCATATCTACCATCAATACTTTATTGCCAAGTAAACTTAACGCTTTCCCAACATTGATAGTTGTAGTAGTTTTCCCAACGCCACCTTTATGATTTACGATAGAGATGACGGTTGCTTTATCAAACATTGTTTCAGAATAACCATATTGTCTGAGGGCTTCGTCGATGGCAGGTAAATGTTTTGTCGGAATATCTTTCTGTTCAGCAAGTGCTTTATGTAAGGTTTTAGAAGGAATCCCAGCTTCTTTTTCAATTTGAGTTAAGTTAAGTGCTTGTTTTGAGCGTAAAAACTTAACAACTTTTTCTTGTGTAATCATTTGCTAGAAGGGATAAAAAATTATCTTTTGTAAATGTAAAAATAACTTTTTTTATCCAAAAACATTTTGGTAAAAACTTACCTAAAAATCAAAAGAAATATTGAAAATAGTAATTCTGATAAAAAAATGAGATTGTGATAAAGCAATAAATTAGCAGAGTAGGAGGGGATGTAAAATAAAGTAGGAATTATATTGCCGATTAATATATGCATAGCACTGAAATCCTTAACAAAGATATGCTTTTATTTTTTTATGGACTTCTCAGTCGTTTAAATTTGACGAGTAAACGATGTAAGTTGTTATAAATAAGCAGTTTAACAGTATTTATTGATACCATATTAAACTGCTTTACTTTTTGGTTTTTTCTTATTGAGTTAAATATTTTCTTTTGTATTCCAACGGAGTGATGCCAGTTACTTTTTTGAAGTGTCTATAAAAGTTTGAAACATTATTAAAACCACAATCAAAACAAATGACTTCAGTGGGCAGTTTATCTTCTACCAAGGCTCTGCAAGCATGACTTATCCTGATTTCAATGAGGAAGTCATAATAAGTTTTCTTAGTCATCAACTTAAAATAACGGCAGAACGATGTAACACTAAGATTGCTGATAGCAGAAATTTCTTCCAACGTAATATCCTTTTTATAGTTGGATAACGTATAAGTACACACCTTATTCAAGCGAATAGTATCCGATTCATTTGACTGATAAAAACTATGGTCAGTAGCAATGGTAGTATATTCATCTGTTTCCGCAAGGATATTCAGAATAGATAATAATAATATTATTCTTTCCAGATTACTTGCTTTGGTTACTTCTAGCATCAACTTCGCTACTTTCTCGCGGGCTTCGCCGCCAATAACCATTCCGCTTTTTGCTTTCTCATATAATTTAGGAATCATATAGACTTCTGGCAAAGTCAATAAGTATTTTCCTAAACAATCTGGTAAAAAATGAATGACAATTGCCTCAACACAAAGGTCGGGATTGTTTTCAAAATATTCTTCTTTACAACGCCAAGTATGAGGTAGGTTTTCACCGATAAGTACGATTTCTCCATAAGAAAAGTTGCTGATATTATCACCAATAAAACGAACGCCCTCACCCTTAATGATATAGTGCAATTCGATTTCTGGATGATAATGCCAGATAGTATCAAAGTTCGGCCTTATATCATGACGAATGCTGAATGAGCTTTCAGGTTTTACAGGAACTTTATGAAAAAGTGGCTTCATTTATAATATATATTTTATTTAAAATAATTTTTTTGATAAAGAGTTGAACTATTATAATGCACAACGAATAGAACGAAAATTCCTTGAAATTATGCTTTAAAGCATCAAATATAATAATTCATAGTTAAATTATGACAATATCATATACTAAGTTGGTAAAAATTTACACTAAAATTCCTTTTTCATTGATGAAATTTGTATTCAAATCTAGTAATATCCCATTTCTCCAAAAGATAATATATTATAATGATTACGAAGGGTTAAACTTATTAAAGCATTTTTTCTGTAAAGCCTAAAAGCATTGAAAGTAGAATATATACTTACTGCATAACAGGAATGGATGGTAGAAAATTGAAAATTTTAGGATTAGTCTGTGTAGAGATAGATTTTTATCTTCAAGAAATAGAGATGATAAATTAGTACAGAAAACAACAGCTTTATCAAATATTAAAATGGAAAGAATAGGAAGAAAAATGATGGTTTTAGTGATGTTGATTATTTCAACACCAACAATGCTTTGGGCTCAGGATGTACAGACGAAAGAGCAAAAAGATGCTAATTATGTAAAAATGATTACTGACCGAGCAGCTAAAATTGTAGCTACTCTTGGTTTAACGAATGCAGATGCAAGCATCAGAGTAAGAGATATTATCAGTCAGCAATACAGCGATTTAAATCAAATACATGAAGCTAAGAATTTGAAACTAAAAGTAGCCAAAGAAATAGCGAAAGATGATAAAGTTAAAAGTGAAGCTGATATAAAGCAAGCTGAGGCAGAGGCTAATGTTGCTATGGATAAATTACACGGAGAATACCTAAAAAAATTATCTAAAGAGCTTTCAGCTAGTCAAGTGGAGATGGTAAAAGACGGCATGACTTATAAAGTTTTACCTATAACTTATAAAGGTTATCAAGAGATGCTTCCAAATCTAACTAATGAACAAAAGACGCAGATATTAGCATATCTTACTGAAGCCCGTGAGCATGCGATGGATGCCGAATCGTCAGAAAAAAAACATGCTTGGTTTGGAAAATACAAAGGTAGAATCAATAATTATTTATCAGCGGCAGGGATAGATATGAAAAAAGCAGGCTTAGAATGGGAACAGCGAATAGCCGCTGCAAAGGCATCAAAGCAAAATTAGTAGTACAATATAAAGGCAAAATATGTTTAATATTATCATAGAAAAAATAGTGCATGATAATATCTCATAATATCTTGAAAAAATTATATACAAAATTAGGCTTTCATTAGCCTAATTTTGATGCGTAATATTTTTATTCAGGTGGGCTATAATTTTGCCTTTTTTTGAATATAAATATTTTGTGAAAAAACCACATAAAATTTAGTTAGTCACTCGCTTTAGTAGCAATCAAGTGATTCTTATCATTTTAAAAATTAAGATCCCAACGTAATTATGGAATTATTTTTACAACCACAGCCTAATTTGGTAAAGAGGTCATTGATGACTTACTCACCGATTTTGGCTTTACTTTTGTTCTCAGGAACATCCTTTGCAACAAAACATAAAGAGGTCGTTTCTTCGACACAATCAATTTCAGTAATTTCTAAAGCAACTACTCCTGTTAAAGGAATTGTGAAGGATATTTCTGGAGTAGCGATTCCGGGAGTAAGTGTAAGAGTGAAAGGAAGTAAAACAGGAGCTGTAACTGATGCAACAGGAGCCTATCGTTTAGATTTACCTAAAGGGGATGAAACGTTAGTATTTACTTCGGTTGGTCTTAAAACTCAAGAAGTAGAAGTTAAAGGTCGTTCTGAAATAAATTTAACCATGGAAGATGATGTTTCAGCATTAAATGAAGTGGTTGTAGTAGGTTATGCACAGCAAAAGAAAATAAACTTGACTGGAGCTGTTGCAGTAATTGATATGAAAGCTATTGAAGATTTACCAGTAGGAAGTTTATCAGCTGCTTTAGTAAGTCAACAACCAGGAGTAGGGGTATCTGGTGGAACGAGTCGTCCAGGTGATAATGCTTCTATTACTATCCGAAATCCGATATTATTGTCTAAAGACGGAGGCTCATTACGTCCATTATACGTTATTGACAATGTAATTCGTACAGAAGACGATTTTAACGTATTAGATGTATCAGAAGTAGAGAATATTTCTATTTTGAAAGATGCTGCCGCGGCTATCTATGGTGCTCGTGGTGCTTACGGTGTTGTTGTGGTAACCACTAAAAGAGGAAAGACTGGTACACCGAGATTTTCTTATAGTACTTCATATGGAACATCGGATGCTAAATTGCCTACCATGATGAATGGTTATGAGCTTGCAACTTACACAAATGACTATAACTTTCTTGCGGGAAAAAAAGCTACAGATAATAACTCAGTAATTTATACACAAGATGAATTAGATTATTTCAAAACACATAGCCAAGATTGGTTGAGTGATGCATGGAAAGCTTCAACAGTTAGTCGCCATGTGATGAACGTGAGCGGTGGTACAGAAAAAGCAACCTATTTTGCTGGTATTACTTATAACAACCAAAATGGTAATTTTGATAAAATTGACTTTAATAGATGGACATTCAGAGCAAGTACAGACGTTAAAGTATCTTCAAATGTAAGAGTTGGTTTAGGCTTGTCGGGCGACTTATCAGAAAAGAAAAGATATTTATTGAAACAAGGTGGTTCTGATAATGAAAAAGATTACAAATCGTTAATTTATGCAGCACCTTTCAGACCTGCCTATGTAGATGGTCTTCCCTTAAACACTACGGGTGGTGGTTCAACGAGTGAAAACTTTCACTTCTTTGAAGCTCAGAAATCAAACAACTATTTGTTGGCAAAAAATAATGGGTTGAACATCAACGCTTACATCGAATATGATATTCCATTTATCAAAGGATTAAAAGCAAAAGCTACCTACAATAGAACATTTGAGAATAACTTCGGGAAAGAATTTGGTACAAAATATACGCTTTACAACTTTAATATGTTGGGAACAAACAAACATATTTATGGTGGGGGTGTAAAAAGTACTACATCAATTAGCAATAGTAACCGTATTTATTTCGCACCAAACTATTCTGATGTATATCAGTTGAATGGTTATTTAAACTACGACCGTACATTTGGTAAACACACTATTTCTGCAATAGCATTATTTGAACAATCAGAAACGTATTCAGATGGTATCACTTCGTACTTGGATAACTTAGTGGATGGTGCACAAGACAACGCTGGATATGCTTTAGGAGGAACAGCCTCAGGTGCGGGTGTAGGAACAATTGCTGAATCTGAATCTGAATCTGGAAGATTATCATTTGCTGGTCGTGTTAATTACACATACGCAGGTAAGTATTTAGCTGAATTTGCAATTCGTAGAGATGCTTCTACCAACTTTGCTCCTGAAAATCGTTGGGGTACTTTCCCTTCTCTTTCAGTAGGTTGGGTTATTTCGGAAGAACCATTCTTTAAAAACAATGTACGCTTTGTCGATTTCTTAAAATTACGTTTATCAGGAGGTCTTACTGGTATGGACAATACCAGAGCTTATAACTGGTTAAAAAGTTATAACCTCATCCAAACAGGTAACGGCCCTGTATTTGGTGGAAACCTTGACCGTGCTGGTATCTTCCGTTTGAAAAATGCTATTCCTAATCCAGATGTGCAATGGGATAGTGATACTAAATTGAATGCTGGTATTGATGCTAATTTCTTGAATAATAGACTTTCGTTTGGATTAGATGCATTTTATGATCATCGTTACAATATGCTAGTTACGCTAGCGTCGTCTGTTCCTTTAACGGTTGGAGCTGCTCTTCCTTCTGAAAACTTTGCAACCATTGATGGTTTCGGTACAGAAATTTCATTAGGGTGGGCTAGTAAAATCAACAAAGACTGGTCATATAAGGTAAGAGGCTTCTTCTCATGGAGTGATAATAAGCAAATTAAAGTGGATTATGACAAAGGGCTTACTGGTACATACCTAGACCCAACAGGAAAATCTACAGACATGGGCTTCCTTGGCCTTCGTAGTGCAGGAATGATAAGAACTCAAGCAGATTTAGATGCACTTTTAGCTAAATACCCTAATTATACTATTTATGGTACAAAGCCAGCAGTGGGTATGTTGTATTATCAAGATATTCGTGGTGCGAAAAGTACAACAGCTAATCCAGACGGTTCGTACTCTTATGCTGAACCAGATGGAAAAATTGACGATAATGACAGACAATACTTAACGAATAAAAAAGATAATCACTATGGTTTTGGGATGAATTTTACAACGAGTTATAAACGTCTTTCGTTCTCGTTAGCAATGGGGGGCTCGTTTGGTGGACAAGATATTCTTGAATCAGGTGCAAGAGGATGGGGAACTTCAGCGCAGGTGAATGCAATTACTAATTTACCATCAATTTTAACAGACCATTGGACTCCAGAGAATCCAAATGCTAAGTATCCTGCACCAAACTATAGAGGTCAAAATAACTTAGATTCAGATTTCTGGTTTGTTAGCTCATTCCAAATGTCAATCAGAACGTTGAATGTATCATACGAATTGCCAGCTAACTTACTTAGAAAGTTGAATGTTAACGGTGCAAGAATATACTTAACATCAACAAACCCATTGAACCTATACAATCCTTATACTTATAAGCAGTATTCAGGTTCTTATGATGTATACCCTGTATTGCGTTCATTCTCAATAGGTTTAAATTTGAATCTATAATTAGTTACCCATTTTTTCTTATACAATTGATATATTTTTTATCAATGATATTGAAAACTTAATTATTACAGAAAAATGAAAAAGAAATATATTATATATACAGCACTTTGTTCAATGCTTGCTCTAGCAAGTTGCGAGAGTGTGTTAGATAAAACAGATTTAGGAGCTGCCTCTCCAGATTTAATTGCAGGAGACTCTGTGTTAGCCAATATTGCATTAAATTATGTTTATAACCAAAATTTACCAGATTGGGGCGGAGTAACAGCAATAAGTGGTATTGGTGGTAGTGTTTATTCAGAAGAATCATATAACCAAGGAAGTTCTGAAAACAAATACTTAGAAGGAACGCTTACTCAAGCAGACGTTTCGGATTTTGGAACAGCCTTGAATGCAAACAATAATTATGGAAAAATCAGGACGATTAATTCTTTTATTTTCGATTTAGGAAATGATAAATTGATGGACAATGGTGCTAAAAATAGATTGTTGGCTCAAGCATATTTTTTCCGTGCTTGGCGATATTTTGAGTTAGTTAAATTATACGGAGGTGTGCCGTTAGTATTAACGCCTCAAGATGCTGTAGGGCAAGAGGCGCGTGATGCATCATTTATTCCTAGAAATACAACCACACAGTGCTATAATAGAATAGCAGCAGACTTAGATACAGCTATGAAATATTTACCAACAGTTTGGCAATCACCAAGTGCTAACTGGGGTAGAGTTACTAGAGGTGCAGCGGCAGCTTTAAAAGGAAGAGTATTATTATACGCTGCTAGTCCTCAATTTAATCCAAATGATGTAGTATCTAAATGGCAAACAGCTTATGATATTAATAAGCAAGCTTATGATATATTAACGGCGAGTGGGTCAAAACTTTTTGCAGATTATGGTAAAATGTGGTTTAGTGAAATTACTGGAGGTGTTGGAAATTCAGAAGCTGTATTTATCACAGGTTATAATACATCTCCGGGAGATCAACAAAAAAGAAATAATGGATGGGAAGCAAGTACAAGACCAAAGTATTCTACTGGTTCAGGCGGTGGTTCGAATATTCCTTCGTGGGATTTAGTAAAGGCCTATCCTATGAAAGATGGTAAGAAGCCTGGTGCTTCAACGAAATATACGTATTCAGATCAGTTATTCTATAAAGACCGTGATCCTCGTTTTGAAAAAACAATTGCTTACAACGGTTCTACTTGGCCGATGACTAACGTAACAAATAATAGGCTTTGGACTTACCAACAATATGATGCAAATGCGAAAAAGTATGTTAGTGTTGAAAATGGAGGTACCAATGGTAGTAACACTGGTTTTTATTGTAGAAAAGCCCTTCAAACGTCAGATGTAGCAGCATCTACATTAGATGCTTCAAGCACAATTTATTCAGGAACTGACTGGATGGAAATTCGTTTTGCAGAGGTGTTGTTGAATTTAGCAGAAGCTGCAACAGGTGTAGGTAGATTAGATGAGGCCTATACTCAATTAAAAGTTATTCGAGCAAGAGCGGGTATTGAAGCAGGTACTGATGGCTTATATGGTTTGAAAGCAAATATGACTCGTGCTGAAATGTTTACTGCCATTTTAGATGAAAGACAAATTGAGTTCGCCTTTGAGGGAAAACGTTTTTGGGATTTGAGACGTTGGAAACTTATCGAAAAAACTTTGAACGGTACTAAAGGAACGAAAGTTGTGATTGCATTGAAAACGACAGGTGTACCATCAGATTTTGCTGCTACTCGCGATGGTTTAAAATTAGATGATATCTATACCAACTATTTTACCGTTACAATAACGCCAAATGCATTAATGACTAGAAATGCGATTGCTTGGAAACCAGAATACTATTATTTTGCTATTCCACAGGCTGCTATCAATAATAATCCATTGATTATTCAAAATAATACTTGGGGAGGAGCGTTTGACCCTCTACAATAATTATGGTTAAATCTTGTTGATATTAAAATAAAGGCTTCATTCGAAGCCTTTATTTTTTGTTATATTTGTCCTGCTCTGTCTTGATTATTTTATAAAACAACAGGGTAGAATTGAGATAATATCATACATTAAATTGAAAATTTTTTATAGATAATTATCATTAATTAGTACTAATTTTGGAAATAATATACTTTTTTAGCTAATTATAATTATTGGTTTAGCGAAAGTTTTCATAAACTCAACATGCTTGGTTTTGATAGTCATATGAAGAGGTTTGTAGCTGATAATCAATACTAAATTTTATTAACAATCACAGATGAAAAAGATTTCTTTCTCAACAATACTCCGAGTAGTATTGGTTTTGCTAACATTACAGCAATCGGCTTTAGCTCAGTATCCTCAAATTCCTGCCGATATCCAAAAACAAAGCGACTCGTTACTTAATGCAAGTAGAAAACAATCTGATATCGCTTGGCAAAAAGCGTTGCCTATTATTCAGAAAGAATCGCGTGAAGGAAAACCATATATTCCTTGGGCTGCTCGTCCTATTGATTTACCGCAAGCAAGTATCCCTGCATTTCCTGGTGCTGAAGGTGGCGGAGCATACTCTTTTGGTGGCCGTGGCGGAAAAGTATATGTCGTAACAAGTCTGGAAGATAACTGCCCAGGTTCTTTGCGTGAAGCTTGCGAGCAAGGTGGTGCAAGAACAGTTGTTTTTAATGTCTCAGGTATTATTCGTTTAAAAACACCTTTGATTATTCGTGCTCCTTATATCACAATCGCTGGTCAAACAGCTCCGGGTGATGGTGTCTGTGTGGCTGGTGAGTCTGTTTGGATCAATACTCACGACGTTGTAATTCGTTTTATGCGTTTTAGAAGAGGAGAAACCAATGTTGGTCGTCGTGATGATTCAATCGGAGGAAATCCAATTGGTAATATCATGATTGATCACGTTTCAGCAAGCTGGGGCTTAGATGAAAATATGTCGATGTATCGTCACATGTACAATGATAGTACTGGTAAAATAGAAGATAAATTACCTACTGTTAACATTACGATTCAAAACTCAATTTTCTCTGAAGCACTAGATACTTGGAATCACGCTTTCGGAAGTACATTAGGAGGAGAAAACTGTACGTTTATGAGAAACCTTTGGGCAGATAATGCTGGTCGTAATCCTTCAATCGGATGGTTTGGTATTTTCAATTTTGTAAATAATGTGATGTTCAACTGGGTACACCGTTCGACAGATGGTGGAGATTACCGTGCAATGTATAATATTATCAATAACTATTATAAGCCAGGACCACTTACGCCAAAGGATTCGCCGATTGGGTATCGTATTTTAAAGCCTGAGTCTGGTAGAAGTAAACTAGGTTACTTAACGTTCGGTCGTGCTTATGTGCATGGTAATATTATGGAAGGCAATGAACGCGTAACGAAGGATAACTGGGACGGCGGGGTGCAAGTAGAGAATTTTGCCAATGCAGATAAATATACAGCAGATATTAAATGGAATAGTCCATTGCCAATGCCTAAACTAACGATTTTACCTACGACACAAGCACGTGATTATGTATTAGCCAATGCAGGAGCAACGCTACCTATCAGAGACGCCGTAGATACTCGTGTGATTGAACAAGTTCGTACAGGAAAAATTAAGTATTCAGAAGGTGTTAAATTACCAGAAACTCAATTTAAGCATCGTCGTTTACCAATCGACTCATACAAGCAAGGTATTATTACTGAAATTAGTCAAGTGGGTGGATACCCAGCGTATAAAGGAGTAGCATACAAGGATTCGGATAATGATGGTATGCCAGATCCTTGGGAGCTAAAAAATGGCTTAAACCCCAAAGATGCTTCTGATGCTGCTAAAGATAGAAACAAAGATGGCTACACAAACATTGAAGAATATTTAAATAGTGTGGTTGCTTTAAAAACTGTAAAACCATAATATTAAAAAAGCTTTAAACATGAGTCATCCCGAATTTCAAAATCATAAAAAAGCGGTCGAAATTAGTTTTTCGACCGCTTTTTTATGATTGATGGGCAACGAATTCCTACTGTTTGAGCGGAGCGAGTCGGTTCGCCGATGCGATTAGGAATTCTTGATTTTCTTTTGTTACTTTTCTTTCATCAAGGAAAGAAAAGTAAGGACTAGACGATAATTAAGTAGAAAACCTCTCAAATTGTCCCCAAAACGCACAATTTTAGGAAAAATTCGGGATGACTCATGTTTTTAATAATCCTATAAGAAATTACCCAAAAATACAGTATACAGATGATGTTTTTTCGCTTCTTACTATATATTGATAAATCCATAATAAAACACTGATTATCAGTATATATTGAAATATTTAAAGAAATTATATAGAATATAAGATGACCTTAGTAAGTAATAGCCCTTATTTTTGCCCTGATTTGTAGGGTTCTTACACTTGAATGGATTTGATAATATTGTATAATAGCTTGAGAAAATGATATAAATACATCAGATTGATTCTTTCTAATTTTGTGTTGAGGTATAGAAATAGCAAAAGAATAAATAAAATAAATGATATTCTTTAAGGATGAAATGATTATTCTTGACTTTAAGTGCTTAATGGTAGTTGAATTTAAAAAGGACTGATTGGTGGAAATTACCAAATGAATATGGTGAGTTTAATAAAGAAAATAACATTTGTATGCCTTGCTGTTTTATTGAACAGTATCCAGCTTTCTGCCCAGAAAGCTAAAGTTGTTAAGCCTCTTCCACCTGTCTATCTCGAAGCAAATTCGAAGTTGAGTTACACGCCAGACGAACAAGGAAATCGTATTCCTGATTTTTCATATTGTGGTTACATGGCAGGGGAAGATGCCATTCCTAATGTAACTATAAAAGTTATTGTTCCTGTAAAAACTGGAGATGCAACTGTCAGAATACAAGCTGCTATTGATTACGTAGCTACATTAACACCTAATAAAGATGGTTTTAGAGGTGTAATTCTATTAGAAAAAGGCATTTATGAAGTATTAGGCAATTTAAGAATACATTCTTCAGGCATTGTATTGCGTGGGAGTGGAATGGGAGATGGTGAAACAACTATACTAGGGAAAGGAGACATTCGTGAAACGTTGATTACTGTTGCAGGAAAAAACGATAAAGTATTAGAGGCCGCTGTAAAAATTATTGATACTAATGTTCCTGTAAATTCATCGAAAGTGAAGGTTGAGGCAAATGGTCATTTCAAGGTTGGGGATAAAGTAATGCTTCATAGACCATCTACGAAAGAATGGATTGAAAAATTAGGTGCAGACCATTTTGGTGGGGGAGTCACTGCCTTAGGATGGAAAGCTGGTCAAAGAGATATTTTCTGGGATAGAACAATCGTTGCCATTAATGATAATGAAATTACATTAGACGCACCCATCACTACAGCATTGGATGCTAATTATGGTGGTGCTTATCTTTCAAAATATAGCTGGAATGGCAGAATCGCACAGGTTGGCGTAGAAAATCTCAGGTTAGTATCTAGTTATGATTTAAATAATCCAAAGGATGAAGACCATCGCTGGGGAGCAATTTCATTTGAAAATGTTACTGATGCTTGGGCTAGACAAATAGTGTTCAAGCATTTTGCAGGTTCGGCGGTGAATATTTTAGAAACGGGTAAACGCATTACTGTAGAAGATTGTCAGTCACTAGCGCCGATTTCAGAAATCGGAGGTCAGCGTCGTTTTACTTTTTTTACTACAGGTCAACAGACGCTGTTCCAAAGATTATATTCAGAATTTGGGTATCATGATTATGCCCTTGGTTTTTGTGCCGCTGGGCCAAATGCTTTCGTACAATGCGAAGCACATTTGCCTTTTAGTTTTAGCGGTACAATTGATAGTTGGGCTTCGGGCGTTTTGTTCGATGTAGTAAATATTGATGGACAAGCATTAAGCTATGCCAATCGTGGACAAGATGGACAAGGAGCAGGTTGGACCGCCGCCAATTCTGTTTTATGGCAGTGTTCTGCTTCAAGAGTCGATTGTTTTCAAGCACCAACAGCACAAAACTGGGCTTTTGGTACATGGTCACAATTTACTGGAAATGGCTATTGGGATATGTCTAACGAGCATATTAACCCTAGAAGTTTATATTATGCACAACTAAAAGACCGTATCGGTAGCAAATTAGGTAATAGAGCTATTTTGCTACCGATACCATCAGAGGCATCTAGTAGCCCCAAAGTGGAAGTTGCGATGGCTTTGACCGAACAGGCAAAGAAACCTGCCCAAACATTACAAGAATTTATTGCACAAGCAAAAGACAGAGAGGAGATTCCTACTCAAGCAACTGTACCAACGATTGACCAAGTAGGTATTAAAAAAGCTACGCTACCGACTAAAGGAGAGGCTTTACAAATTACAAATGGTTGGCTAGTGCGTGGAAAAGAAGTAGTAACTGGAAGAAAACAAGAAGTCCCTTGGTGGTCGGGGAGTGCTAGACCTTATGGTTTAGAAAATGCGAAAGCTCATATTACTCGTTTTGTGCCTGGACAAACAGGAAAAGGATTGACGGATAATCTGGAAGAGTTAACAGATTGGATGAAAACCAATAACATAAAATCCATCGACCATAATTATGGATTGTGGTATGAGCGTCGTCGTGATGACCATGAGCGAATCCGTAGAATTGATAGTGATGTTTGGCCTCCTTTTTATGAATTACCTTTTGCCAGAAGCGGAAAAGAAACAGCTTATGATGGGTTGAGTAAATATGATTTGACAAAATATAATAAATGGTATTGGAACAGACTAAAACAGTATGCTGATTTAGCTGACCAGAAAGGATTATTGCTGATTCATCAGAATTATTTCCAACACAATATCATTGAAGCAGGAGCACACTATGCTGATTTCCCTTGGAGACCCGCTAATAATATTAATAATACTGGTTTTCCTGAGCCAGTACCTTATGCAGGAGATAAGCGAATTTTTATGGCAGAACAGTTTTATGATGTTTCAAATCCTGTTCGTCGAGAAATCCATAGAGCGTATATACGTAAATGTCTCGATAATTTTAAAGATAACACAGGTGTGATCCAATTAATCGGTGCTGAATATACGGGGCCACTACATTTTGTTCAGTTCTGGATTGATGTTATCAAAGAATGGGAAAAGGAGACGGGTAAAAAAGTAATTGTTGGATTAAGTACTACCAAAGATGTACAAGATGCGATACTGGCTGATGCTGAAAGAGCGTCAGTTGTTAATTTAATAGATATTCGTTATTGGCATTTTCAGGCAAATGGCAATGCTTATGCACCCTTGGGAGGACAAAACTTAGCTCCCCGTCAACATGCTCGATTATTGAACACTAAAAAGAGTTCATTTGAACAAGTATATCGTGCTGTAAGTGAATACCGACAAAAATTTCCAGAGAAAGCCGTTATCTATTCAGCAGATAGTTTTGATGCGATGGGTTGGGCAGTGTTGATGGCAGGAGGTTCTTTGGCAAATATCCCTGTAGTTGAGAATCCACAATTTTTACAAGATGCTAGCTTAATGAAGCCTTTTGAATTATTGGACAAAACAGCGAGTCAATGGGCATTGGGAAATCCAGAGAAAGGTTTTATCATTTATAATGACCCTCAAAATGTGATAAAGCTTGACCTGACCCAACAAAAATCGACCTTCAAAGTAAGCTATATTAATCCGAAAACGGGACAAATTAACAAAGAGGAAGAAAAACTAAAGGGAGGAAAGATTATTCAACTAAAAAATAAATCATCAGAAACAGAGGTGATTTGGCTCAGAAAAATATCATGAAATACAATGCTATGCATAAAGGTTTAATCATCGTTTTTTGTTGTCTAATGGCTATGTCAGCATGTAAGACTGTTAAAGAGGGGAATGAATTGCCAGACTTAAAAGTATCTGCCAACGGAAGATTTATTGCTACTAAAGATGAAAAACCATTTTTTTGGTTGGGAGATACAGGCTGGTTATTATTCAATAAATTGACCCGTGAAGAAACAGAAACATATCTTGAAGACAGAAAGCAAAAAGGCTTTAATGTGATTCAAGTGATGGTGTTACATACTGTTGAGGCTGTGAATGTATATGGTGATTCTGCCTTGGTAAAAAAAGATGTAGCCAATCCTAAAGTGACAGAAGGAAATGACTTTGCTAATGCTGAACAATATGATTTTTGGGACCATATCGACTTTGTAATTAAAAAAGCAGAGGAAAAAGGTATCTATATGGCATTAGTACCTGTTTGGGGGGGCAATGTAAAGGCGGGTCATGTTTCACAAAAGCAGGGCGAAAAATATGCTGCATTTTTGGCAAACCGTTATAAGAATCAATCAAATATTATTTGGCTTAATGGTGGTGATATTAAAGGAAGTGACTCTTTGGCTGTTTGGAAAACGATTGGAAAAACTATTAATGAGATTGATGATAAACATTTAATTACTTTTCATCCAAGAGGAAGAACATCTTCATCAGATTGGTTTCATAATGAAAAATGGCTAGACTTCAACATGGTGCAGTCGGGACATAAATCTTATGAACAAGATACTTCTGCTAATGAAACACGTCATTTTGGGGAAGATAATTGGAAATTTATCAATGATGATTATCGCTTAAAACCTACTAAACCAACTATTGACGGTGAGCCATCTTATGAAGGAATTCCTCATGGATTACACGACTCGTTGGCTACAAGATGGACAGCCGACGATGTACGTAGATATGGCTATTGGTCAGTTTTAGCAGGGGCTTTTGGCTATACTTATGGACAAAATGAAGTGATGCAAATGCACAAAGGGTTTTCGGCATCTACCTCTTTTGGACCAAGAGAAAAATGGTCGGTTGGGATGAAAGCATTAGGTTCAAGCCAAATGATTCATTTAAAAAATCTGATGCTTTCTAAAGCGTTTTTTGATTTTGTTCCAGACCAAAGTTTAATACTTGATCAAGGAGTAAGGTATAATTATCTATTGGCTACAAAGTCGAAAAACACGGTATTAGTATATACGTATACAGGCAGAAATTTCAAAGTAAGTATGGGTAAAATAGCAGGCGACCATGTGAATGCGTCTTGGTATAGTCCACGAGATGGGAAATCCATAATAATTGGAGTGTTTGAAAATAAAGGAGAACAAGCTTTTAATCCTCCTGCTGAACCAAAAGATGGAAATGACTGGGTATTGGTACTAGACTCAAAATAAGCCTTTCATGAAAAAAATAATTGGAATACTATTGCTTAGTCTTTGCTTGGGGTCATGCTCGAAAGAGGTATATATGTTTAGTTCATTTCATGAACCTGCTACTGATGGATTACGATTTCTGTATAGCGAAGATGGCTATAAATGGACAGATATGAATCATGTCTTTTTGAAACCTACCATTGGAAATCAAAAAGTAATGCGTGACCCATCAATCGTTCAAGGGCCAGATGGCACTTTCCATTTAGTTTGGACGAGTAGCTGGAAAGGAGATAAAGGCTTTGGTTATGCTAGTTCAAAGGATTTAATCCATTGGTCTGAACAAAAAATGATACCAGTCATGGAACATGAACCTACTACTGTGAATGTATGGGCTCCTGAATTATTTTATGATGATGAAACCAAACAGTTTATTATCATCTGGGCTTCGTGTATTCCGTTTCGGTTCCCAAAAGACCAAGAAGCAGAAGACAATAACCATAGAATGTATTATACTACTACGACAGATTTTAAAAACTTTTCGCCGACTAAATTATTAATTGACCCCAAATTTAGCGTGATAGATGCGGTGATAGTAAAACGCAAGGCAAAAGATTATGTATTGGTTTTAAAAGATAATACTCGTCCAAATAGAAATATAAAAGTTGCCTTTGGCGAAAGTGCCATTGGACCTTATACCAATGTTTCAGCACCTTTTACTAAGAATTTTACAGAAGGCCCAAGTGTAGAAAAAGTAGGGAATGATTGGTTGATTTATTACGATTCTTATCATGATAAAAACTATGGCTCGATGAAGACGAGTGACTTTAAAAATTTTACAGAAGTATCAGCACAAACTTCTGTTCCTGAAGGACATAAACATGGTACCATTTTTAAAGTTAAAAAAAGCATTTTGAAATCATTACAAAAAGAGGTTCAGCCAACCAAACAATAGCCAGATAAATATGAATCAATTAAAGTATATACTAAGTGGTTTGTCTATCATCTTGAGCTTTACAATTAAGGCTCAGGATACAGTGCGTTATATTGGAGAAACACTTTCAAATGTAGATTACCACCACGGGCAACTAAGTCCTGCGGTTGGAGTACACAATATTCAGGTATTTCATGCGAATAGAGAAAATCCTGTATTAGCAGGAGGTAATAATTGGACATATAATCATGCCCCAATGTTGGCATATTGGAATAATACTTTTTATTTACAATACTTGAGCAATCCGTCAGGAGAACACATTCCACCCGGACAAACCCTATTGTTAACCTCAAAAGATGGCTATCATTGGTCGATTCCAACGGTTATTTTTCCACCATATAAAATCCCAGACGGTTGGACTAAGACAGGATATAAAGGCGTTGCCAAAGATTTATATGCCGTCATGCACCAACGAATGGGCTTTTATGTATCAAAGAAAAAACGTTTATTGACGTTAGCTTACTATGGCATAACAATGGATGCAAAAGATGACCCTAATGATGGAAAAGGCATTGGAAGGGTAGTGAGAGAGGTTTTGGGAGACGGTAAATTTGGTGAAATATATTTTATCAGAAACAATGCCTCATGGGATAAAAGCAAATCTATTTATCCTTTGTATACAGCTAGTAAAGATAAAGGATTTATTGAAGCTTGCGACGAATTATTAGCTACTCCTTTAATGATGCAACAATGGGTAGAAGAAGCTGATAGAGACGACCCTTTGATTCCTCTGAAAAGAGAAGCCAAGGCATTTAGTTATTATCATTTGCCTGATAATAGGGTAGTGGGTTTATGGAAACACGCTCTTACTTCAATTAGTACCGACGAAGGCAAAACTTGGCAGTATAATCCATTAAGAGCACCAGGTTTTGTAAATAGTAATGCCAAAATTTGGGGACAAAAAACATCAGATGGAAAATATGCTACTGTATATAATCCTTCGGAATTTCGTTGGCCTTTGGCTGTTTCTACTAGTAAGGATGGGTTGAATTATACTAACTTACTGTTGGTCAATGGTGAAATTTCTTCGATGCGTTATGGCGGAAACTTTAAGTCTTATGGCCCCCAATATGTGCGTGGAATCATAGAAGGCGATGGCGTAGTGCCTGATGGAAATATGTGGCTTACCTATAGTATGAACAAAGAAGACCTTTGGGTGAGCAAGGTTCCAGTGCCTGTGGTAGATGAAGTGAAAAATCACGTTAACGAATTCTTCGCTACTATGAAAAATGGCGAAGAGCTAAAGTATTGGAATATTTTCAGCCCTATTTATGCCCCTGTGGCTATCGAAAAAATTGGTGATGGTTCAAAAGCATTGGTTTTAAGAGATAAAGATAAATTTGATTTTGCTAAAGCAGAAAGGGTAATTCCAGAATCGAAGAAAGTAGCAGTTGAATTTACCATTATTCCTCAACAGTCAGATAAAGGATTATTGCATATAGATTTTGTAGATGCCAAAGGAACTCCAGCGGTAAGATTGATTTTTGATGCTGATAGTGCATTTAAAGCCAAAGTGGGTTACCGAAATTCGGGTATTATGAAGTACGAAGCTCGACAAGAGTATTCCATCAGAATAGAGTTAGACAGACACAAACGGATGTTTAACGTGTTTGTAAATGGACAAAGCAAAGGAACAAAACTATTTTTTGCACCAGTGGCATCCTTTAAAAGAGTGATTTTTAGAACGGGTGAAATTCGTCGTTTCCCTGATTCAGATACACCAACAGACCAAAGCTATGATTTGAAAAATGCTGGAGAGTTAGACAAAGAAGCAGTTTTCATCATCAAATCATTCAAAACAAGTGCTTATTAGTTATGTCCAAAAACATTCTTATATTTTTCATTTTTTGTCTGCTAACTGTTAAAACTCAAGCACAAATTGTGTTGCCTCGCATTTTGGGACATAACATGGTTTTGCAACAAAATAAACCCTTGACAATTTGGGGAAAGGCTTCTGTAGGAGAAAGAGTAAACGTACAATTTGCAGGGCAAGACAAAACGACCTTTGCAGATGAAAACGGAAAATGGGCAGTGGTATTGAAACCCCTGAAGGCATCAAGTACTTCTGCTGAACTCATTATCACAGGAAAGAATATCATAAAACTTCAAAATATTTTGGTAGGTGAAGTATGGCTATGTTCGGGGCAATCGAATATGGAATATACCATGCGAAAAAATAGCAAAGTAAGAAGACCGAACATAGCAATTGAGAATCCTGTAGATGAACTAGAATTTGCTAAAAACCCTCTCATCCGTATTTTTTTAGTCAATCGTAAAGAATTAATTAAGCCAGATTCTTTACATCGTGGTTGGAGTATTGCTAAAGATTCTGCCTTACGTTCATTCTCGGCTGCTGCCTATTTCTTTGCGAAAGAATTGCATAAAAATCTAAATGTTCCCATCGGGATGATTTCTTCGGCGATTCCCGGAAGTAGAATTGAACCTTGGATTTCCGAAGAAGCATTTGCTGAAACTGAGTATTTCAAAGGGCAGAAAGTAGAAGGTGAACCTGCTAAATTTTTTGAACCGATGATTCGTCCCTTAATTCCTTTTGCAATGAAAGGTTTTTTGTGGTATCAAGGCGAAACGAACTGTTTTTTAACAGAAACGACAGAATACACACAAAAATTAACAACGTTAATCAGCAGTTGGAGAAAATCGTGGGGAGATGAAAAAATGCCTTTTAATTATGTGCAAATCGCCCCTCATACTTATTCGGAATCAAAAGGGAAATTGGTATTAACCAGAGAAACTTTGCCAGCATTCAGAGAGGCTCAGACCAATGTGTTGAAAGTTCCCCATACTGGAATGATTATCACCACAGATTTGGTTGATAGTATCAAAGACATTCACCCATCTTATAAATGGGAAATTGGAAGACGTTTGGCTCTTGTCGCTTTGCATAATGATTATGGCATGAAAAACATCGTAGCATCTGGTCCAATCTTCAAGAAAATGAAAATTAAAGACACTGTGATTCGTTTAGATTTTGACGAAATAGGGAGTGGTTTAATCAGTAAAGATGGTAAAGCCTTAACTAATTTTCAGCTTGCTGGTGAAGATGGAAATTTTGTAGATGCAGAAGCTATCATCAAGGATAACAAAATATTGGTTTCCTCATCAAGTATTTCAAAGCCTGTAGCTGTGCGTTTTGCTTGGGATGAAGCTGCTCAACCCAATTTATTTAATCAAGAAGGCTTACCTGCCCGTCCTTTTAGAACAAAGTAATAATGAAGATTACCTTTTTAACCATATTTTTTTGCTTGACTTCTTGGCTTATTCAAGCACAAGAAACACAGAAATTGTATTTATCTGGAACAGGAAATGATAAAACCGTTAACTGGGATTTCTTCTGCACCGCAGGAAGAAATTCAGGAAAATGGACGACTATTCCCGTACCTTCTAACTGGGAATTGCAAGGTTTTGGAAAATACAATTATGGTTTTGCCAAAGACAGTTCAAGAGGAAAAGAAAAGGGACTTTACAAATATACGTTTAAAGTACCTACTACTTGGAAAGGCAAAAGTATCAACATTGTTTTTGAAGGGGCAATGACAGATACCGAAGTGAAAATCAATGGCAAATCAGCGGGTGCTGTTCATGAGGGTTCTTATTATGCTTTTCGTTATGATATTAGTACGTTGGTAAATATTGGAACAGAAAATCTTTTAGAAGTAACAGTATCAAAACACTCAAACAATGCTTCTGTCAATGAAGCAGAAAGAAAAGGTGATTTTTGGATTTTTGGCGGTATTTTTCGACCAGTATATCTGGAAGCTTTGCCAGTACAGCACATAGAAAGAGTAGCGTTGGATGCTGATGCCCAAGGGAATTTTAAGGCAAATGTTTACTTGAAAAATAGTCAGCTCAATCAAACAGTTTCAGCACAAATTTATACGCTTGATGGTAAGAAAGTAAGCTTGCCTATTACTGGAAAAATAATGAAAGGGGATGGGACTGTAGCGTTAAAAACGTTTGTAAATAATCCTCTTGTGTGGTCGTCTGAAAAACCAAATCGCTATAAATTAATCGTAAGCCTGTTAGACCAGAATAAAGTTGTCCATACACTAGAAAAGAAATTTGGATTTCGTTCAGTTTTAGTAAAGCAAAGAGACGGTGTATACGTAAATGGAAAAAAAATTAAGTTTAAAGGAGTAAATCGTCATTCATTTTGGACTACTTCTGGTAGGACTACTAGCAAAGACATTAGTTTACTGGATGTGAAGCTGATGAAAGACATGAATATGAATGCCGTTAGGATGTCACATTATCCACCTGATGACCATTTTTTAGATGTTTGTGATTCATTAGGATTATACGTAATGGATGAATTAGCAGGTTGGCATGGCAATTATGATACGCCAACAGGAACGAAATTATTGAAAGAATTAGTGGCTCATGATGAAAATCACCCTTCTGTAATTTTTTGGATTAATGGTAATGAAGGTGGACATAATTATGAATTAGATGGGATTTTTCCGCAAGAAGATATTCAAAAGCGTCCAGTGATTCACGCTTGGGAAGCTTTTGCAGGGTTTGACACGCAGCATTACCGTGAATATAATTATGGAATTGGGAATTATGATAACGGTCATAATATCGTAATGCCAACAGAGTTTTTGCATGGAATGTACGATGGTGGTCATGGATCAGGCTTAGAAGATTACTGGGAAAAAATGTGGGTAAGTCCTTTATCAGCAGGCGGTTTCCTTTGGGATTTTGTAGACCAAGGTATTGTAAGAACTGACAAAAATGGGATATTGGATACCGACGGTAACCATGCAGCAGATGGAATCGTAGGACCTTATCGTGAAAAAGAAGGAAGCTATTTTACCATCAAAGAGGTATGGAGTCCTATAAAGTTTGAAGCTAAGGAAATTACGCCTGCTTTTGATGGTGTATTGAATATCGAAAATCGCTATTCATTTTCTAATATCAATGAATGTACTTTCACTTGGAAATTAAAACAATTTGATAATAAAAATCTGATAGAAAAAGCAGGGTCTATTGTTCCACCTAATATTAAGCCATCCGAAAAGGGAAGTCTTAAATTATCCCTTCCGACTGATTGGCAAGCTTATGATGTGCTGTATGTAACAGCCAAGGATTTTAATAACCAAGAAATTTTTACTTGGAGTTTCAAGATTTCTTTGCCAGAAAAAATAGCGATAAATATTGTTAAGAAAGAAGGAAATGAAAAAGCGAAGATTGTAGAAATAGATTCTCTTTATACCATTTCAGTAAAAGACTTAGAAGTATCGATTAACAAGTTCACGGGAATCTTACAGAAAGTTAAAAATAAACAAGGTGTCATTCCTTTTAACAATGGTCCAATTGTACAAGAAGGAGCGACTAATTTTAGAAACTTCGCTTACCAATTTGACAAGGACAATTTAATCATTACATCCACTTTCGATAGAAAAAATAGCTATAATACCTTGCAGTGGACAATCTACCCTTCTGGCTGGGTAAAAATGAAAGTCAATTATTTCCCTGGCGATTACTTTACTACCTTCTTTGGTGTGAATTTCTCATTTCCTGAAACAGCAATAAAAGGAGTAGAATATATGGGGAATGGCCCTTTCAGAGTGTGGAAGAATCGGATGAAAGGAAATCAGTTTGGGGTTTGGCAAAAAGAATATAATACTACCGAAACAGGAGAAATTCCATTTGTCTATCCAGAATTTAAAGGTTATCATTCAAATATGTATTGGTGTAAGTTTATTGGTAAAGAACAAGCCTTTACAGTAGTTACTGAAAATGAAGATATTTTCTTCCGTTTGTTCACACCAGCTTTCAAACAAGACCCTTATAAAAACTATCAAATCAATTTTCCAAACGGAGATATTTCATTTTTACAGGGCATTGCAGGGATTGGTTCAAAAACCAACAAAACGGAAAATTCTGGTCCGATGGGGATGAAGAATATTTATTACGATTACGAAAAAGAACCTGCCAGAGCGAAGGAATTGATTTTATACTTTGACTTTTTAGGAAATAAGTAGAATAATAGCATTGTCTATTGTAAAATAAACCATTAAATGTGCAAATTTGATTGGAAATTCGACAAAAAGTATGATTATTTGTAAATTTTAGAAGCAAAAAGTTGCATTTATGATACACAGAAATATATTTCCATCATTATTAGAGCATTTGTCAAAGCCTCAAGCCACAGTAATAACTGGAATGAGAAGGGTTGGAAAGTCAACCGCTTTGAAATATCTATTGACACAAGTACCACATAATAATAAGGTTTATTTGGATTTGGAAAGGGTTGAAAACCGTTATTTGCTCAATCAAACAAATACGAAAGATATTGAAATTGGCTTGGCAATAGAAGGGATTGACCTTTCAAAACCAGCTGTAATTGCACTAGATGAAATTCAGTTGGTAAACCAAAGTACAAGTGTGATAAAATTCCTATATGACACTTATGGTACAAAATTCATTGTTACGGGATCTAGTTCATTCTATTTGAAGAACCATTTTTCAGAAAGTTTGGCTGGCAGAAAGAGAATTTTTGAGATGTATCCTTTGGATTTTGCGGAATTTGTCGCTTTCCAAGGAGAAAGTCCAACACTTTTAAAACAGTTTGCTGAAGCTTCCTTCCATCTTAGTATTTACCTTAAATGGAAGGCATTATATGAAAATTTTCTAAGTTTTGGAGGATTTCCTGAAGTTGTTTTAGCTGAAACCGAAGAGGATAAAAAAGCTTATTTACGAGATGTAATTAATGCCTACATTGAGTTAGACATAAGGTTATTGTCAGATTTTTCGGCATCAGATGACCTTTATCGATTAGTAAGATTATTGGCTGTAAGAACAGGTAGTAGATTAGATTTTAGCAAATTAGGTGCTGTGCTGGGTATAAATCGTGCGAAAGTAAAAGAGTATATAAGTTTGTTGGAACATACATATTTTATAAAATCAGTAGGAGCATTTACGCAAAGTTTGGATAAGGAGTTTTCAAAACAAGAGAAAATATACTTAGCAGATACGGGCTTATTACAAGCATTGGCACAAGTAAGTAGCGGACAAGTTTTTGAAAATGCAATTGCTTTACAGTTAAGTCATCTAGGTTCAATTCAGTATTATCAGAAGAAAACAGGGTTAGAGATAGATTTTATTTTAGAGGGTAAAAAAGCAATAGAAGTAAAAGAAACACCGACGCCACACGACGAACAAATATTAAAAAACAGAGCTAAAAGCTTGGGATTGGACACTTATTATTTAGTTGGACGGCATCAATCTCCTAATGATTTCAAAGATTTTGTTTGGGGAGGAAGTTTAATCAGTCAATAAAACCACAAGATTTATATCAATTGATTATAAAAGAATGAAAATTACAAAACACATCTTCCTTTTTGTCGCTATCGTATTGTTTGCTTCGTTTAGTAAACAAGATGCAGGCATTCAATTGCAAAATTTGCGTTGCGAAATGCTTGTAAATCCTGAAGGAATAGATGTAGTAAAGCCTAGATTAAGTTGGGAAATTACGGCTTCACAAAGAAATGTACAGCAAGTTGCCTATCAAATTTTGGTAGCTTCTACGCCTGAAAAACTAGCTGCTAACGAAGGTGATTTATGGAATTCAGGGAAAGTATTATCTGATGAATCTATTCATGTAAAATATGCAGGAATAGTATTAAAGAGCAAAAAAAGATGTTTTTGGAAAATAAAAACTTGGACAAATAAAGGAGAATCAGCTTGGTCTGAAACAGCATTTTGGAGTGTAGGGTTATTAAATTATGTAGATTGGAAAGGGCGATGGATTGGTCTTGACCGTTCTTTTGAATGGGATAATGAAAGCCAATTTGCTAGGCTCTCAGCAAGGTATTTTAGAAAGGAATTTGTAGCCAAAAAAAGTATCAAGCAAGCTACTGTTTATATCGTAGGATTAGGACTTTATGAATTATATCTAAATGGGCAAAAAGTGGGTGACCAAGTATTAGCTCCCGTTCCTACAGATTATACCAAAGGGATAAAGTACAATACTTTTGATGTAACCAAACTCTTGCAAGCAGATAAAAATGTTATTGGGACAGTCTTGGGAAATGGACGTTTTTATACCATGCGTCAAGATTATAAACCATATAAAATCAAGACTTTTGGGTATCCTAAAATGTTGTTGAATCTGGACATTGAATACACAGATGGCACAAAGGAGACAATATCAACTGACGAAAGCTGGAAGGTAACTGCCGATGGTCCTATCAGAACTAACAATGAGTATGATGGCGAAGAATATGATGCTACCAAAGAAATGCCTAATTGGAACAAGGTAGGTTTTGAAGATAAAAATTGGCTGAAAGTCCAATTAGTACAGGAAGCAGGAGGAATGTTTGAAGCGCAGATGACGGAGAACATGAAGGTAATGGAAACCATCAAACCTGTATCTATCAAAAGCTTGAATGCCAATACTTATATTTTGGACATGGGGCAAAATATGGCAGGTTGGTTAAGAATGCGTGTTACTGGTAAGAAAGGAGATAAAATAGGTCTTCGTTTTGCTGAAACATTGCAGAGTAATGGTGAATTGTTTGTGAGGAATTTAAGAGATGCCAAAGTGACGGATGTGTATACGTTAAAAGGAGAAGGGCAAGAAACGTGGGAGCCTTCGTTTGTATATCATGGCTTTAGGTATGTAGAAATAACAGGCTTCCCCACTGTGCCGACTGTCGAAAATTTTGATGGGAGAGTTGTTTATGATGACATGGCAACGATTGGAGATTTTGAAACGTCAAATAAAACTATCAACCAAATCTATAAAAATGCCTATTGGGGAATCAGGAGTAACTATAAAGGAATGCCTGTTGACTGTCCACAAAGAAATGAACGTCAACCTTGGTTAGGAGATAGAACAACAGGAGCTTATGGCGAAAGCTTTATTTTTGATAACGTTCGCCTGTATTCAAAGTGGCTGAATGATATTGAGCAAGCACAAAAACCTGATGGAAGTATTCCCGACGTAGCACCAGCATTTTGGCGATATTATGGCGATAATGTTACTTGGCCCGGCACTTACATTACGGTAGCTGATATGTTGTATCACCAGTTTGGTGATCAAGAAACGATAAAAAGTCATTATCCATCTATGAAAAAATGGATAGATTATATGCAAGATAAGTATTTAGTAAATGGATTAATTACAAAAGATAAATATGGTGATTGGTGTGTACCACCTGAGTCTTTGGAATTGATTCATGCTAAAGACCCTGCTCGACAAACAGATGGAGAATTATTGGCTTCGGCAACTTATGTAAGATTGTTGGACGTAATGCAAAATTTTGCTCGCTTACTCCACAAGTCTGATGATATCAAAGCCTTTGAGCAAAGCAAGCAAGCAATTATCAAGGCATTTAACAAGAAATTTTTAGATAGTAAAAAAGGGCAATATAGTAATGGAACAGTTACGGCAAACCTTTTGCCTTTGATGTACAATATGATTCCTGCTAATGAAAAGGCAAAAGTTTGGAAGAGTATTGTTGAAAAAGTCTTAGTCGAAAACAAAGGGCATATCAGTACGGGCGTTATTGGTACACAATGGTTAATGCGTGGATTAAGCGAGAATGGACGTCCAGATATAGCCTATACAATAGCTTCTAATCGCGATTATCCAAGCTGGGGATATATGGCAGAAAATGGTGCTACTACTATTTGGGAACTTTGGAATGGAGATAAAGCAAACCCAGAAATGAATTCTGGGAACCATGTGATGTTATTAGGCGATTTGATTATCTGGTACTATGAAAATGTAGCGGGAATCAAATCTTCAAAAGAATCAGTTGCTTTCAAGAAAATCGTGATGAAACCTGAAATGATTGCAGGGTTAACGTCTGCCAAGGCTTTATATCACTGTATGTATGGCATCATCAAATCTGATTGGAAAAAAGAGGGAAATAAATTTCAATGGAATATCAGTATTCCTGTTAATACTAAATCTTTAGTTTATCTGCCTACTAATTCACTTAATCAAGTCACAGAAAGTGGGAAAGCAATCGCATCAGTAGAAGGAGTAAAGTTTGTAAAAGCAGTGGGCAATAAATTGATTCTGGAAGTAAGTTCTGGCAATTATTCATTCAATGTTAATTAATTGTGTTGATAACAGGCATTAAAAATATTAAAATTCAATACGCATTATCATGTTAAGAAAAAGCTTATTTACGGTATTAATGGCAGTTTGTGTGTTTTTCAGCTTGCAAACGAATGCTCAAAAATGGAAGTCAGGAATATTATTAGATGAGTTTGTCGTAGAAAACCCTCCGTTTCCTGAAAGCCATGCAGCCACCATTGCCGAAACGCCTAAAGGGCTCGTCTCAGCATGGTTTGGAGGTACTAAAGAACGCAATCCCGATGTATGTATTTGGATAAGCAGAAACGAAAATGGAAAATGGTTAGCGCCTCAAAATGTGGCTAATGGTATTGTGAATGATACCCTACGCTATGCGTGCTGGAATCCAGTATTATATCAAATTCCAAATGGCGATTTAATGCTTTTTTATAAAATTGGTCCTAGTCCTGCAAAATGGAAAGGGTGGTTAAAAACATCTTCAGATAATGGTATTACTTGGTCAGCAGCAAGAGCTTTACCAGAAAATTATATCGGACCTGTTAAAAATAAACCAGTGTTATTAAGCAATGGCAATTTGTTTTGTCCAACTAGTACAGAAGGCTCAGGATGGAAACTTCATTTTGAGGTAACGCCAGATTTTGGGAAGACATGGAGAATCGTTGGGCCAATCAGTGATGGAAAAACGTTAAATGCTATTCAGCCAAGCATATTGGATTATGGCAAAGGCAAATTACAAATTTTAGCAAGAAGTAGAGACAGAGCAATTATTGAATCGTGGTCTTACGATAACGGTGAAACTTGGACACCATTAGCAAAAGCAGCTTTACCCAATAATAATTCAGGAACAGATGCCGTGACCTTGAAAGACGATCGCCATTTATTGGTATATAATCATGTGTTACCACCAGGGGATTTAGCAAAAGGTCCACGCACACCTTTGAATGTATCATTAACCAAAGATGGTAAGCAATGGTATGCCGCATTAATTATAGAAGATTCACCGATTAGTCAATATTCATATCCTTCTATTATTCAAACGTCGGATGGCTTAGTGCATGTAATTTATACTTGGCGACGCAAGAAAATAAAACACGCTGTAATTGACCCTTCAAAATTGAAATTGAAGAAAATCAAAAATGGAGAATGGCCACAACTAAAAGGATACAAAGCACCAAAAGGAGGAGAAATTACTAAAGACTAATCTCATGAAATATCTAAAAACACTCTGTTTACTCTTTTTGACTTACTTTTCTTTCGCTCAAACGGCTGATAATTCTTTCAGAAAACCATTGAAAGATGTGATTGCTCAGATTGAAATTCGTTTCAAAGTAAAAATCCGTTATCCCGAAGATTTAGTAAAAGACAAATGGGTGACGTATGCAGATTGGCGTTTCAGACCAGATTTTGAGAAAACAATGAACAATGTATTGTCGTCGCAAGATATTACGTTTGCCAAAGAAGGTGAAAAGAAGTATAAGCTTCAAAGCTACCAGTATCATCTTAAAACACCTGAGGAAGGTGAACAGCAATTAGCCTATTTATCTACTTTGTATAATGATGAAGCAAGTTGGGAAAAACGCAAAGAAGAATTAAAAGCTTGTATGTGGGATGCCTTAAAGCTTTCGCCATTGCCAGCTAAGCCACAGAGTAAGGTTATTACGAGCAATAAGCGTAAAATGGATGGCTATACCATAGAAAATGTGGCTATTGAGACACTTCCTGGGGTTTATGTGTGTGGTTCTTTGTATATGCCTATAGAAAGTAAAGGTAAAATACCCGTGATTTTAAATCCAGATGGTCATTTCGGAGATGGTCGTTATCGAGCAGATTGCCAATATCGTTGTGCGATGCAGGCTAAAATGGGAACAATTGCTTTTAGTTACGACCTTTTTGCGTGGGGAGAATCTACATTACAATTCAAATCAGAGTTTCATAGAAAAAGCATAGCCATGTCGGTTCAGGCTTTGAATAGCATTAGAATTTTAGACTGGTTACTCTCTTTCAGCAATGCCGATGCTAGTCGTGTAGCCATTACGGGTGGTTCTGGTGGGGGTAGCCAAACGATGTTGATTACAGCCTTAGATGATAGAATTACGTTAAGTGTACCTGTAGTGATGTTATCGTCTTATCATAGTGGGGGATGCCCTTGCGAAAGTGGTATGGGGGTACATTTATGCGGAAATGGCACAAATAATGTAGAAATAGCCTCAATGGCTGCACCAAGACCACAGTTAATTTTATCGGATGGCAAAGACTGGACACAACATGTGCCTGAAACAGAATTTCCTTTTCTACAAAAAATATATGGCTTTTATGACCAAAAAGATGCGGTTAAAAATGTGCATTTCCCAACCGAAGGACATGACTACGGAAAGAGTAAACGCATGGCATTGTATGATTTCTTAGCCATAAATTTCCAGTTAGATTTGAAAAAACTAAAAGATAAAACAGGAAATGTTGACGAATCGAAGGTGACAATTGAGCCGTTTCCAGCGATGTATGTTTTCGGCGAAAAGGGTGAAAATCTCCCCAGTAATGCATTGAAAAGTTTTGACACATTAGAAAAAATGTTTGGAGAAGCTCCTAAAAATTAGATAAATGAAAAAGCTACCTATAGCAATTTTTGTAACGAGTATGATAATTTTATGCTCGTTGCCATTGAAGAGTATTGCCCAAACAAATCATCAATATAAAATTGGGCTAATTGATTTAATGCTTTTGAAGAGACAAAAACTAGGTGCTTTGACCCTGACAAAAGAGATTGGAGCAGACGGTGTAGAAATAGATATGGGCGGATTAGGCAAACGCCCAACATTTGATAATCAGTTAGCTAACGACTCTATCAGAAATGTTTTTTTGACAAAAGCCAAAGAATTGAATATTGAGATGTTCTCGTTGGCGATGACTGGCTATTATGCTCAATCTTTTTGTGGACGAGAAGAATACAAAAAATCAATTGAGGATTGTATTACTACAATGAAATTGATGAATATCAAAGTAGCATTTTTGCCACTGGGTGTTCAATGTGATTTGAAAAAAGACCCTGCCGTGAGAGATTCAGTCGTTACTAGATTAAAAGTAGCAGGAGAAATGGCTAAAAAAGCAGGCGTCGTGATTGGAATTGAAACTGCTTTGGATGCTACCGAAGAAGTAAAGCTACTGAAAGAGATTGGTTCTGACGGCATTAAAATATATTTCAATTTCTCTAATCCACTAAAAGAAGGGAGAGATTTATATGAAGAATTGAAAATATTGGGTAAAAATAATATCTGCATGATTCACTGTACTAATAAAGATGGCGTATGGCTACAGAATGACCCTGAAATAGACATGAAGAAAGTAAAAGCTACCCTCGATAAAATGAAATGGAGTGGCTGGCTAGTAATAGAGCGCTCGAGAGATGCTAATAAGCCCAGAGATGTAAAAGGAAATTTTGGGGCTAATACAACATTCTTGAAAACAGTTTTTCAAAACTAAATGATGAAATATTTTTTTATAGTTTTCTCTTTTTTAAGCATTGCTTTTTCACCAAATAGTCAGGCGCAAACGGATATTTGGGTGTCTCCTGATGGACTTGATGTAAATATTGGTAGCCAAGATAAGCCCTTGCAAACAGTAGCGATGGCTATTCGGAAAGTACGTGAGATGCGTAGGCTATCGGACGGGAACTTGACCAAAGCCATTCACATTTATTTGCGAAAAGGGAGTTATCAATTGTATGAACCAATCGTAATTCGTCCAGAAGATGCAGGAACAGCTATTAGTCCGACTATTATCGAAGCAGCACCTAACGAAAAACCCATCATTAGCGGCGGTATTAGCATAACAGGTTGGACAAAATTAAAAGGGAGTCTTGCTGGGTTACCCAAAGAAGCGATAGGGAAAGTTTGGGTAGCGGACGCTCCAAAAGTAGGAGGAGACTTATTGAAATTCAGACAATTATGGGTGAATAATCAAAAAGCTGTTCGAGCTAAAGATACGCCATACCCAATCATGAATCGTATTTTATCTTGGAATAAGAAAGAAGAAACCTGTTGGATTCCTGCACCAAAATTTGGGGATTTATCCAAGGTGAATGGTATGGAAATGTTTATTCA
Source organism: Arcicella aquatica (assembly GCF_034928825.1). Classification (NCBI taxonomy): domain Bacteria; kingdom Pseudomonadati; phylum Bacteroidota; class Cytophagia; order Cytophagales; family Flectobacillaceae; genus Arcicella; species Arcicella aquatica. Next base: position 38,019 of record NZ_JAYFUL010000010.1, on the reverse strand, counting down.
TCAATGGTGGGCAATTGCTAGTTTGCGTATCAAAAAAATAGAAGTGCAAGGTGATAGTGCAAAGCTTTCATTTTTTCAGCCAGAAAGTCGTATTCAGTCAGAACACCCTTGGCCAGCCCCTTGGATTTCAAAAGAAACAGGTAATTCAGCTTTTTATCTAAGTAATGCTCTCCAGTTTTTGAATCAAGAAGGAGAGTGGTATTTGGATAGCAAATCAGAGAAGGTTTACTATATCCCACGTGCTAACGAGGTGATGGATAAAGCAGAAGTAGTGGTATCTTCCTTAGAAACTTTGCTTCGAATAGAAGGTACCATTGATAATCCTGTAGCGTATGTTTTCTTTAAAAATATCGCTTTTAATCATAGCTCATGGTTGCGTCCTTCTAAACAAGGACACGTCCCTCACCAAGCAGGATTGTATATGTTGGATGCCTATAAGCTAAAAATACCTGGTACACCCGATAAAAAAACGTTAGAGAATCAGGCTTGGGTGGGTCGACCAAAAGCGGCTGTTGAAGTTTCTTATGCTCATCATACAGGCTTTGAAGGTTGTCGTTTTGAACATTTAGCCTCTACTGGACTCGATTATCACAAAGGAGTTCATGATAATATTATTAAAGGAAATCTTTTTAAAGACATAGGCGGAACAGGCATTCAAGCAGGCGTCTTTGCAGATGAAGTTACTGAAATACACTTGCCTTATAATCCTTCTGATGAAAGAGAAGTATGCACGAATTTGTTGATTAGCAATAATTTAATTACGGATGTTACTAATGAAGATTGGGGTTGTGTTGGGATAGGAGTTGGGTATGTAAAGGGCATTAATATAGAACATAACGACATTTCGGATGTGTCTTATTCAGGTATTAGCATGGGTTGGGGTTGGACGAAGACTATCAACGCAATGAAGAATAATAAAATTATGGCTAATAAAATACATCATTATGCCAAACACATGTATGATGTAGCAGCAATTTATACCTTGTCAGCTCAACCGGGTTCTGTCATTTCAGAAAACTATGTCGATAGCATTTACAAAGCTCCTTATGCGCATATTCCGAATCATTGGTTTTATTTATATACAGATGAAGGTTCTTCTTATTTTACGATTAAAGATAATTGGACTCCCTCTAAAAAATTCTTACAAAATGCCAATGGACCAGGGAATACTTGGCAGAATAATGGGCCACAGGTTGCAGATAGTATTAAGGTTAAAGCAGGTATTCAGTCGGAATACAGCTATCTGCTAAATGATAAAAATCTGGCAGATAAGTATTGGGCTATCAATGTAGAAAAGCCTGTTATCATAGAATTGATTACTGAAAATGGAAAGACGGTAGACAGGAAAAAATTAGACGAGATTCTTTTGAAAAGTAAAGTTTCGCAAGAAGCACTATTTCAATGGGAAAATCATGTAGTGATTTTTGATAAAGTACAAGATGTGTATTTGCTACGAGAAAGACTAAGAAATGCTTTCCCTCAAGTATTGATTAAGACTTACGATGATTTGTTTTACGAGTTCAATCAAGAAAGATGTAAGAATGAGAAGGTGGCTAAAGAGTGGTCTCACACCATATTAACAGCCAATCTAGTCGCAGATACTACTTTACAAAAAGAATATTTGGCTTATCATGCTACACAGTTTGCCAAATGGCCAGAAGTAGCCCAAGGTTTTTGTAATGCCGACTTTCAACAATTACTACTGTATAAAAATGGCAGACAATTGATGTTAGTAATCAGTATTCCCAAAGGTGAAAACTTAGATAAACTCAATCCAAAAACCATTGAGAATAACCCAAGAGTAGTAGAATGGAATACCTTGATGAAAAAATATCAAGAAGGAATTACAGGTACAAAAAAGGACGAAACATGGGTTTTTCTGAAACCTGCTGGAAATTAATAAAGAAGAATACAAGGTTTAATAAATAGCAATCAAAAATGTTGAAAATAGCAATTTTAGGTTTAGGAGAAGGTCGAAGTACTATGTCGGCAGCATTGGCTAGCAAGAAATTAGCATTAGTTAAAGTATGCGACCGTAATATTGATTTATGCAAGCAAAGAGCGAAGGAGTTCGACTTTCATCATTACACTACCGAGTATCAAGATTTATTAGATGATAAAAGCATTGACATCATCGCGATTTATACGCCTGATAAATTCCATGCAGAGCATACCAAGCAAGCATTATTACATGGTAAGCACGTAGTGTGTACTAAACCTTTTATTGACGATTTATCAAAGGCTAAAGAATTAATTGAGCTTTCAGAAAGTACAGGCAAAAAGGTTTTTGTCGGACAAAGTTCTCGTTTTTTTGAACCTATGAAAAAACAAAGAGCAGACTTTGAAGCAGGACTTATTGGCGAATTAATTACCATTGAAGGCTACTACCATGCTGACCACAGATGGTTTCTGGATAAAGGATGGTCGTTAGAGAATGCTTTTAAATGGCTTTATGGGGGCTTGAGTCACCCAGTAGATTTTATCAGATGGTATTTGCCCAATATAGAAGAAGTAATGGGTTACGGCATGTTGAGCTCGAATGGCGTAAAAGGAGGGCTGAAAAATGCCGATACCATGCACTTTATTTTTAAAGCGACTGATGGGCGAATTGCCAGAGTAAGTGGAGCATATACAGGTCCTGTTCAACCAGTAGTACGCGATAGTGAAATGAGCTGTATCCTAAGAGGGACAGAAGGTTGTAGCCAAGCTGATTACATGGATTTACGCTATGCGGTTACTACCAACACAGGGGAAGAAAGAGTCCAAACTTGGGAACATAAGCTTAAACATTATTTCCGTTTTGAGGGCAAAAGCCATCATGCTGGAGAATACCAAAACTATTTAGAATACTTTGCTGATTGTTTAGAAAGTGGTGAAACGGCTTATCCAAACATCAAAGAAGGTATTGGAACGGTGGCATTATTGCAGGCAATGGATAAGTCTTTACAGACGGGCACACCTGTGAAAATTGCTGACGTTTTGGCGACTCATCATCTTAGTGCAGACATTTTAAATAACTTTAGATGATGGGAAACATCGTAGAACGCCTAACCTTTTTAGATTATAGTATTGTAGTAGCCTATCTGGTTATCTTAATAGTCATAGGTTACAGAGCAAGTTTCTCAGACAAAACTAATAAGGATGAAACCCTATTTCTGGCTAATAAATCGTTAGGCTGGTCGAGTATCGGTTTTAATATGTGGGGTACTAACGTGGGGCCTTCTATGCTACTTGCCTTTGCGAGTATAGGTTATAGCACGGGTATTGTAGCCGTAAATTTTGATTGGTACGCCTTTGTCTTTTTATTTTTACTTGCTATCGTTTTTGCCCCTAAATACCTTGCAGCGAATGTAAGTACCATGCCCGAATTTATGGGTAAACGTTATGGTGATTCTACCCAAACTATTTTGGCTTGGTATGCCTTAATCAAGATACTAATTTCTTGGTTATCATTAGGTTTGTTTGCAGGGGGCTTTTTAGTGAGGCAAATTTTGGGAATACCCATGTGGCAATCTGTGATTGTCTTGGTGCTATTTGCGGGCTTATTTGCCTTTGCAGGTGGACTAAAGGCCATTGCAAAAGTAAATGTATTCCAAATGATTTTACTGATTGCAGTGTCTTTAACACTTACCATATTAGGCGTTATTAAAGTAGGAGGTATTTCGGAGGTTTATCATAAAGTCCCTGCTCATTATTGGACGCTGATTCACCCTGCTAGTGATACAAAATATCCTTGGTATGCTATTTTATTGGGCTATCCAGTAGCAGCAGTAGCTTTTTTCTGTACAGACCAAGCGATGGTACAGTCGGTATTAGGAGCTAAAAATCTAGAACAAGGTCAATTAGGTGTAAACTTTATTGCTTGGTTAAAAATACTGTCTCTGCCTTTATTTATTTTAACGGGTATTTTATGTTATATCCTTTTCCCCAATTTAAAAGACCCATCTGAAGCATATATGACGATGGTTACTAACCTTTTTCCTCCCGGAATGAACGGTTTAGTCATTGTTGTTTTAATCGCTGTACTTGTCGGTACAATAGGTTCGTCTTTAAATTCTTTGAGTACCGTTTTTACAATGGATGTTTATTTAAAGAAAATAAATCCACACGCAACCAATCAGGAAATTATTAAAGTAGGACGATACACGGTTATTGCAGGTTGTATTTTTGCCATTATGATGGCCTTGGCAATTGATAGCATCAAAGGGTTGAATTTATTTGATGTCTTTCAATCAGTCTTAGGTTTTATAGCGCCACCTTTGGCTGTTGTATTTTTACTGACTGTTTTCTGGAAAAGAACTACCAAGAAAGCGGTAAATTTTACGCTTTCGGCAGGTTCGGTCGTTAGTTTAGGGATTGGAGTAATGTACCTATGGGTTTTCACTCCCGACAAATATCCTATTTGGCCACACTATCTTTTGCTTTCATTCTTGATTTTTGCTTTTCTTTTTGTGTTAGCCATCATTATATCACTGTTAGATAATGAGCCTACGGTTTATTTAGCAACCTTTGAAGAAAAAAACAGCATAGAAAAGCCAACAAAAAAAGTATGGATTTCATGGCTTTTGCTAACGATTGTAATGATTGCCCTTTACCTCTTTTTTAACTAATGAACTTTTAATCTAATCATATTGATATGCTTTCCACAAAAATCTCTTTGAAAACGAAATTACTGGCTATCCTGACTTTTTTGTCTTTTTGTTCGCCTGTATTGGCACAGAACCAAGCTACTTGGATTTGGTATCCAGGAGATTTTGAGGTGTGGCTCAGTAACAAAATGCAAAATAGAAGAACTGAACGTGGTTCTTTTTTTCCTCCATTTTGGAAATTAGATAGTCACTATAACTTGGTTGATTTTCATAAAGATTTTGATTTGCCTGCTTCTGAAGAAGTATCCCTTTTTGTAGAAGGTCAGTTTAATGTGAAGATAGATGGAAAAGCAATCAGCGGATTCCCTAAAAAAATCACAGTACCCGCAGGAAAGCATAAGGTGAGTTTAAAAGTATTTTGCCAAGACCGTGTGCCTGCCATTTTTGTACAAGGTAAAAGAGTAGTCTCGGATGCTTCGTGGTTAGTTACTTTTGAAGATAAAGAATGGATTGATGAAACAGGAAAAGCCTCTGACCAATCGGGTACAAAATGGCTCAACGCAGGATTTTGGAATTTTAATTCAGCATCAGTACCACCTTCTAAATTTAAATTAGAAACGAAGGTACAGCATGCCGTAAAAGTTGAGAAAAAACAACAAAGCCTTTTGGCTGATTTTGGCAAAGAAACTTTTGGGTTTATCAAATTACATGGTTTAAAAGGAAAAGGTAAAATCAAGATTTATTACGGAGAGTCTAAAGAGGAAGCCTTAGCTACAGAAACCTGCGAGACATTAGATGATATTGACGTAAGTCAGACTAAGAAAAGCAATATGACCATGGAGCTTTCAAAGGCTTTTCGGTTTGTCAATATAAAATTTGATGCCGCTGTATCACTCGACTCGGTATCGATGTTATATGAATATTTACCCGTAGCCGACCGTGGTGGATTCCGTTGTTCTGATGAACAAATTAATAAAATCTACGATGTTTCAAATTATACTTTTCATTTGAATACCCGTGAGTTCTTTATTGACGGTATCAAGCGTGACCGCTGGATTTGGTCGGGAGATGCTTATCAGAGTTATTTGATGAACTACTATTTATTGTTCGATTCTCCTTCGGTTACACGCACATTGTTGGCTCTTAGAGGAAAAGACCCTGTTACTAGCCACGTAAATACCATCATGGATTATACCTTTTATTGGTTTATCGGTATCAACGACTATTACCAATATACGGGCGATAAAACATTTATTCAGCAGTTTTATCCAAGAATGCAAAGTTTAATGGATTACTGTTTATCACGCCGAAATAAAAACGGGATGATGGAAGGCTTGACGGGCGACTGGGTTTTTATTGACTGGGCAGATGGTTTAAGTAAAAAAGGAGAAGTAAGTTTTGAACAGTTGCTTTTGGCGAGAAGTCTGGAAACAATGGCAACATGTGCCAGTATTGTAAATGATACTGAAGGAGCAAAGAAGTATAATCAGTTAGCGACTGACTTGAAAGCGAAACTTTTCTCAAATTATTGGAATGATGAAAAGCATGCTTTAGTACATAGCCGAGTAGAAGGAAAACAGACTGATAACGTGACTCGATATGCCAATATGTTTGCGATTTTCTTTAATTATTTAGATGAAGCCAAAAAGCAAGACGTCAAAAAACATGTGTTGTTGAATGATAAAATTCAGAAAATTACAACACCATATATGCGCTTTTATGAATTAGAGGCACTGTGTGCATTAGGTGAACAAAGCTATGTATTGAAAGAAATGAAAGACTATTGGGGTGGTATGTTGAATTTAGGAGCGACTTCTTTCTGGGAAGAATATAATCCGAACAAAAAAGGCGACGAACATTATGCCATGTATGGTCGTCCTTTCGGAAAAAGCCTTTGTCATGCATGGGGAGCAAGTCCTATTTATTTGTTAGGTAAATATTTCTTAGGCGTAAAACCAACTTCCGCAGGTTACCAAACATATTTAGTTGAACCACAATTAGGAGGTTTGCAATGGATGGAAGGCGCTGTGCCGACACCTGATGGCGATGTAAAGGTGTATTGTAGTACAAAACAAATCAAAATAAAAGGAGCTGGCGGAATAGGCACTTTACGTTTTAAAAGCCAAATAAAACCAACTTGCCAAGAAGGAACTATCAAAGCCTTAGCAAACGATATGTATGAGTTGACGCTTGAAAAAGGTAAATCATACGAAGTGACTTATGGATTATAATATTTAGAGTATTGATTAAAAACGGGCGTTTTATCGTCCGTTTTTTTATTTATCTCCACAAAAACAACAAAGAAGCGTATATTAAATAAAGAATCCTCATTAATAAATACGAACGTTAGTTTTGTTGTAAATTTTCACTTCACCCAAACATTATTTAGATAAGATAAAATTGTACAATAGTTAGGAAAAATGATAGAAAAAAATGCCTGGCTTTAACAATAAATTTGTATCATTATTTTAGCTAAGTTGAATTTTATTGATACTTTATTAGATTTTTCTTTAAAATAAAAAAGTTGTCCAATCGCTTTATCAATATATTATATCATCGTATGAATAAGTTTTTGAAATATATTATCCTTAACCTACTGATTTTCTGTGGTTTTTCTTTACAAATATTAGCTTCACAAAGTCCACAAAAAAAGCGTTTAGCTACTATTTTATTGGCTGATACGAATCAAGAACGTGTCAAATTTGGTGTTGATAAGCTCAAAACAAGTTTGTCAGCAATAGGCTATCAAGTAACCGTAAAGCTTGTTTCGGAGACTAAAGAACAAGGAACAGTTATCTTGATAGGTACTTCACCAGATGAAAAGCTTCAAAAGGCATTTTCTTTATACAATATTGACAACAATAAAGAGCTTAAGAAAGAAGGATTTTCAATTGTTAAGGCACTTAACAAACCAATCTCAATTGTGGGGAAAGATGCCTCAGGAGTGTTGTATGGATGTTTAGCATTAGCTGAGGAAATCAAAGAAAAAGGGAAAATATCAGAAGAAATTAATATCACCGAACAACCAGAAATGGTTTTGCGTGGTACTTGCATAGGCTTACAAAAGCCAACTTTATTGCCAGGAAGAGGAACTTATGAATATCCGTATACGCCAGAGAGTTTTCCTTGGTTTTATGATAAAGCCATGTGGATTCAGTATTTAGATATGATGGTAGAAAACCGTTATAATTCTTTGTATTTATGGAATGGACACCCTTTTTCGTCTTTAGTGAAGCTAAAAGAATATCCTTATGCGGTAGAGGTTGACGATGAAACGTTCAAAAAAAATGAAGAGATTTTTCGTTTTCTTACCAATGAAGCAGACAAACGAGGTATTTGGGTAATACAGATGTTTTATAACATTATTATTCCTAAACCTTTTGCTGAAAAACATCATTTGGAAACACAAGACCGTAATCGTCCTATCATTCCTATTATTGCCGATTATACGCGTAAATCTATCGCCGCTTTTGTGGAGAAATACCCTAATGTAGGTTTATTAATCACATTAGGGGAAGCCATGGAAGGCGTAGGGCAAGATGATGTTGATTGGTTTACTAAGACAATCATTCCAGGGGTACAAGATGGTTTAAAAGCAATAGGACAAACCACCGAACCGCCTATCGTTCTTCGTGCACACGATACTGATGCGCCAAGAGTAATGAAAGAAGCTTTGCCGTTATATAAAAACCTATACACCATGGCGAAGTTCAACGGAGAAGCACTGACGACTTATACGCCACGAGGTTCTTGGGCTGAATTACACAGAAGTTTAAGTAGAATCGGGACGGTTCATGTAGAGAATGTGCATATTTTAGCGAATCTTGAACCTTTTCGTTACAGCTCACCAGACTTTATTCAAAAATCAGTGTTGGCTATGCATAATACTTATGAGGCTAATGGTCTGCATTTGTACCCACAAGCATCTTATTGGGATTGGCCATTTGCGGCGGATAAAGTGGGAGGCAAGCGTTTGATGCAAATTGATAGAGATTGGATGTGGTATAAAACTTGGGCAAGGTATGCATGGGATTCCCACAGGAAACGTGATACTGAAATAAATTATTGGGGAAAAGAACTAGCCAATAAATATGGTTTGCCACAAGAAAAGGCAAAAAATGTATTGGAAGCGATGGAAGAAGTAGGAGAGATTTCCCCCAAATTGCTTAGACGTTATGGCATTACAGACGGCAATCGTCAAACACTTACTTTGGGAATGTTGATGACACAGTTGATAAATCCTTTCCGCTATGGATTATTCACAATGTTGTATGAATCGGAAGCACCTGAAGGTGAGATGATTATTGAATATGCCGATAAAGAGTGGAAAAATGAAAAACACATAGGAGAAACGCCAGTAAGAGTGGCCGATGAAGTAGTAGAACATGGTAGAAAAGCCGTTGTAGCTATCAATAAGGCTTCAAAATTTGTAACAAAGGATAAAGCAGAATTTGCTCGATTGAAAAACGATACTTATTGTTATGATGCCATGGCAAATTTCTATGCAGAAAAAGTAAGAGCGTCATTAGCAGTACTTCGCTATAAAAATTCCAACGACATAAAAGATTTAGAAAAAGCATTACCCTATTTAGAAAGTAGCGTAAAACATTTTGGGGATTTAGTAAAATACACCCAAAATGCCTATTTATATGCGAATAGTATGCAAACCAAACAGCGTAAAATACCGATGCGTGGTGTAGATGCAACCTTTATTCATTGGAAAGAAATGTTACCTGTTTATCAAAAAGAATTAACGCGCTTTAAATTTTCGATAGATTCCTTGAAGTCTCAAAAAAATGTTACCATCAAGCAACCTGTACTTTTTGAAAATGTTGAAGTAAAAATTACCTCAAACATTGAAGGATTTTATCAGAATGAAAAAGCACAGCAGGTATTTTCAGATACTTTATCAGCCATTAGCGATTTGGCGGTTGAATTAAAAAAACTAAAAGGAATAAAGTTTAGTAAAGACAAACAACAAACAATAGGTACTAGTCTGACTTTTACCACTACAGAGCCTGTAAAGTTACTGGTTGGATTCTTTAATGATAAAAACCGTAAATTCTTGCAAGCACCTGAATTAGAAACGGATGCCAGTGCTAATGATTACGGACAGTCAGAAATTAAGATTTCTAATGCTTTGCTCATCGCTGGATTTCCTGCTGTCAATATTCATGCATATTCGTTCAAAGCAGGAAGTCATACCTTGAATCTTGGCAAAGGAGCTTGCTTAGTACTGGGCTTTATGAAAGGGAATCAAGAAATACCTATCACAGATGCAGGCTTGGCTGGCAACAAGAAAAACATAGATTGGCTATTTGAGTAAGGAGTTTTTAATATTCAAGTAAAAAATCAGTGGATTATACAAAATAGGTATTAGTTTTTTATGAAATTCCGTTGTCTGAGCGAAGCGAGACGGGGCGCCGTTGCAATTCGGAATTTCTTGATTTTCTTTTACGGTCCGCCGTTGCGGTTACTTTTCTTGCATCAAGGCAAGAAAAGTAAGCCTATGAGAAATGGATTTACTTAAATAATCTTAATTAATATTTTGGATAAAATTATTATGAAATATAGATCACTTTACTTTATCACAATACTTTTACTGTTTTCGTTGATTAATACTTCTGCCCAAAAAGCAACAATATTATCAACGGATAAACTAAAAGGATTCGTAACAGAATTTAATGCGTCAGATGATGAAGCTGTCGTAAATTATGTGCCTAATGCCCAATCTTTTGAGTGGCTTTCTCAGAATATTCCATTGTTTGAATGTCCAGATTCGGTGATTCAGAAAGTATATTATTATCGTTGGTGGGCATTGCGTAAGCATCTTAAACAAACTTCCGACGGATTTATTTTTACAGAATTTATTACCAAAGTAAACCATGCTGGTAAACATAATGCTGTAAGTAGTGCTTTAGGACATCATATCTACGAAGGCCGTTGGCTACGAAATCAACAATACACTAACGATTATATTACTTTTTGGTTGGATGTTGACCCTAAGCATACTGTCCAACGCTTTCATGGATTTAGTAGTTGGATAGATAATGCAGTTTACAATCGTTATTTAGTAAATTTAGATAAGGCTTTTATCGAAAAGAATCTTCTGACAATGGAAGCTGATTATCGAAAATGGGAGGTAGAAAAACAATTGCCCAATCAGCTTTTCTACCAATTTGACGTAAAAGATGCTATGGAAGAATCTATCAGTGGCGGAAGAAAAGAAAAGAATATTCGTCCTACCATTAATAGCTATATGTACGGAAATGCTAAAGCATTAAGTGCTATGGCAACCCTCGTTCATAATGATACGATGGCAAAAAAGTATGAGCAAAAAGCGACAATTCTTAGAAAATTAGTACTTGATAATTTATGGGACGAAAAGGCATCTTTTTTCAAAGTAAAGCTTGAAAAAACAAGCAATTTTTCGAATGCTCGCGAGGCTATCGGTTTTATTCCTTGGTATTTTAATTTACCAGAAGACAAACCCAATGTTGCCCATGCATGGAATCAATTGACAGATACTTCGGGCTTTAAATCTCCTTGGGGATTAACAACTGCCGAACGTCGTCATCCATTATTTAGAACACATGGTTCTGGTCATGGGTGTGAATGGGACGGTCCTCTTTGGCCTTATGCCACTACACAAACCCTGAAAGGTTTATCGAATTTGCTTACTAATTACAAAAACCATGGAACAATGAGTTCACAGGTTTTTTATGATGAATTATTCAAATATGCCAATTCACATCAAATGAACGGCAAGTTGTATTTGGGAGAGTATCAGGATGAAAAAAATGGAGAATGGCTGAAAGGGGATAACCCAAGAAGTAAATTTTATAATCATTCAAGTTTTGCAGATTTGATTATTAATGATTTGGTTGGACTAAAACCTAGAGCAGATAATATATTAGAAATCAATCCATTGATACCTGAAAAACAATGGGATTGGTTTTGTTTAGACAACGTTTTTTATCACGGGAAAAACCTAACAATTCTTTGGGATAAAACAGGAAAAAAATATGGCAAAGGCAAAGGATTTTTGGTATTTGTTGAAGGAAAACAAATAGCCCAAGCTAAAAAATTAAAACATTTAAAGGTGAGTTTATAAGTTATCAGTGTCAACTCTTACTATTAGGGGGAGACTTAAGTCCTATTGATTACCCACAAGTATATAAATAGCTGGTAATCAAGGTATTTATTTCTAGCGAGGGACTTAAGTCCCTCGCTAGAAATAAGAGCTTCAGGTAGTCAGGCTGTGACATGAGGCGACCAAAGCTCAGTTTGAAAGATGATTTAAGCCTGTTTGAAACAATTTTGTCAATAATTACATCTTCATTTCAACTTCTTAAAAGATGTGGGCAATCGTTAGGACTTAAGTCGCCCCCTAATAGTAAAGAGTTGAGTAATATTTTTATACATAATGTTATACTTAAATCCCTTAACTGACAAATCCATAGACTATTCATCATGAAATCTACTTCTTTACTCAAAAGTATTCTTTTCATTTTCTTACCATTGCTTACCAATGCGCAAGCCTATAAACTTTGGTACAAAAAGCCTGCGGAAAAATGGACAGATGCTTTACCAATCGGAAATGGTAGATTGGGTGCAATGGTTTTTGGAGGATTAGAGAAAGACAGAATACAATTTAATGAAGAGACGTTATGGACAGGTGAACCAAGGAATTATAATCGCCCAAACGCATCACAACACTTAGCAGAAATCCGTCGATTATTACAAGAAGGAAAGCAAAAAGAGGCTGAATTATTAGCGCAAGAGAAATTCATGGGTACCAAAAGTAATGAAGGGCAACGGGAAGACTGGCTAAAACAACTAAAGTTATTAAAAGAATTTTCTGGAAATCCTGCTGACGATAAATTTGATGATACTGCTTGGAAGACTATCAAAGTACCAACTTATGAAGGCTGGGAAACAGTAGGACTGGAAGGATTAGACGGTGCACTTTGGTTTAGAACTACTTTTGATTTACCAGCGAATTGGCAAGGTAAAAACTTGATATTGGATTTAAATAGAGTTCGCGACCATGATTTTACTTATATAAATGGAAAGTTAATTGGTACAACCAACAGCACAGATATTAGAAAATATGAAATTCCTGCTGAAGTATTAAAAGTAGGTAAAAATAGCATTGCTATTCAAGTAATTAATTATTTTGATAAAGGAGGAATAGCAGGATATAAGGATACTACCAGACATATTGGGATTTATCCAGCCAATGAAAGTGGCGTACAAAGAATATCATTGGTTAAAGATTGGAAATATTTTATTCAAAATGACGAGCCACCAGCTATTGGAAAATACCAAGCAGATTATCAACCTTTTGGAGATTTATTCATTGATTTTAAAGGAACTGAAAACTATATCAACTATAAAAGAGAATTATCGCTATCAGAAGCCATAGTTAAAACAAGCTATACCTCAAAAGGAATAGATTTTACCAGAGAATATTTTGCCAGCGAACCAAATCAGGCGATAGTAGTACATCTTTCAGCCAGTCAACTGAAAAGTATTAGTTTTGAAGCTAGCTTGACAAGTCCGCATAAATACTTTGAAGTTCACAACATAGATAATCATACTTTATCCTTATCTGTAAAAGTTCGAAATGGCGTTTTGAAAGGAGAATGCAATCTATTGGTTATTGCTAAAAATGGGAAAGTTAGTGTCAATGACAATAAAATTTCAGTTGAACAATCAGATGATGTAACGCTATATTTAGTGGTAGCAACTAATTTTATTGATTATGAAAATACGTCTGCCAATCCAAGAGAAATTTGTAAAAAGAGGCTTCAAAGCATCCAACAACTTACCGCTACAAATCCAAAAGCTTTTCTTTCCATCAAACAAAACCACCTAAAAGAATACCAAAGATATTATAATACTTTTTCAATTGACTTTGGAAAAGATAAAATGGACAAGTTGCCAACTGATGAAAGGATACAACAATTTCAACATCATTCAGATCCATCTTTCGCAGCACTGTATGTACAATATGGGCGGTATTTACTAATTTCTTCATCCAGATTAGGAACAAATCCTGCTAATTTACAAGGTATTTGGAATGATTTACTTACGCCACCTTGGGGAAGTAAGTATACTACCAACATTAATGCAGAAATGAATTATTGGCCAGCCGAAGTACTGAATCTAGCGCCTATGCACGAATCTCTTTTCAAAATGATTGATGAAATAGCTAAAAAGGGTGCTGAAACAGCTAAAACATACTATAATGCTCGAGGTTGGTTGGTGCATCATAACACTGATATTTGGCGTGGAACTGCCCCTATCAATGCTTCAAATCATGGTATTTGGGTGAGTGGTGGCGGATGGTTGAGCCAACACCTATGGGAACATTATTTATTTACCCAAGACAAATCTTTCTTGAAAAACCGTGCTTATCCTATCATGAAAGGAGCAGCAGCGTTTTTCGTAGATTTCTTGGTAAAAGACCCTAAAACTGGTTGGTTAATCAGTACACCTTCTAATTCTCCAGAAAATGGGGGATTGGTAGCAGGCCCTACAATGGATCATCAAATCATTCGAAATTTATTCAAAAACTGTATTGAAGCCAGTGAAGTATTAAAAATTGACAAAGCTTTTAGAGATACTTTATTAACGAAATATAGGCAGATAGCCCCTAACCAAATTGGGAAATACGGACAGTTGCAAGAGTGGCTAGAGGATAAAGACGATACCACTAGCAAACATCGCCATGTATCGCATTTATGGGGAATACATCCCGGCAATGATATTACTTGGGAAACATCGCCAGATATGATGAAAGCGGCGCGACAATCATTAATTTATCGTGGTGACGAAGGAACAGGATGGAGTTTGGCTTGGAAAATCAATTTCTGGGCTAGGTTCAAAGATGGAGACCATACCATGAAAATGATTAAAATGCTGATTCGTCCAGCGAGTGGAGCGGGAGGGTCGTATGTAAATTTGTTTGATGCTCATCCGCCTTTTCAAATTGATGGTAATTTTGGAGGTGCTGCTGGTATTGCCGAAATGCTCATCCAAAGCCATACAAAATACATTGATTTGTTACCTGCTTTACCAATTGATTTAAAAGAAGGAACTGTAAAGGGAATAAAAGCCCGAGGGGGCTTTGAATTAGACTTTACTTGGAAAGAAGGAAAGTTGGTCAGTCTGAAAATATTATCAAAAGCCGGAGAAAAATGCGCTTTGAGATATGGCGATAAAGTGCTTGACTTTAAAACCACGAAGGGTAAAATTTATACATTTAATGGAGCATTGCAATAATGAGAATATTCTTATATCGTTTTTTAATTCTGACACTTTTTTTATCCCGTCATTCCGAAGCACAAACATTTCTTCGCAAAGATATTTCATTAGATAACAATTGGTTTACTACAGCTAACGATTCGCTTTCCAATGCTTTTGCCCATTTTGAGCAGAATACTTTTTCAGTTGCGACGTGGGAAAATGTAAATGTTCCTCATAATTGGGATCAATATGAAGGATATAGACGAATGCTTCATGGTAATAAACATGGTTATGCATGGTATCGCAAAAGCTTTAAGGTAAAAGAACAAAAGCAAGGGAAGCGGTTTTTTCTATATTTCGAAGGTGTGAGCTCTTATGCCACCGTTTGGCTAAATGGTAAAAAAGTTGGTACGCATGCCGGTGGAAGAACTACTTTTACATTAGACGTTACAACATATATTTTGCTTGATAATCAGGCAAATACGTTAGCAGTTCGTGCCGACCACCCTGCCAATATCCAAGATTTACCTTGGGTTTGTGGGGGATGTTCACCTGAACGAGGTTTTTCTGAAGGTTCACAACCGATGGGTATTTTCCGACCAGTTCATTTAATCGTTACTAATGAAGTACGGATAGCACCCTTTGGTGTTCATATCTGGAATGATTCAACGGCTTCAGAAAAATCGGCTACGCTGAAAATATCAACAGAGATTAAGAATTATGGAAAAGCATCGGCAACGATTACGATACTGAATGAACTAATCGATAAAACAGGTGTAACCATAACAAAAGCAGAGACGCAAGAGAAAGTTACTTCTAATACCACTCTTACCATTAACCAGCAGTTTCTTCCCATCAATCACCCACACCTTTGGTCTTTAGCCGACCCGTATCTCTATCAATTACGCACAAGTGTATTTGAAAATGGGAAAAAAATAGATGAAATAAAAACAGATTATGGTATTCGTACCATCAGTTGGCCCATTGGGAAAAAGGACTCAAAACAGTTTTTATTGAACGGAAAGGCAGTTTTTATCAATGGCATTGCAGAATATGAACACTTAATAGGGAATAGCCATGCTTTTAGCAAAGAGCAAATTTACGCTAGGGTACAACAAATCAAGTCGGCAGGATTTAATGCTTTTCGAGACGCTCACCAACCGCATAATTTAGATTATCAGCAATATTGGGATAAATCGGGCATACTTTGGTGGCCACAAATGGCGGCACATGTGTGGTATGATACACCTGCTTTTAGAGAAAACTTCAAGACACTTTTAAAAGATTGGGTTAAAGAACGTAGAAATAGTCCATCTATAGTACTTTGGGGTTTGGAAAATGAAAGTACTTTACCCGAAGATTTTGCCAGAGAATGTAGCGATATTATTCGTCAACTTGACCCTACAGCATCTTCACAACGCAAGATAACAACTTGTAACGGAGGAAAAGGAACTGATTGGGATGTTCCACAGAACTGGACAGGGACTTATGGGGGCGACCCTAATTTATATGGTCAGGATGTAGAAAGACAAGTACTTATTGGTGAATACGGTGCTTGGCGAACCTTAGATTTACATAAAAAAGAGGGTTTTAGCGAAGATAAAATGACCAATTTGATGGAATTGAAGGTACGTTTAGCGGAAGCTGCTAAAGATAAAACCACGGGTCATTTCTTTTGGCTTTTTAATTCGCATGATAATCCTGGGAGAGTGCAAGGTGGTGAAGGTTTACGTGAATTAGACCGTGTTGGTCCTGTTAATTACAAAGGTTTATTAACGCCTTGGGAAGAACCATTGGATGTTTTTTATATGTTCCGGGCAAATTATGCTTCTAAAATAACAGAGCCAATGGTTTATATTGCCTCGCATACTTGGCCAGACCGTTGGACAGCAACAGGTAAAAAAGATAGTATTGTCGTATATTCTAATGCTGATGAAGTAGAATTATTTAATGATATAGATAACGTGTCCTTAGGAAAAAGGAAACGGAATGGAGTAGGTAGTCATTTTCAATGGGATGATGTTGATATACAATACAATGTACTGTATGCTATAGCTTATGTAAATGGAAAAGCTGTTGCCAAAGATTATATCGTATTAAATCATCTTCCAGAAGCACCTCATTTTAAGGTGCTTTATCAAGGGAAACAAGACTTAGTAAACCCACAAAAAGATTATCATTATTTATACAGAGTAAATTGTGGGGGAAATCAATTGACGGACAAGCAGGGGAATAAGTGGTTGGCAGACCAACACAAGACAAATAAAAATACTTGGGGCTCTAGTTCATGGACGGATGATTTTGAAGGAATCCCTAATTTTTTTGCAAGTCAACGAAGAACATTTGACCCAATTAAAGGCACATCTGATTGGAAATTGTTCCAGACTTTCCGTTATGGTCGTGAAAAATTAAAATACCATTTTGATGTGCCTGATGGAGAATACCTAGTCGAGTTATATTTTATTGAACCTTGGTTTGGTGCTGGAGGTGGAATGGATTGTACAGGCTGGCGTTTGTTTGATGTAGCAGTGAATGAAAAAACTGTCTTGAAAAACCTAGACATTTGGAAAGAAGTAGGGCATGATGGAGCGTTGAAGAAAACCATTAAAGTAAAAATATCAGGAGGACAATTAGTCATTTCATTCCCTAATATCAAATCTGGACAAACATTGATTTCAGCGATAGCGATAGCTAGTTTAGATAAAAAAATAAAAGCAACAACTACGAATTCGAGTTTAATTAAATCAGAAGAAATACCTTTAAGTAAAATTCAACATTGGCTAGATACTGGCGAGAAAGTATATGCCGATGACGAAGCAAAAATTGTATCCTTGCCAGCCAATTTGTTCGGGTCAGAATCCTTACAGTTTACGGAAAATGATTCATCAGAAAAGCTTACTTTTACAGTCAACGAAAATGTTGATGTTTTTGTGGCGATAGCTGAAACAGTAATGCAAAAGCCAGCGTGGCTTGCTAGCTTTGAAGAAACAGGACTTTTGATACAAACAACGTATCAAAATGGAGTATCATTTAAAGTATTAAGAAAACGCTTTTTGAAAGGAGAGAAGGTTGTACTTGGGGCTAATTCAGAAAAGTCACCACACTATTTAGTGATGATTAACCAGACTAGTACCATAGAACCAGCTTATGATTTAAAAACCATCAAGAGCTATAAAGCTACTAAAGCTCAATTATCAGGAACAGGAGTAATGAAAGAATTTTTGATGGAAAAAGAACGAGTTTCTTTCAAAAACCCTTCCGCAGGGGTGATGGAATGGACCATTGCCGTGGGTGTTGCAGATACATACTCCTTAACAATAAAGTATTATAACCCTACGGAACAATCATTGAAAGTTAGGCTTGATATGGTGACGACCAACGGGACAGTAATTAAAAAAGGTGATTTGATTGTTTTTCCCCCTTCCAAAAAAGGGAAATGGAGTTACTATAATACTAGTACAGGAACGATGATAAACGCGGGGACTTATCAGTTAAAACTGACCTCGGAAGATGCTGAAAACCTGTCAATTGATGCACTTGATGTGCAATAAATTGCTGATTTGTCGAAAAAAGCTTTGCAAAAGCTTGTAACAAGATAATATAGTATAATACTAAAGAAAAATCCTATAAATAATCTGAGAAATACTACTGTATATTTGTCCTGTTGAATATAGAACAAAGTACAGTTTTATAATCATACAATCTCATAGTTAGAATACATGAAAAACCTTCCAGTTTTTGATTTAGCCATTATTATTATTTACTTGATAGGAATGGTTTTGGTAGGGTTTTATTTTTCAAGAAAGAATAAAAACGCTGAGCAATTTACAACAGCCTCTGGAAAAATTCCAGGTTGGGCAATAGGGGCATCTATCTATGCTACCTTTCTGAGTAGCAATACTTTTTTAGGCGTACCTGGCAAAGCGTTTGGGAGTAATTGGAATGCCTTTGTATTTAGTTTATCTATGCCTTTAGCAGCGTGGGTAGCATCAAAATATTTTGTGCCATTTTACCGAAAAACGGGCGAAGTATCAGCATATACTCACTTGGAGCATCGTTTTGGTGCTTGGGCACGAACTTATGCGGTAGTGTGTTTTTTATTAACACAATTGGCTAGAATGGGTTCTATCTTTTTTGGAATAGCCCTTAGCTTACAAGCACTAACGGGTTATTCTATGGAATTAATCATGCTAGTAATGGGTGTTTGTATTATTATTTACACTGTGTTAGGCGGTATTGAGGCGGTTATCTGGACAGAAGTAGTTCAGGCAGTTATTAAGACATTTGGCGCATTATTAATACTCTATCTGATTGTGAATGAAATGCCGGGCGGTGTTAGTAAAATCGTAGAAATAGGCGAAGTAAATCATAAATTTAGCTTAGGGAGTTTTTCTCCTGATTTTGTACAGTCGTCGTTTTGGGTGGTTTTGTTGTATGGTTTTTTTATCAACCTGAATAATTTTGGGATGGATCAAAATTATATACAACGTTATCATACAACGTCGTCAGAGAAAGAAGCTTCCAAATCACTTTGGCTTTGTGTATGGTTATATTTACCCGCTTCTTTGATTTTTTTTATAATAGGAGCGTGTTTGTTTGCTTATTATCAAGTACATCCTGAATTAATTGAAGCCGTCAAGCATCAAGTAGCAGTAGAACGTTTTCCTAATGCTTCGGCAACTGAGATTAAATCGATAATGGCGTCTTTGCAACCAGCAGATTATGGCGATAAAGTAATGCCACATTTTATGGTAACAAAAATACCAGTGGGCTTAATGGGCTTAATTATTTCAGCTATTTTGTCTGCGGCAATGAGTACGATTAGTTCAGGAATGAATTCATCGGCTACGGTTTTTTCTGTTGATATTTTTCAGCGCTATATCAAGAAAGACGTTAGCGAAAAACAGCAGATGAAAATATTGCACATCGCAACAGTAGTATTTGGTTTACTAGGCATGGGAACAGGTATTGCGATGATTGGTGTAAAGAGTGTCTTGGATGTATGGTGGCAGTTATCAGGTATTTTTGCAGCAGGAATGTTAGGCTTGTTTTTATTAGGAATAATTAGTCGCCAAAGCAAAAATCATGAAGCATTGATTGCTACAATGGTAGGCATTTTAGTAATTGTTTGGATGACCTTTTCATCAAGTATTCCAGAAGAATATGCTTTTTTAAGAAGTTCGCTACATAAAAATATGATTATCGTAATAGGTACGCTGAGCATTTTCCTCACGGGAGTTCTTATTACTAAGTACAGAAAACAAGGTTAAAAACAATATATTTTTTTCACTTTAAACTTTTTGGGGTAAACAATACTGTTTTACCCCCCAATATCTCTGTGCCATTTTTTTCAAGGGTTTCGTGTATCATAAGCAATGTTATTGTTGAAAAGAAACGGTAAAGCAGGTTATCTAATTTAATAAAAATGGAAAAATCGAAAAAAGGATTTATCCCAGTCATGCTTACGCCTTTTAATGACAATGGGTATATAGATTTTGATGCTTTAACAAAACTAACAGAAGTTTATCTTGAGGCTGGTGCAAGTGGTTTGTTTGCCAATTGTCTTTCAAGTGAAATGTTTGAGCTTTCAGATCAAGAAAGAATACAGTCAATCGAACACGTGATTAAAGTTGTGAATGGAGCTGTACCTGTAGTAGCCACGGGAACATTTGGCGGTGCTATCGAAAAACAAGCAGACTTTGTCAAAAAAGTAAATGATACAGGGACAGAAGCTGTCATCTTGATAACGAGCTTATTAGCAGATGAAAATGAAGCTGATGAAGTATTCAACGAGAGGGTATTTTCTTTATTAGCCAAAACGGATTCAATACCAGTGGGCTTTTATGAATGTCCAGTTCCCTATAAAAGAGTACTTACGCCAAATCAATTAAAAGATTTTGTAGCGACTGGTAGGGTAATTTATCATAAAGATACTTGTTTGGATATTGAGCAAGTAAAAGAAAAAATAAATTTAACAGTAGGGTGTAAATTTGGACTATACGATGCCTATATGGGTCATGCTGTTGAATCATTAAAAGCGGGTTCGGCGGGGCTTTCGTGTATACAAGGCAATTATTTCCCTGAATTGATTGTATGGTTGTGTGATAATTATGATGATGTATTACAGCAAAAAGAAGTAGCAAGAGTGCAACAATTCTTGATAGATAACATGGATGTAATGCACAACGTATATCCTATAGTTTCAAAATATTTCCTTCAAAAAAGAGGTTTAGATATTTCTACTTTTACCCGTAGAAAAGTAGGTACATTTACGTCTACTATTACGAAAGAGATAGAAAATTTATACAATAATTATGGGGTTTTGCAAGATGAACTTGATTTAAAACCAGCCTTAAATTATTAAAATTTTGCCAAGCATCTTTGAATCAAAGTAGTAATACTGAATGATTTAAAGATGCTATTATTTATATTATTCGCCTTTCTTTCTATCTTCTTTAACGTTCATTTTTAGCTTTTCACTACAATCTTGTTGTTTACACTTGCTGTAAAAAGTAAGGGAATGATGAAGTATTTCACAATTAAAAAACTCGCCAACCATATTTTGAATATTTTGTATTCTCGGGTCACAAAATTCTGTAACCTTCTGGCAATCAGTACATACTACATGGTCATGTTGGCGACGGCCATAAGCTTTTTCGTATTTTGATGAAATTTTATTGCCAAACTGATGTTTTATAATTAGTTCAGCCTCAACCAAAATCTCCAAGGTATTATAAACCGTTGCTCTACTTACATGATAATTTAAAGCTTTCATGGCAATAAAAAGTTCTTCGGCTTCAAAATGATCATTCCTTTCATAAATGTGTTCTAAAATCGTAAACCTTTCATGTGTTTTACGATAGCCTTTAGCATCTAAAAATTCTTTAAAGAAGATTTTAACAGTATTTAAATTTGAGAGAGCCATATTAATGTTTGCGTGTTGATTTTTTATGCTTACTTGTTTTTGGAAAATAGGGAAGAATGTATTCAAGGTAATAGACTATCCATAAATGAACTTATACGTTGATAATCAATATAATATGAATCTACTTGTTACAGATAAAACAACCTTATTTAGACTAAAAAACAAAAAGGATGAATAAAATGCCCTTTAAAATCTAAAGGGCATTTTATTCATAAACAAAGTCTGTAATAGAGGTAAGCAGGGAAGTTAACTTTTTCATAAATGTTGGTTTTAGAATAATTCAGCTTTAAAAACTGTTAATTAAAATAAGTCTTTTAATTATTATGCAATATTAGACTAAATCTAAATAAACCGCAAAAATTATTTAGACTTATTTTAAATTAACAGCTTTCTGAAAAACAAACAAAGGATTTTCACGGTATTGTTAAGCGCTCAAATCTTCTTTTAACCATCTCCAGCTTGCCAAGGTCAACAATAAACTACTAATAAATACAAAGCTTAGTAGGTTCAACTGAGATAAATCTAACTTTAGACTCATAAATTCTTCAATTAAATGAGCCAAATTAGCCAATGCGAAGATTGCAGCAATGCCAAAATTGATTTTACGAATGATAGGCTTTTCGATAAATAGAATAAAAGTTATCAACGACATTGGCAAAATTTCAAAGATAAATCTAATGATGGCAGCACTGGGTGGTACAACTCCCGTAGCGTTAGGTCTTTTAATCTCTATTCCATAAAAAAGCTCGCCAATATGGTAGTTAAAATGGAGAATCATACATACTACGAATAGTATCCAGAGAGTTATTATTTTTTGTGCGTTGTTCATTAGTTTATTTGGTCAGTTTGATAAAATGATTTACAACTCCACCTTTGGCAATATTGATAGCCTTTGATGCCTTACCCGTAACAGGGTCATATACGTAATATCCGTTTAATCCTAAATTTGCATTGTTTACATTGAAGTAAAATTTGCTATCATATTTATAAGAAAAAGGATAAGCATAAGCGGCTGTAAGCGGAATATCCTGAATAATAGCAGCTGTTTTAGCATTCAAATCCAGTTTTACCCAACGTTGGTCAGGGTCATTGAATACGCTGTTAGATAATTCTTGATATTCAACTGCGGTGATAGTGCCATTCGCTAATTTCCCAACCAATTCAAGTACCCTTGCAGAATTTGATTGACCCGACACTGCTGCAAAAGCGATACCGTTTTCATGATAAATAGTACCCATAGCAAGCTGAACAAGTAGCGAATTTAAGCCAATAGCATCAACAGGATTGAATTTATAAGTAGCATCAAATTCAGTTGAGTTTGCAGGAATTTTCAAGATTTGTGGACGAGAACGTTTAGCCGCATTAATACCAAGTTGATTATCTAACCCATACGAACCTTGTGTAAGAATATAAATATTACCAGATTCATCAACCATACTATTTTCCAAACCTCTAGAAATCGGATACATTGCTTGTTCTATTGTCAATGTTTTTTCCCATTGCTTAGTTGTCAGGTTGATTACTTCTACATAAACATTCTGAGAATCATAATAATTACCCGTTTTAGAATTGTCAGTATATAATGGAAGGAATAGCTTATTATCCTGTTTTCTGTAAATAATGGTATTATAGTTATTACGGTCGTTGGCTGGAATATCCATCGCTTTTGACATATCTATATCCCCCAATTTTTCCATAGTGGTTGGGTTAAATAAATGTACCGAATGGTTTACACCAGTTGTATAAACACCTAAGTTTTCATTAATGATTTCAACATCCCAAACATAGCTAAGAAGAGGGATAGAGGCAACTTCGGTCATTAAACCTGTTGACTTCAAAACGGCTTGCTTTGAAAGAGTTTGTTCATTTTTAAGTGATTGACCAAACATAAAGTTTTTCCAAGTAGCTCTAGGATAAAAATACTCGTAAGAAGACTTTGCCGTCATATCTATATTTTCACCAGGGATAGTGGTATAATGACCAACATAATAGGCATTGCTGGCTGTAGACTGTGATAATGTACTAAGGACATAGCCTTCTTCCATATATTTAGACTCCTCCGTCACTACTGGTTCTTCTGTTTTACAAGCGATAAGTGATGCAAAAAGAAATGCTGAAAGAAATAGTTTATTCGTTTTCATAAGGATTTAAAAATTATTGATTTCGTAAATTAGTTTTCCGTTAAAATTGATACCTGCCTTAGGCACCAAGAAATTATCATACAATTCTGCATTCAATAGGTTCTGGATATTGAATGATAGGGTAAGATTCTGTTTGCTTAATTTATAAGAACAACCCAAATCAACACGATGCTGTACGGGTACATAAGCATCTGGGGTTGTTGTAGGAGAATTGCTCGCTGCTACTAGAATGTGATTGAAGGCTCCGATATAGTTATAAAAAGTATAGAAGCGAATCTGGTTTTTTGGTGATAGAAAATTGGCTTTTAGCCATGATAATTCTACATTACCAAACGTTGTTGGATAATTTGGGAAAGCCGTTCCGATTAAATAATTATTGCGTGTATCTAAAACAGCCGTAAAGGTTTTACTAAGGATAGTAAGGTTTGCTTTCAGATTAACGGCTCTTTTATACCAAACAGATACATCTCCTTCACCCCCTAAAGTTCTAACTTGGTCAGCGTTTTCGTATCTTCTAAATACTGAACTTCCTAGATAAATGATATTATATTGTTGGCGATAAAAACCACTTAATGAGGTACTTAACTGAATATTGTCGGATATTTTATGGGTATTAGAAATACCCACATTTAGGTTATCACTACTTTCAGGTAATAAATCAGTATTTCTAAGAATATCACCTCCATTTCCTACAAATTGGGTGAAAAGGGGGATTAAATATCCTCTTTCAAACGAGGCTCTTATGAAAGTATTTTCACTGAAGTTATACTTTGCACCCATGTTCCAACCCCAGAAATTTCCATTCTTTTTGACCAATGCGAAGGTGTTGTTCTCTGCTCCATCCAACATATAATCATATTTTTTGATGGCTCCTGATAATGTAGTTTTTTCTCCGAAAAGCCCTTCATATTGTAAGCCAGCAATATTTTTGGTTAAATACTGCGGTATCGTTAAGTAATCTCTTTCACCACTTTCTTTCAAATAATCAACACCAGTTAACTTTTGATGAGCATATAAGTTCGACAATAACAATTTATGCTTGTCATTGATTCTATATTCAATACTAGTTCTGTTGGTAAGACCTTGTGTATAATTGATAGTATTTCCAAGATAATATTCGCCTGCTTGGTTTTTACCAACTATGCTACCGCTCCAGCTATATACGTTGGTTGTAGTATCTACAAATTTTAAAGATTGGTCTGTATAATTGCCAAGCGTACGCAACAATATTTTTTCATTCAAGAATGACTTTTCATATTTTAATACCGCAGATAAATTTCTGGCAGTATATTTTGCTTCGCCGATAGCAGTATTGGTAATTCTTGCACCATTCTGCAATTCTTTATCACCTCCTGATAAATTAAGCGAAAGCCTAAATTCATCTGCCCAAGGTTTGCTATGAGTCCCGACTGTAATACTACCATACAAAAAGCGATAAGTATCATGAAAACGTTTTACTTGTTCATATTTGTTAGTTTCATACACCAAAGCCCTCATTTTGTAATTATTATCTGAATAATTATAGCCAAGAGAAGCATTCAAGAAATAATTCTTTTTATTGGCTAGACCAAGGTTGATGTCCGTCAAATGGGTATTGAAAGAGGCAATGTTATAAGAAGCTTTGAAGGTATTGTAGGCCTTTTGTTCAGTGATAATATTAATACCACCACCAAGGGCATCAGAACCAACATCAACAGGCAAAACACCCTTATAAACATCTACACGCTTGATATTGCCCAACGGTAAGTTTGAGATATCGAATGAAGGATACATAAACTCCATTGGAATGCCGTCTATATATACCCTAATGGCATTCCCTCTCAAGCCGTTAATTGAAATATCAGAAGCTTCGCCTAGCGAACTCGACCTACGGATACGCACGCCAGAAATTTTGTCAAGTACGTCTGTTAGCAATACAGTTTGACTAACAACATCTTTAATTTCAATGCTTTTAATACTAAGCGGTTTTGTTTCTTGCACCTTAGCTTGCGCAGTTGCTTTGACAGTCACTTCATCCAATTCTTTAGATGATGCTTCTAATTGAATATTAATCGTTTTAGAAGAAGTATTCACAGTGAACTTATGTTCTAAGGTCTGAAAACCCACCGCACTAAAAACTAAGATATGCTCACCATGTGGAATCTTCGTTAGTTTGTAATAGCCATCGGCATTGGTAATAATTGCATTTTTCGTATTCTTCAATGATACTGTAACAAAGGGTAATGGCTGCCCTTGAGCATCTTTTACTACGCCATCTACTACGCTCTGTTGAGCAAATAGCTGAAAGCCCATTAACATAAAAAGGAAAATTAGTCTCATTTTTTGGATTAGGATTATTGTGCAACAAAATTATACTTTTATTTGGAAATAGTCTAAATAAAAATAATATTTGCAAAAAAATATTTTATGATAGCTATATACTTTAATTTAATAGGAATTTTATTGTACTATTCAAAGGTGAAATACTTTCCAAAGGATGTCTTAACATTTCCATTTTCTTATGAAAAGCCAATAGGCTTGTTTCTTTTCATTGTTTCCTTGGGTGTTTTTATTTACCAATGGGGTGGAACAATGGGTTGTTTGATGTACCTCACAAGCCTTATTTTATCTGCTAGTGTTGTACAATTATTTGCTGTTTTAGGAAAAAAATGGTTTTATAGTTTTCTGATTTTAATACATGTTGTACTTGTTATAAACCTAGTTACTTATGCCAGCTAAAAAAGAATATCTATCTACTTCAGGACAAAGGTTTTTGAAGGTATCGGCAGGAATCTTAGGTGGTTTATTTCTGTCGGTTGCTATCCATTTATTATTAGGAATACTCCTTCAAAACAAGGTGGCAGTAATGCTTACGGGTACTTTTACAGCATTTTTATTATGGGCTGCTTTGCTTACAATTGCTTTTTTAGCTAAAAGTGGTTTGAAAATATGGGGTATCTATCTGGCAGGCATTCTAATTTGTTCATCAATCATTTACCTAATTCGCTAAACCACAAATGAAGTTAAAAGGATTATCAAATAGAGCATTTAATATATTTTTCCATACACATACTGTTGCAGGTATCGTGATTAGCTTTGCCTTGTATATTATTTTTTTTGCTGGGGCATTTACCATTTTTAGAAGTGAGATTTATCAGTGGGAAAACCCTAGTGCAAGGATTCAATTAACTGAAAATAGTCTTGAATACGACCAAATAATAGAAAAAGTAAAGCAACAATACCCTGAGGTAGATACTGAAAAAGACATTATTATCAGACCTGGCACCACCAAAGAACCCCTAACAACCGTTTGGGTTTCGATGAAAGAGAAGGTCGAAAAAAATAAAAATGCTAAGAAAGAAATTAACAAGGCAAGAGCCGAATCGTTAGAATTGTCATATCACCCAGTCTATAAAACCTTGCAAGTTTATGAAGGGAAAAACCACGAAAGCTCGCCGACAACCATCGGCGAAACATTATTTCGCTTGCATTATTTCAGTCAGATTCCTATTGTTGGAATGTATCTAGCTGGTTTCGTTGCTTTTTTCTTTCTGTTTGCCAGTATCACTGGTGTATTAATCCATTGGCGAAATATTATCACAAAGTTTTATGGATTTTCTATCAAAGGGGCTTGGAAACAAATTTGGACAAACGCTCATACTGTTTTTGGACTTATCGGATTGCCTTTCCAGATGATGTATGCCGTTACAGGGGCCTTTTATTGTTTGTCTATTTTGTTATTAGCACCTGCTACGATTGTGTTTTTTAATGGTGATCAAAAAGCGGCATTTGCAGCATTCAGACCTGACAGAGTGATTGAAGTAAATGAGAAATCACCTATAAACACCAACCTAAAGAGCGTTAATAGTGTAGTGAATGAGTTCTATAAGACTATTCCTGACATTGAAGTGACGAGAGTAACTGTCAAGCATTTAGGCAGAGAGGATGCTATACTGACAGCCTATGTGCAAGACGAAACCATCTTTAATGGTTATGGAGTAGTAGGCGTTACGCTAAAAGATGGTAAAAGAGTGATGGAAGTGTTGCCAAGAGAAAAAACCTATACCCAAGCTGTTTTGGGAGCGATAGGGGCGATACATTTTGCAGAATTTGGTGGAATCGTACTGAAAGCCATGTTTTTTATTTTAGCTTTCATTACTTGTTTTATCATTATTAGTGGCGTATTAATCTGGAAAGAAGCTAGAAACAAGAAAGAATATACCGATAAACAAAAAAGGTTTCATCATCGCATTACAATGTGGTATTTGGCTATTTGCTTTGGATTGTTTCCTGCGACAGCCATTTTATTTATCTCTGAAAGAGTAATACCAATGGCTTTGAATAACCATAGTTCATTAGTGAATACCGTTTTCTTTGTATCATGGCTGATATTGATGATTGTGGGCTTATTTAGCAAAAAAGAATCGATTTTAACAAAGCGATATTTATATATTAATGGAGTTTTGTCATTAATTGTTCCTATTGCTAATGGGATTACGACAGGCGACTGGCTTTGGAAGACATTGGCTAATCAACAATTTTATGTAGCCGCAGTAGATATTTTTTGGTTACTGATTGCTACAATAAGTTTCTTTCTCGCAACCAGTATTTATGGAAAATTAGATAAATTAGTAAAGACTAAAAAGGGCAATACGATATTAGAAAAGCCTATTCTTAGCTAAAAATTAATATATCACCCGATTGTTCTTTTTGTATTCACTAGGCGTTTGTTGAATAACTTGTTTGAATATCCTAGAAAAATAAGAAAGACTTTCAAATCCTGTTTTGATAGCAATATCATTCATCGAGAGCTCAGTTGTAATCATCAGCAACTGAGCTCTTTCTATTCGCTTGTATTGAATATAACTCAAAGGTCTTTCTCCTGTATTTTCATTGAAAATTCTTGAAAAATAATCGGGACTTAAATTCGCTCTATCTGCCAAATGTTCTACTGTCAAGCTATTATCAAGATGCGTTTGTATGTAATTGATGGACTCTAATATTTTAGAGGGAATTACATTTTTTTCTTCAATATCGAAATACTCCTTGGTCATAAATCGTGAAAGCAACTGCATAATAATTCCCTGCGTTTCCATCAATGCCGAGGCATCCAAGGCTTCGTTCATTTGTTTGAACGATTGCAGGATAGGATGTTTTTCATAATCTCTAGGGTCGTTTGATTGCGTCAATCCTCTTCCTTTATTCAATGCTAATATTCTTTTGAAATGCTCAACATCTATCGTTTGAGCAGGTACTTTGATGATTTTTTGATGGTTTGAAAATAGGGCATTCCCGTCGATGGATTCTTCAATAAATTGTATATAATATTGGCTAAGAAAACGGTCACATTGATAATTGCAAACCGTAAAACTTGGAATTAAATACAAATAATTAGGTTCTAGTGTTTGTGACTCATGCGCATTAAAAAGTATACCTTGTCCCTCGTCTATCAAATACATTCTGTAAAATGGACTAATTACATGTTTAAAATTCCAATTTTTGTTCAATTGCACATAATCTGCATTCAATAGCGAAAATGTGTTTTTCAATGATTTCCTAAGCATATTTAGTATTTTAAGAGAGCTATAATAACCATAAAGCTATTAATAAAAGTCGGATTTGTGAAAATATTGGTCAGTTTTGTATAATATTAATAATATATTGTATTATACATTTGTAAGATTGTTTGCCCAATTTTATGATAATGACACGGATATTTATATTGTTGATTTCCTTAGCGAGTTTAGCGCTGTTTTCATGTTCGCCAACATTACCTGAAGAGGTTGAGGTAGCTATGCGTGAAGTCCCAGCAGAACTAGATTATAACATTCATGTAAAACCCATTCTTTCGGATAAATGCTTTGCTTGCCATGGGCCAGACAAAGCCAAACAAAAAGCAGGTTTACGGTTAGATTTAGCCGAATTTGCTTATGCCGATTTGCCAGAAAACCCCAATAAAGTAGCGATTAATCCAGGGAATTTAGCAAAAAGTGAATTCTTTCATAGGATTATTTCTGACGACCCCAATTATGTAATGCCCACACCTTCATCGCATTTAAGTTTGACAGCCAAGGAAAAAGCGGTATTGATTAAATGGATCAAAGAGGGAGCTGAATATAAACCTCACTGGGCTTTTGTAAAACCTGTAATGACTGATGTACCTGAAGTAGAAAACGAGGAATTGGTGAAAAATCCTATTGATAATTTTATCCAAGAAAAGCTGGCAGAAGAACAACTAAGTCCTTCCAAAGAAGCTTCTAAAGAAATTTTACTACGTCGTTTGTCTCTCGACTTAACGGGCTTGCCACCATCAGTGCAAGAAATGGATGCTTTCTTGAAAGATAATTCTCCGAATGCTTATGAAAAACAAGTAAACCGCTTGTTGAATTCGCCACACTATGGTGAGAAAATGGCGGTTGATTGGTTAGATTTAGCCCGTTTTGCCGATTCGCATGGGTATACGGTAGATAGATTGAGAGATATGTCGCCTTATCGGGATTTTGTGATTAGTGCATTCAATAAAAATTTACCTTACGACAAATTTGTCCATTGGCAATTGGCAGGGGACTTAATGCCTAAACCAACCAAAGAAATGATGATTGCTACTGCCTTCAATCGTAATCATCAACAAAATATGGAAGGTGGTATCGTTGAAGAAGAATTTCAAACTGAATATGTGATAGATAGGACGAATACTTTTGGAGATGCGTTTTTAGGACTTTCGGTAGGGTGTGCCAAATGTCATGATCATAAGTATGACCCTATTTCTCAGAAAAATTATTATCAGTTGTTTAGCTTTTTTAACAATGTAAAAGAAGCAGGACAAATTTCGTGGGATGATGCCCTGCCCACACCCACCATGATGTTGCCAACGAAGCGACAGGAACAGATACTGCATTTTATCAATACCAAAATTGCACAACAAGAAAAAACAATTGATAAGCAAATCAGGGAGGCTGACGGTAGTTTTCAGAAATGGTTAACCAATAAGAGCTACAAAACATTAGCTAAAGAAAGTATTCCCAAAATAGGCTTGCAAGCACTTTATACTTTTGAAGACGGCACATTGAAAAATACCGTTAACCCAAAGCAAGTAGCCGTGATGAGAAGGGAGTCGGGGCAGACGGGAGATATACCAGTTTTTGAAAGTACACCAAAAGGAAAAACAATGCTGATGGATGGGGATGTTTTTCTGGATTTGATTGAAGTAGGTGTTTTTCGTAAATCACAAGCTTTTACAGTCGGCATTTGGGTTAATATCCCAAAAGAATTGAAAGAAGGCGTGATTTTACACAAGAGCCAAGCAGAACGGCTGTATAATTTCAGAGGGTATCATTTGTATTTGAAAGACAATAAGTTAGAACTCAATATGGCTCATACGGCACCATCCGATGCCATTACGAAAGTTACTAAACAACCTGTTCTTCGTAATCAATGGATTCAGTTGACGATTACCTATGATGGGTCATCAAAAGCTAATGGTTTTAAGCTATACCAAAATGGGCAAGAAATGAGTATGGAGACTAAAACAGACCAGTTGAAAAAAGATATTTTGTTTCGTACTGCCATACAACCTGGTTTGCAAATTGGAGGTTGGTGGCGTGGTCTAGGCTTCAAAAATGGAAAGGTTGATGATATTTCGGTATATAATCGCGTACTAAGTCCTTATGAAATAAATGTACTCGCCCAGAAAGCTAGTTGGGCTACAATTGCTACTAAAAATAACAATCAGCTTTCAGCTCCAGAAATATCATCTTTAAAAGCCTATTATCTATCAGCCATTTATCCAGCCTTACAACATTCAAGGAAAGTCCTTGAACAATTCCGAACTACTTTAGCTGATTCTACTGAGAATATTGAAGAATTAATGGTAATGCAAGAAATGCCAAAACCTAAAAAAGCCCATATTTTACTACGAGGGAATTATGATGCTTTTGGGGAAGAGGTTTTTCCGAATACCCCCGAATCAGTGTTGGCTTATCCTGATGATTTACCTAAAAATCGCTACGGTTTGGCGCAGTGGCTTACGCATGAAGACCATCCCCTGACAGCAAGAGTAGCGGTGAATCGTTTTTGGCAAAATTTCTTTGGTGTAGGTTTAGTAAAAACAACCGAAGATTTTGGTAACCAAGGTGAAATGCCAAGTCACCCAAAACTATTAGATTGGTTAGCCATTACGTTCAGAAAGTCGGGTTGGGATGTTAAAAAACTCAATAAGCTAATTGTAATGTCGGCAACATATAGACAGGACTCTCGTGTCAATAAAGAAACACGAGAAAAAGACCCAGAGAATCGGTTGTTAGCACATGGCCCTGTTAATAGAATGACAGCCGAAATGATTCGTGACAATGCCCTGATGGCTAGTGGATTGCTGAATCCTGTTATTGGCGGAAAGAGCGTAAAACCTTATCAGCCAGAAGGACTTTGGGAAATTAATAATACCACTTATAAAGCAGATTCTGGTAAATCTGTTTATCGCAGGAGTTTGTATGTGGTTGTAAAAAGAGCCGTTCCGAATCCAACTTTGGCTACTTTTGATGCCACTTCACGAAGTTCATGTGTGGTAAGAAGACAAAAAACTAATACGCCATTGCAAGCGTTAGTCACGTTGAATGACCCAACTTTCGTGGAAGCAAGCAAAGTAATGGGCGAGCAAATGGCTAAAATAGGCGATGTAAATAAGGGAATCATTTACATTTATCGAAAATTGACAGGAAGAACCCCACAGCCCCAAGAGGTAGCGTTATTAGCCCAGTTGCAACGTGTGTCACGCGCTAAATTCCAACAGTATCCTCAAAAAGCAAAAGGAATATTGAAAGCGGGGCAGTATGTAGTGGATAAGAAGTTAGATACTTCGCTGATTGCCGCTAATACTCTGGTGACCAATACGATTTTAAATTCAGATGCTACTTTAACTAAAAGATAGAAAATGGCACATCATCACGACGAAGAATTTAGGCTTCATACGCCCGAATTCAATCATTTACATGATAAATTAGACAGAAGAAGTTTTTTGACTAAAACCTCTTTGGGTTTAGGTTCGTTAGCAGTAGGCTCTTTGTTGACTGGCGTAAGTGGTTTTTTTGATTCTCCTAAGAAGAGCGTCAAAGAAAATACGACATCTAATCTGGAAGAAGAAATTCTAAAAGCTTTACCACATATTGCTCCTAAAGCCAAAAGGGTAGTTTATTTGTTCATGAGTGGCGGGCCGTCGCAATTTGAAACCTTTGACTACAAACCTAAGCTGATTGATTTAGCAGGACAAAACTTACCTGATTCTGTTAGAAAAGGACAACGTCTGACAGGTATGAGTGCCAACCAAAGTGCTTTACCGATGGTGCCATCTGCCTTCAAATTTAATCAACATGGACAAAGTCAAACTTGGGTGAGCGAACTATTACCACACACTGCTGCCGTGGTGGATGAGCTATGTATTATAAAATCTATTCACTCAGAAGCCATCAATCATGACCCTGCCATTACTTTTTTTCAGACAGGCAATCAACTTCCTGGGAGACCATCAATAGGCTCTTGGGTAAGTTATGGACTTGGTTCTGATAATCAAAATTTGCCAACATTTATCGTATTAGTGTCTAAAAATGGACAAAAAGACCAGCCACTTTATGCACGTCTGTGGGGAAATGGTTTTTTACCGTCCAAACATCAAGGAGTGCAATTTAGATCAGGCAAAGACCCTGTTTTATTCCTAAATGACCCCGAAGGTTATGATGGGAAAGACAGAAAAGAGATGTTGGATTATCTATCCAAACTCAATAAGTTACAAAATGACACCTATGCCGACCCTGAAGTTGAAGCGAGAATTGCACAATACGAAATGGCATATCGCATGCAAACCTCTGTGCCAGAAGTAATGAGTACCGCTGATGAACCCGACGAAGTATTTGATTTATATGGTGCTGATAGCCGAGATGCAGGAACGTATGCAGCCAATTGTCTTTTAGCAAGGAAGCTATTGGAGAAAGATGTAAAATTTGTACAATTATATCACCAAGGATGGGACCAACACGGGGGACTTCCGCAAGGAATAGCACAGCAATGCAAAAGCACTGACCAAGCGACAGCGGGCTTAATTAAAGACTTGAAAAGACGAGGAATGTTAGAAGATACCCTCGTTATTTGGGGCGGTGAATTTGGTAGAACAGTATATTCTCAAGGGAAACTCAGTGCCAATGATTATGGCAGAGACCACCATCCAAGGTGTTTTACCATGTGGATGGCTGGTGCAGGTGTAAAAGCAGGATTGAGCTATGGAGAAACAGATGATTTTAGTTATAATATCATAAAAGACCCTGTGCATGTACATGATTTTCAAGCTACATTAATGCACTTAATGGGTGTTGACCATGAGCGACTGACGTATAAATTTCAAGGAAGAAGGTTTCGCCTAACTGATGTTCATGGAAAAGTTGTAAAAGATATATTAGCTTAATTTGAATAATACAGGATTTAAAATACGATGACAACCAGAAGACATTTTATTAAAAATACAGCTTTAGTATCAGCAACAACCCTATCAAACCCAAGTTTTGGTTTTTCTATTCTTCATAAAGACAAAAAGACCGAAGAATTAATCATTGGTCATGGAGACTATCAATATAAAGTAGATAAAACTTGGGCAAAAATTAGTGCCAACTCCAATCCACTTTTCAATTGCCATGAAATGGTACAAGACAGCAAAGGACGATTGATTATGTTGGGGGATGATATTAGAAATAATATTTTGATTTTTGATAAGTCGGGTAAGTTGTTGGATTTTTGGGGAACGGCTTTTCCTGGGGGACATGGTTTGACGTTGAGCAAAGAAGGCGGAGAAGATTTTTTGTTGATTGTAGACTGTGGGTGGTATCAAGACAAAACAGGTAAATGGAATGCTCAGGTAGGACAGGTATTAAAAACAGATTTAAATGGGCGGGTAATTTTTACGATTGGTCACCCACGCACGATAGGTATTTATAAAGATAATGAGCCTTTTATGCCTACAGAAACGGCTGTTGCACCTAACGGTGATATTTATGTAGCCGATGGGTATGGATCTGACTATATCATTCAATATAATAGCAAAGGGCAATATATTCGTCATTTTGGCGGACAGCATAATGCTAATAAAGAGCATAATTTATACAATGCGCATGGTGTTGCTATTGATTTACGAGATAAGAATAATCCAGTGTTGATTTGTACTTCCAGAGAAGAAAATGCTTTTAAATTCTTTACGTTAGATGGAAAGTTTATTAAAAGAGTAGATTTGCCCGGTATGTATGTGTGTCGCCCCGTACTTGATGCTGAAAATATTTATGCAGGCGTATGCTGGTCGAAAGATGCTAATGGGCAAAAATTAGGAGGAGATTCTGGGTTTGTGACGATTCTGGATAAGAACAATAAAGTGGTAGCTAGCCCAGGAGGGACAGCCCCAATATATAAAAATGGTATCTTGCAACCTACGCTTCAACAAGCCAACGCTATTTTTCAGCACGGACATGATGTGTGTGTGGACGAAGACAAGAATCTTTATATCTGTCAATGGAATGCCAATCATACACCTCCTGTAAAACTGACACGTGTGTAAAATGAAAGAATCAGAATGTATAAGATTAGAATAAGTATCCTTTTATTGGTTTTGATAGGTTTGTTTTTTGGCAGTAAAGCACAAAACAAACAACTAAAAGCGTACAACGTAGTTTGGAATAGCCAGAGTAAAAACTCTTCTGAATCAATGCCCTGTGGCGGTGGAGACATCGGTTTAAATGTGTGGGTTGAAAACGGAGATGTATTGGTATATCTTTCCAGAAGTGGCACTTTTGATGAGAACAATACTTTTTTAAAACTGGGTCGAGTTCGTCTACAATTATCATCCAATCCTTTTAATGCCTCTGATTTTAAACAAGAATTACATTTAGAAGAAGGCTTTGTCAGCATTAGTGCAGGCAAAACATTATTGAAAATATGGGTAGATGTTTTTCGTCCAATAGTACACTTAGATTTACAGAGCGAAAAAGCCATTAAAATAAAAGCCTCTTTTGAATCTTGGCGAAATGAAGACCATCTTATTACAGATGCCAAAGAATTAAGAGCTAATTCCTATAAAACCAAACAAAAATTTGATGTCACCACCTTTAAAGACAATATAGATTTTCAAAGGAATAGCATACTTTTCTACCATAGGAATAGGAGTGATGTAGAGAACATCTTCGATTATACCGTGAAAATGGAAGGTATGAATACGGTAAAAGACAAACTATTTGACCCTATCAAAAACAACACTTTTGGAGGGATAATAACTGGGAAAAACCTGAAAGCTATAAATACTTCGATAGGTAAATATGCAGATACAGATTTTAAGGCTTGGTCGCTTGAAAGTATCAAAGCTACTCGTTCACAGCAGATAGACATTGCCTTGCATGTTGCCCAGACCAATACCTTAGAGGAATGGCAAAAAGGCTTAGATGATGTGTTGAAAGATGCGACAACCAATAGCAAAACAGCTTTACAAAGAACGAATGCTTGGTGGAAGGCTTTTTGGGAGAGAAGCTATATTTATATTGAAGGAAAAGACAGCACGGTTTCTCGTAATTACCAACTTTTCCGTTATCAATTAGCTTGTAATGCTTATGGGAAATGGCCGACTAAATTCAATGGAGGATTGTTTACTTTTGATCCTGCTCATGTTGATAAAACCTATCCTTTTTCGGTAGATTTTAGGCTCTGGGGTGGCGGAACGATGACGGCACAAAACCAACGATTAGTGTATTTTCCGATGTTTAAAAGCGGAGACTTTGATATGCTAAAACCTCAATTTGATTTTTACTTACGTTCGCTGAAAAATGCAGAATTACGAAGTAAAGTCTATTGGAATCATGCTGGGGCTTGTTTTACAGAACAAATAGAAAACTTTGGGCTACCTAATATTTTTGAATATGGGATAAAGCGTCCCGAAGGGTATGACGCAGGCATGGAATACAATGCTTGGCTTGAATATGAATGGGAAACTGTGTTGGAATTCTGTTTGATGATGCTAGAAACACAGCGGTATGAAGGAAGGGATATTTCGGAATATGTGCCTTTTATAGAAAGTTGTCTGACTTTCTATGATGAACATTATCAACTTTTGGCAAAAAAACGAGGTGTAAAAGCATTCGATGAGCAAGGGCAATATATTTTTTATCCAAGCTCTGCTGCCGAAACCTTTAAAATGACCTACAATTCAACAACAGTGATTTCGGCATTGAAAGTGATTCTAACAAGAGTACTTGAATTGCCTGGAAAATATTTAGATAGTACCAGAAAAGAAAAGTGGACAGGAATGTTAAAACGCATTCCACCGATTCCATTGCAGGAAATGGCAGGACATAAAACCCTTGCCCCTGCACAAACTTGGGCTAGGGTACAGAATTCAGAAGCCCCACAACTATATCCTGTGTTCCCTTGGGGAATTTATGGCATTGGAAAACCCGATTTAGATGTAGCTGTCAATACCTATCGTTTAGACCCACATATACAAAAATATAGAAGTCATATTGGTTGGCGACAATATAGTATTTTTGCCGCCCGATTAGGTTTAACTCAAGAAGCACAAGAACTTACCACAGAAAAATTCAAAGACTCAAATCATCGTTTCCCAACATTTTGGGGACCAGGTTTCGACTGGACTCCTGACCATAATTGGGGTGGTTCTGCAATGATTGGCTTGCAAGAAATGCTGATGCAAGTAGATGGCAAAAAAATCTATCTATTACCTGCTTGGCCAAAAGAATGGAATGCTCAATTCAAACTACATGCTCCCTATAATACAACGGTTGAAGGTATTGTAAGAAATGGGAAGCTTGAAAAGCTGATAGTAATTCCTGAGGCTAGGAGGAGTGATTTGGTGGTGATGGAGTAGGATAGACTAGTCGTATCAAAAAAAGAAGTTATTCTAAGTAAGTTTTGTAGGGTTTAAATATTTCATATATTACGATTATAAAATAACAAGGGATATTTTATTAACTGCTCCTGGCTTCCCTTGAAAATTATTTTTCGATATTGATTTATAATAGAATCCACTCATGTTTTGGGTGGATTTTTCATGTTTATTGAGGTGATTTATTTGAAAAATACAATTTTATTCATATTG